>NZ_CP149803.1:613571-920357 GCF_037943105.1 Pseudomonas sp. TMP9
CTGCGCACCTTGTGCGCATTGTGCGAGCAGGGGGTCATCACCTACGCAGAACTGCCTGCACCCATGCGTCATGCGCAGCCGGTTCAGGCTAACCTGCTGACGGCCAAGCCCGACCAGTTAGGCGATGCCGAACGCCAGGCGCTGCTTACGGTGCTGGAGGCGCAACACTGGCACATCAGTCGCGCCGCCGAGCACTTGGGCATCAGCCGTAACACCCTGTACCGCAAGTTGCGCAAGCACGGCATCAACCGGCTCGGTTAGCGGCCGTATGTAGGGGGTTAAACGCGGCGCAATGCCACTTCTGGAGTTGATGTTCAAGCGCAAATGGTCAGGGGCGCTGTGATAACCTGCGGCGAGTTTTTATTCGGCCTGTTCTCCGCTTCTGACGACGCCTCTAGGACCATCATGCATATCCATATTCTCGGCATCTGCGGCACCTTTATGGGTTCGCTGGCGGTGCTGGCCAAGGCGCTTGGCCACCGTGTAACTGGCTCCGACGCCAACGTTTACCCACCCATGAGCACCCAGCTGGAAGCCCAAGGCATCGAGTTGACTCAAGGCTATGACGCCGCTCAACTCGATCCCGCGCCGGATCTGGTGGTGATCGGCAACGCCCTGTCGCGCGGTAATCCGGCGGTGGAATATGTGCTGAACAAAGGCCTGCCCTACGTCAGCGGCCCGCAGTGGTTGGCCGATCATGTGCTGCAAGACCGCTGGGTGCTGGCCGTGGCCGGCACCCATGGCAAAACCAGCAGTTCGAGCATGTTGGCCTGGGTACTGGAGCAGGCCGGTATGAGCCCGGGTTTTTTGATTGGCGGCGTGCCGCAAAATTTCGGTATTTCTGCACGCCTCGGCGACACGCCGTTCTTTGTGGTGGAAGCCGATGAGTACGACAGCGCCTTCTTCGATAAGCGCAGCAAGTTCGTCCACTACCGCCCGCGCACCGCGATTCTGAATAACCTTGAATTCGATCACGCGGACATCTTCGCGGATTTAGCGGCTATTGAGCGGCAGTTCCACCATTTGGTGCGCACCATTCCCGGCGAGGGGCTGATTATTCATCCGACCACTGAGCCGGCACTTAAGCGGGTGATTGAGATGGGCTGCTGGACGCCGGTCGCCACCACTGGCGAAGGCGGCCAATGGCAGGCGCGACTGCTCAGTGACGACGGTTCGCGCTTTGAAGTACGTTTCGAGGGCAAGGCTGCGGGTACCGTAGATTGGCAACTGACCGGCCAGCACAACGTCGCCAACGCCCTCGTGGTTTTAGCGGCGGCGCGGCATGTCGGTGTGGTGCCCGAGTTAGGGATTGCCGCGCTGTGCAGCTTTATTAACGCCAAGCGGCGCATGGAAAAGGTCGCGGACGTGAATGGCGTGACTATTTTTGACGACTTTGCCCACCACCCCACCGCGATTGCCACCACTTTGGATGGCCTGCGCAAGCGCATCGGCAGCGCCAAGCTGATCGCCATCGTTGAGCCGCGCTCCAACTCGATGAAGCTCGGCGCGCACCGCGACGGTTTGCCCGAGTCCGTGGTGCAGGCTGACTCGGTATATTGGTACGCGCCGCCGAACCTAGGCTGGGACTTAGCCGCTACGGTGGCCACTTCAACGGTGCCAACTCAGGTCTGCGACTCGCTGGAGGCGATCATCGCCGGAGTCAAAGCCGAGGCTGCGCCGGGCACGCAGATTGTGGTGATGAGCAACGGCGGCTTTGGTGGGTTGCATGGCAAATTGGCGGATGCATTGGCGGGCTGAGGTGAATCTGTAGGATGGACCGGGCGCAAGTGATGGGTATCGCTGCGCTCCACCCACCTAACGAATGCATAAAGGTGCAGGTCGTAGCCCGGATGCAATCCGCGGCAAGGTTCACCCGGACTGCATCCGGGCTACGTGGTTGCTGTGTGGCTAACTGCGCAGTGTTTTACCCAAAAACCGAGGAGCTTCGATGAGCGGTCCAGAACGAATTACCTTAGCCATGACCGGCGCCTCAGGCGCGCAATATGGCTTACGCCTGCTCGACTGTTTGGTGCGCGAAGACCGCGAGGTGCACTTTTTAATTTCCAAGGCCGCACAATTGGTTTTGGCCACCGAAACCGATGTGACCTTGCCGGCTAAACCACAGGCCATGCAGGCGTTTTTGAATGAATACACCGGCGCGGTGCCCGGGCAGATTCGCGTGTACGGCAAGGAAGATTGGATGGCCCCGGCGGCTTCGGGCTCCGGCGCCCCTGCGGCGATGGTGGTGGTGCCGTGCAGCACCGGCTCGTTGTCGGCGATTGCCAATGGCGCCTGCAATAACCTGATTGAGCGCGCGGCGGATGTGGTGTTGAAAGAGCGCCGCCAGCTGATTCTGGTGCCGCGTGAGGCGCCGTTTTCCAGTATTCACCTGGAGAACATGCTCAAGCTGTCGAACATGGGTGCGATTATCCTGCCGGCGGCGCCGGGCTTCTATCACCAGCCACAGACGATTGATGACCTGATCGATTTTGTCGTGGCGCGCATTCTCAACTGCCTCGGCGTACCGCAAGACATGCTGCCGCGCTGGGGTGAGCATCATCAGATCACCCCCGATGAATAAGCCTGTGTGGCGGGCTGTTACAGCTGTGTTGGTGGGCCTGACCCTCAGCGGCTGCGCTACTGTGCGCACTCTGGACGCCGCCAAGCCGGGCGCGCCGGTGGTGTATGCCGGTACACGTTTGGACTGGTATGCCTTGCAAGGTGGCTGCTGCGCCACTGACCGTTTTGGCGCTGAGGCACCGGCTTACCCGGCGGTGGATTTACCCGCCAGCGCGTTGCTCGACACACTCTTATTACCGCTGTCTTTAGCCGCCGCCATGGGCTTTACCCTAGGCGTTAGCGGCGGCTTTTGACGGGGCCTTTAACGGGCCAGATGGCGGGCTTCAGATAAACTGTCTTGCAAGCCATAGCGGCCTTTTTCATCGCAGCTGACGCGGCCCATGGCGGTGGCTGGGTCGTGGGTGAAGACCAAGCGGCCGTTGCGGGCGCAGAGGTCGGCGAGCAGGGTTTCTTTCTCTTCAATCAAGCCTTCGGGGAAGCGGTCGTAGCCCATGGTGATCGGCAGGTGCACCCACGGTGCGCCAGGGATCAGGTCGGCGGGAAACACCACCGGGCCATCGGGCATGGCCACTTCGGGGATCAACTGGCCGGGGGTGTGGCCATCGCTCCAGTGCAGGCGCCAATCTGCGCCCAGCAGGTCGCACTGCGCGGTTTCCGCCACCAGATGCAGACGCCCGCTGGCTTCCAGCAGCGTCAGCAACTCAGGGATATAAGAGGCGCGGTCGCGGGCGTGGGGCTGGCAGGCGCGCTGCCATTGACGCTGGCCGGTGATGTACTGCGCGTTGGGGAATAACAGGCGCGCCGGTTGGCCTTCTTCCCAGGCGGCAAGCAGGCCGCCGGCATGGTCGAAGTGCAGGTGGGTGAGCACTACAATGTCGATATCCGCATCGCTCAAGCCGGCCGCTGCCAAGCTGTCGAGCAGTACATGACGCTCTTCCTGCACACCGAAACGCTGTTTCATGTCCGGGCTGAAAAAGGCGCCAATACCGGTTTCAACCAAGATATTGCGGCCCTCTTCCTGCACCAGCAGGGCGCGGCAACCGAGGTCGATACGGTTCAGTTCGTCCGGCTTCATCCAGCGTTGCCAGAGTGCCTTGGGCGCATTGCCAAACATGGCGCCGCCATCGAGTTTTTGGCTATTGCCGGTCAGGGTCGTCAGGGTTCGCATAATCACCTCGTGTTGTACGTCAATGCTGCTCAGGGTGGCGGTTGCAGTCAGCGTCGGCTATTGCACCTTTGGTTGAACGCGTCGGGCCCTTTGCGCCAAACAGGCGGGCAACCGGTGCTGGAAGAAAAAAAGCGCGGCGGCACAGTGCGACGTCGCGCCAACGCTCAAACGTGGCTGACCAGAAGACTGGCCGCTTAAAATTGCTCGGCGTGCAGGCCATACAGCGGCGCGCTGCCGGCGCGAATGCTGGCTTCCAGGGTCAGGATGCGGGGCAGTAGGCGGGCGAAGTAGAACGCGGCGGTGGCCAGCTTGGCGCTGTAAAACGCTTCGTCTTCGCTGCGCGCGGCCTGCGCCACGGCGACCATGCGCGCCCACATCCAGGCGTAAGCGGTGTAGCCGAACAGGTGCAGGTACTCCACCGACGCTGCGCCGGTTTCGTGCGGGTTGCCTGCGGCACGTTCCTGCAGCCAGCAGCTGGTGCGCTCCAGGCGCTCAACAGCATCCAGCAGAGTGGCGGCATATGGCGCGTTGGGTTGTTCGGCGAAGCGGCGAATCTCCTGGGTGAACTGGCGCAGCGCCACGCCGCCGTTACCAATGACTTTACGCCCGAGCAAATCGAGGGCCTGGATGCCGTTGGTGCCTTCGTAGATTTGCGCGATGCGCACGTCACGCACTAATTGCTCCTGGCCCCATTCGCGGATGTAACCGTGGCCGCCGAACACCTGCTGGCCGTGGATGCAGCTGTCCAGCCCGGTGTCGGTGAAAAATGCCTTGGCCACCGGCGTCAGCAGGGCCACCAACGTCTCGGCGCTCTGTTGTTCGGCCACGTTATCGCTGAATTTACTCAGGTCGAGCTGCTGGCCGACGTAGCAGGCAAACGCGCGGCCGCCTTCAGTGAGGGCCTTCATGGTCAGCAGCATGCGTCGCACATCGGCGTGCACGATGATCGGGTCGGCGGCTTTTTCCTGGGCTTCTGGGCCACTGGCGGAACGGCTTTGCAGGCGCTCACGGGCGTAATCACGGGCCGCCTGGTAAGACGCCTCGGCGCAACCAATACCCTGAATGCCGATGGACAGGCGCTCGTAGTTCATCATGGTGAACATCGCCGCCAGGCCTTTGTTCGGCTCGCCGATCAGGTAGCCGGTGGCACCGTCGAAGTTCATCACGCACGTGGCCGAGGCCTTGATGCCCATCTTGTGTTCGATCGAGCCACAGCTCACGGCGTTACGCGCGGCCAGGCTGCCGTCGGTATCGACCAGCACCTTGGGCACCAGAAACAACGAGATGCCACGTGCGCCTGCCGGGGCGTCGGGCAGCTTGGCCAGCACCAGGTGGATGATGTTTTCGGTGAGGTCCTGCTCGCCGCCGGTGATAAAGATCTTGCTGCCGCTGACCTGATAACTGCCATCGGCTTGCGGTTCGGCCTTGGTGCGGATCAGCCCCAAGTCGGTGCCGGCATGGGCTTCGGTCAGGCACATGGAGCCGGCCCAGCGGCCTTCGTACATGGGCGGCAGGTAGGTGTTTTTCAGTGCTTCACTGGCGTGGGCGTCGATGGCCAGGCACGCGCCGGAGCTCAGCGCCGAATACAGGGCGAAGCTGGAGCCGGCGGCGTAGAGCATCTCTTCAAACGCCACGGCGAGCATTTTGGGCATGCCCATGCCGCCGTAAACGGGGTTGCCGGCCAAGCCTACCCAGCCGCCTTCAATGTAGGTGGCATACGCCTCTTTGAAGCCAGCCGGGGTGCTTACATCGCCGCCCAGCCACTGCGCACCTTCTTCATCGCCACTGCGGTTGAGCGGGGCGATTAGGCTGCCAGTGACCTTGGCGGCTTCCTCCAGAATGGCATCGGCGGTTGCCGCATCGACTGTTTCGGCCAGCGCCGGCAGACGTGCCCATAGGCTGGGGGCGTCGAACACTTCATGCAGAACAAAGCGCAGGTCGCGCAGCGGGGCGTTGTAGTCAGGCATCGACAGGCTCTCGCACAGATGCCGCGCAGGGCGCGGTGATTAAACGACCCTGACGCCAGGGCGTCAGGGTCGTTGCAGGAATTAAAAGACGGCCTGCCCTAAGGCGAGCCGTGCAAGGTCACTCGGCTTCAGGGGTGTCTTTGGCCGGCGCTTTGCTGCTGGTGAATGTGAGCAGGTGAGTACGCTCAACCAAAATATACAGCGCCGCACCGGCCGCTAAGCCCCAGCCTGCACCATAGACGGCCAACACCACACCCATGGTGCCGGCTACGCCGCGCTCGGTGTTGTTGCTCAGCTGTTCAAAGCCGACCATCAGGCAGATATAGCCGGTGAGGATCAGCGTCAGCGACAGGGCAATCGGCAGTACCGGCTGGAAGAAGCTCACCAGCGGCAGGGCGAACAGGGCGATAAAGCCGGTGATCCAAAAGGTGCCCGCGCCGCTGTAGATCGAGTCCATGGCTTTGCGGCCGTACTTGTAACGCTCGGCCATGGTGGCGGCTACGGCGGTCCACAGCGGCCCTGCCAAACCTGGATACGGCGCGAAGAAGGCATGCAGGGCGTTGCGCAGGGCAGTGACCAAATGCACGCGGTCGATGTTGTTCTCGATTACTTCGTCGGTGCGCAGTTCATCGGCGCGCTGCATCAGCGACTGGCCGACGATGATGTCGCCAAACGCGATGACATAAGCGATGACCGCCGTGGGCACGGCCAGCAGGAACACATCCAAACCTGGGAAGCCAACGCTGAACGGCAGGTAGTTCCACATCTCGGCGAAGGCCGGCGCGGTGATGCCGAATTTCACATCAGGCATCTTGTATTCGCCCACGGCAATGCCGATGAAAATCGCAATCAACATACCCGGCACCATGCCGTAGTTGACGATTTTGCGCGCCAGCGGCACGCGCTCGGTGAGGCTTTTGAACGACACCGAAAACATCAAGTACAGGCAGATCAGGCTGCCCAGCACCAAGGAGATTGGCGTATTGGCCAGGCGACCACCGGTGGAAATTTCGCCCATCAGTGCAGCAATACCCGCGCCGATGATGATGCCGCCCTTCATCGAGTTGGGAATCAGCTTCACCAGGGTGCTGCCCAGGCGCGTGACGCCGAGGAACAGGAAGATCACGAAGACCAGAAATTGCAGGGCAAACAGCGCCTGAATGGCTTCAGGGCCCGGTTTGAAATTGCCGAGAAACAGCAACACCACCGGAATGCCCGGGGTGATCCAGCCGGGCACGAAGGGCACACCGAGCAGCGCCGGCAGCATAAAGCCGACACCACACACCACGACGTAGGCGAGGGCCACGTCATAGGGCAGGCCGAGGTATTTTTCCAGCAGCGGGATCATCGCCAGGCTGACCACGAACATGATCAACGCTTGCAGCATCTCCGCGGTTTCCCAGCGGTAGTGCACGAAGGGCAGGCGGACCTTAAAGGGGCCGGCTTTCCAGAACGGCTGCTCTTCGCCGTCGCGACGCTTGAAAATTTGCATAAGGAATCTCCGTCGGCCGTCAAGGCCGGTTCTTGTTGTTGTGCAAACGGTGTGTTCTTGCCGTAGCCCGGATGCAATCCGGGGAATCCGAATCGCTGTCCCCGGATTTCATCCGGGCTACATGCTGGTCAGAGGGCCTTGGCCATGTCGCGCAGGACGAATTTCTGGATCTTGCCGGTGCTGGTTTTCGGCAGCTGGGTGAAGACCACGGTCTTGGGCACCTTAAAACCGGCCAGGTGGTCGCGACAGAAGCTGATCACATCCGCTTCGCTCACCTGCCGCTGGTCGGCCTTGAGGGTGATAAAGGCGCAGGGTGTTTCGCCCCATTTTTCGTCCGGGCGCGCCACTACGGCGGCTTCCAAAACGGCAGGGTGGCGATACAGCACGCCCTCGACCTCGATGGTGGAGATGTTCTCGCCACCGGAAATGATGATGTCTTTCAGGCGGTCGCGGATTTCCACGTAGCCATCGGGGTGGCACACGGCCAAGTCGCCGGTGTGAAACCAATCGCCGGCAAAGGCTTCAGCGGTGGCGCTGGGGTTTTTCAGGTAGCCCTTCATCACGGTGTTGCCGCGCATAAAGATTTCGCCGATGGTTTCGCCATCACGCGGGGTTGGCTCAAGGGTTTTCGGGTCGGCCACCATCATCCCTTCCAGTGTCGGGTAGCGCACGCCTTGGCGGGCCTTGATGACGACGCGCTCATCGAGCGGCAACGCATCCCATTCGGCGTGCCAGGCGCACAGCGTTACCGGGCCATAGACCTCGGTCAGGCCGTAAACGTGAGTCACGTGGATGCCCATTTCCTCCACCGCACCAATCACCTTGGCCGGTGGCGCAGCGCCGGCCACCATGGCTTTAACCGGGTGATCGATAGCCGCTTTGGCCTCGGCCGGCATATTAACCAAGGCATTCAGCACAATCGGTGCGCCGCACAGGTGGGTGACCTGCTCGCTGCGGATCAGGGTAAGGATTTTTGCCGGGTCGACCCGGCGCAAAAACACATGCACGCCGGCCAAGGCCGTGATGGTCCAGGGGTAGCACCAGCCGTTGCAATGGAACATCGGCAACGTCCACAGGTACACCGGGTGGTTGCCCATTGCCCAGGTCATCTGGTTGCCCAGCGAGTTCAGGTAGGCACCGCGGTGGTGGTAGACCACGCCCTTGGGGTTGCCGGTGGTGCCGGAGGTGTAGTTAAGGCTAATTGCCTGCCACTCATCCGCTGGCCACTGCCAGGCAAACTGCGGGTCGCCTTCGGCGAGAAAGGCCTCGTAATCGAGGTCGCTGACGGCTTGGCCTTCGCCGTACTCGGGGTCATCGACATCAATGACCAGCGGCGGGTGATCGAGCATGCCGACAGCGGCGTGGATCACGTCATAAAATTCGCGGTCAGTGATCAGTACTTTGGCTTCGCCGTGCTGCAGCATAAAGGCGATAGCTTCAGCATCCAGGCGCACGTTGAGGGGGTTGAGCACCGCGCCGATCATCGGCACGCCAAAGTGCGCTTCAAGCATTTGCGGAATGTTCGGCAGCATCACCGCCACGGTGTCGCCCTTGCCAATACCACGGCCGGCCAATGCCGAGGCTAAGCGCCGGCAGCGCGTATAGGTCTCACTCCAATCACGACGGATCGAGCCATGCACCACGGCGGGGTAGTGCGGGTAAACATGGGCGGTGCGTTCGATAAAGCTCAGCGGCGAAAGGGCCATGTGGTTGACGGCGTTAGGCGCAAGGCCCTGTTCATAGATCGACATGCAAGTACCCATGGCAGATTGGATGCGCGGGCCGCTGTGCGTATTGCGATAAACGCAGGCCCGGTAGTGTTCTGGGTCTATTTATATATCCGCAGGGTCTTATATGGAAGATAAACTATAGTTGTATAGTATATGTACTATAATTGGCCCGTGCCTATTAGCCCTAGGTCGCTTTGCAATAAGTGATCTCTGGCCTGATGCTCGCCACACGCTGCAGCACGCGGTGCGTATTGAGGAATACACCTAGATGAATGAGATTTCCGTGCAGCTGCACAGCTGGTTGCGCATGCAGCGTGAATGCCTGCCGCTGGCGGTGCGTGCCGATGCATTGTTGCGCGCCCTGCAGGCCTGCCCGGAAGTCCGCCAGGCGTTCTATATGCGCTGGCAGGCGAGCACCGCCACCTACAGCCATGAAGGCAGTGCCGCGCATTTGCCGCCCGGCTTCGGCGATCCGTTAGACGCCAGCGATCAACTGTTATTTGCGCGTTTGCAGGAGCAGCCGCGGCTGGATTTTACAGCGTTGCGCCAGCAGCCCTGTTGGTTGGCTGGGCGAGTGCGCCGCGCTGGGCTTAATCATGGCCAGGCCTTAGCCGTGGCGTTGGATGACGACCAGTCAGGCGTGTTGCTGATTGAATTGCACGAGCAGGTAAGCAGCGACTGGCTTGGCTTGGTCCACGCGTTGCTGCTGGCCCTGCTGGCCAGCCTGCCGCAGCAAGCCCGTGGCAGCCTGTTGCTGGGCAGTGACCCGCAGCCCAGTTTGCTACTGGATATCGAGGCGCGGCCGCTGCAATTAAACGCAGCCATGCAAGCGCTGTTGGGCGAACGCTCGCTGGCGGTGCTGACGGATTTGTTGCCGGTGAATGCCGCGCAACTGGTGCGCGCCTGCCTGCAACAGGGGCGGGCGATTGAGGCGGTGGAGGCGCAACATGTCGGCCAGGTACTGATGTGGACCTTTGTGCCCGACGCGGCCGAGCAGCAGGTGCTGGCCCGCTGTCGTCTGGCTACCGAGCAGGTGCAGGCCGAGCGTGAAGCGGCCAAGGCCAGCCGCCTGTATCGCTTGATCACCGAGAACACCACTGACCTGATCTCCCGGCACACCCCGGATGGGCGCTTTCTCGACGCCTCGCCGGCCAGTTGGACGCTGCTCGGCTATTGGCCGGAAACCCTGCGCGGCACTCTGGTGCAGGCGCTTTTCCATGAGCACGATCAGCAGCATTTGCTTGATAGCACCCGCGAGGCGTTGGAGCAGGACGGTTATCACACCATGACCTACCGCATTCGCCACCGCGATGGGCACTATTTATGGTTTGAGACAGCCAGCCGAGGCATCCGCGAAACCTACACCGGCGCGGTGGTTGAGGTGGTCAGCGTGTCGCGCGATATCACCGCGCGGGTGCTGGCCGAAGAGAACAAACGGCGACTGGCAGAGGTGGTGGAAGCCAATACCGATCTGGTGCTGTTTATCGACCCCAATGGGCAATTGACCCACCTTAATCCGTCTGCTCTGCATGCGCTGAATATCGCCGAGCAGCAACCCTTGCCGCCCCTCGATCAGCTGTTGTCACCGAGCGATTTTCAGCACCTGCAACGCAGCGGTTGGGCCGCCGCCGATGCCGCCGGGGTGTGGAGCGCTGAGGTGCGTCTATTGCCGTTGGGCCCGCGTGCGCCCTTGCTGGTGTCGCTGGTGTTGCTCGCGCACCAGGGCCGTGATGGCGAGCATTATTATTCGCTGGTGGCGCGGGACATGACCGAGCGCGAGTTGCGTGAGGCCGAGCAGCGTCGCCATCAGGATGAGCTGGCGCATACTGCGCGGCTGGTCACCCTCGGTGAGCTGGCATCCGGTATCGCCCATGAGATCAACCAGCCGCTGGCGGCGGTGGTTAACTACGCCAGCGCCAGCCAGCGCTACCTCAAGGCGCTGGGCGACAATCCCGAGGCCGCCGATAAAGTGGCGCAGGGCCTGCAGCGCATTAACGAGCACGCCAACCACGCCTCAGAAGTGATCAAGCGCTTACGTGCCTTTTTACGTAAAGGCCAACGGCGGACTCAGGCGTTGGATATCGCCAGCGTAGCCCGCGAAGCGATGCGCTTGTGCCAGTGGGAAGCGAACAGTTGGCAAGTGACCATCGCCGAGCAACTGGCGGACACGCTGCCGCCGGTGTATGCCGACCGAGTGCTGCTTGAGCAGGTGCTACTCAACCTGCTGCGCAATGCCATTGATGCCAACCGTGAGGCCCATCCCGGCCAAGCGTCACGCATTGAGCTCAGTGCCGCCGAGTACGCGGGCCAGCTGTGCGTGCGCGTGCGGGATCAAGGCCCCGGCGTGGCCGAGGGCCAGCTGGAGCATATCTTTACCCCGTTTTACACCAGCAAGGCCGAGGGCTTAGGGCTGGGCCTGTCGATGAGCCGCAGTATCATCGAAGGCTTTGGCGGCGCACTGGAGGCACACCCGGGAGAGGGCGGTGGGTTGTGCTTAGAATGCCGCTTGCCGCTGTTGCGCAGCGAAGACGCAGATGGCTTGGATGCGACCCCGGCTAAGTAAACCCACAACAATAAAAGGAGCAGCGCATGAGCCAGCAGATGCAACAACGGGTGTACGTAGTCGACGATGACCAAGGCATGCTTGATTCCACCGTTTGGCTGCTGGAGTCGGTGGGGCTTAGAGCGCTGCCGTTTACCAGCGGGCAGTTGTTTCTCGATGCGTGTGATGAACACAGCCAAGGCTGTGTGCTGCTGGATGTGCGCATGCCCGGCATGGGCGGATTAAATGTGCAGGAGGCCATGCGTGCGCGCGGTGTACAGATGCCGGTGATCTTCGTCAGCGGGCATGCCGATGTGCCCATCGTGGTGCGCGCGTTTCGCGCCGGCGCCGTGGACTTTATCGAGAAGCCCTACAACGAACAGCTGCTACTCGACAGCGTGCAGCAAGCCCTTAGCCATGCCCCCGCAGCGGTGCAAGCCGACCCGCGCTTGCAGGCCATAGAGGCGCGCCTGGCCAGCCTGACCCCGCGCGAGCGCGATGTGCTGTTGCCGCTGGTGCGCGGTTACACCAATCGCGAGATGGCCGAGCAACTGGACATCAGCGTCAAGACCATCGACCTCTACCGTTCGCGGGTGATGAAGCGCATGCAGGCGGAAACCCTGGCGGACCTGGTGGGGATGACGATTGCGGCGCAGTTGGTGGACGCCTTGCAGTTACGTGGGCCGCGAGCTTGATCAACGTCTGATTAAGGGCCGGGTAAAGCCCTTAGCATTGGTTTTGACGCGTGATACTAAGTTGCTAGTATCTATATGCTCATCCCGCCCTCCCTACTCTTGCCTGTTGTTACTTCCCGGATAATTGAATGGTCCTTGAACTGATCAAGAATGCCACCTTGCTGATTACCCTGTGTTGGATGCAGGGCTTTATCACGCGCTACATAAATGAGCGTTCGATGTCAGGCAAGCTGATTTCCGGCATTTTATTTGGTGCGGCCTGCGTGATCGGCATGTCGGTTCCGTTGACGCTGGCGCATGGTCTGATTTTCGACGGTCGCACGGTAGTGCTCAGCATGGCGGCCTTTTTTGGTGGCCCACTGGTGGGGCTAATAGCCGGTGCACTCGCCGGCGCTTATCGCCTCTGGCTAGGCGGTATTAGCGCTCACATTGGGTTATTAAACGTGTTGATGCCGGTGCTGATGGGGCTGGCCTATCGTCACGCGTGCAAGACCGGTCGAGTGTCTTTCACTCTGCCCTCATTGCTGGTGTTTGCCGTATTGGTGCAAGGCCTGCAAATCCTTATTTTGCTGCTACTACCGTCAGAGCATTTAAATCTGTCGCGCCACTATGCATTCTTGCCGCTGCTAGTCGTTTTGATCCCGTCGACCCTGCTGTTGGGTTTTTTGCTAGAGGACATTCGCCAGCAAAAACTCGATCGCGAAGCGCTGCGTAAAAGTGAAGCGCAGCTGCGGGCGATTACCGAAGCTGTGCCTGACCTATCCATGGTGCTGGATGAAGAGGGCCGCTACTTGGAGATAAAAGCCCCCGACAATAACTTGCTTGTCGCAGGCGGCGAAGGCTTGCTTGGTCGCCGTGTAGTGGATGTGCTCGCATCCAGTCAGGCGGAGATGTTTATGCAATTCATAGCGCTTACTCTGGCCAGTGATCAGCCGCAAACACTTGAATACGAACTGCAAACGCCTGCGGGTTGGCGGGTATTTGAAGGTCGGGCACGGCGTTTAGACACCACTGTCGATGGTAAGCGCGCGCTGGTATTAATGGCCCGCGATATTACCGAGCGGGTTGCCTTGGAGCTGGATCGACGTATTGCTGCGATTGCCTTTGAGTCACCGCAGGGCATGATGATTACTGATGCCAGCACCCGAATCCTCAAAGTTAATCGCGCCTTCAGTCAGATATCGGGCTACAGCCAAGATGATGTGGTTGGGCAGTCCACCCGCATGCTCGGCTCGGGCCGCCAAGGCGCTGAGTTCTATCAGCGCATGTGGCACAGCCTAAATGAGACCGGGTTGTGGGAAGGGGAGATATGGAACCGGCGCAAGAACGGCGAGATTTTCCCTGAATGGTTAACCATTGGCTCGGTGCTTAATGAACAAGGGCTTGTGACCAACTACGTGGCCTCGCTGGTGGATATCAGTGAACGCAAAAATGCCGAACAAAAAATCCTCCACATGGCTTTTTACGACCCGCTAACCGGGCTGCCCAACCGTCGCCTGTTGCGTGACCGGCTGGAGCAGGCAGCGGCGCTGTGCCGTAGGAAGGGGCATTATTGCGCTCTGATCTTTCTTGATCTCGACGACTTTAAAAACGTTAACGACGTGTACGGGCACCAGGTCGGTGATGAACTGCTGTGTCAGGTGGCTGAGCGCTTAAAGCACACCGTGCGTGAGCTGGACACCGTGGCGCGTTTGGGCGGTGATGAGTTTGTGATCATGCTTGAGGGCTTGGAATCTATCGCCGAAGAGGCGGGCTCCCAAGTTGAGCACATCGGCAGCAAGTTACTGCTGGCGTTGCGCGAGCCTTATGAGGTGGATGGTCAGCAGTTCTTTAACAGCGCCAGTTTGGGGGTTGTGTTGTTCAACGATGAACAGCATTCGGTGGACCAGCTGATGCAGTGCGCGGACTTGTCGATGTACAGCGCCAAGTCAGCCGGTAAAAACACCCTGAGCTTTTACGACCCGCGCATGCAGGAAGTCGTCAGCCATCGCCTGCAACTGGAACAAGACATGCGTCGTGGCCTGGCCGCCGGTGAGTTTGTGCTCTACCTGCAAGCGCAAATGAACCAGCGCGGTGAGCTGCAAGGCGCCGAAGCCTTGGTGCGCTGGCAACACCCTGAGCGCGGTTTGCTCGGCCCCGGTACGTTTATTGAAATTGCCGAACGCAGTGGGTTGATCGCCGAACTAGACCAGTATGTGCTCAAGCAAGGGTGCAACCTGCTCGCCAGTTGGGCCCAGCAGCCGCATTTGGCTGGGCTGAGTTTGGCGGTGAATATCAGCAGCCGATTGCTGTTCAAGGATGATTTCATCGAAGTGTTACAGCAAAAATTGCACAGCAGTCAGGCCAACCCGCACCGGTTAAAACTGGAAATAACCGAGTCACTGTTGCTGGCGGATAAAAACGAAGCGGCTGTGCGCATGCAAACCTTGCAAGCCCTCGGCATTCGGTTTTCGATTGACGATTTCGGCACCGGTTATTCATCACTGGCCTACCTGCAGCATTTGCCGCTGGAGCAGCTGAAAATCGATCAGTCGTTTGTTCGTGACCTGCCCGGCAGCGCCAGCAGCTTGGCGATTATTCGCGCCATACTGGCGCTGGCCCATAGCCTGGGCCTTGAGGCGATTGCCGAGGGGGTTGAAACCGAAGAGCAACATGACCTGTTGCTCGCGAACGGCTGCAAGAACTTCCAAGGTTATTTGTTCAGCAAACCGATGGCCGTGGCGGCGTTTGAAGCGCTGGAGATTTGCCAGCGCTGATCCCCGTTCAGTTAAAGCTGCGCTGCAAGCCCGGTTTAGTCCGCCCAGCCTTGGTAGATGTAGGTCATGGGCTTGGGGCCTTTGAGGTAGCGGTTGCTCAGCTCACCGATATTAAAGCCGCCCGCCGTGATCAGGGCGGCAATGTCGCGGTTGAGGTGGCAACCGCCGGAAAACGGTTTCCACAGCGGTGTTATGCGGTTCTGCCAGCGTATGACCGGCAGCTCAGGCGCCAAGCCGTGCTCACAAAACAGCAAACGCCCGCCGGGCTTAAGCACGCGGCGCATGTCTTTCAGCGCGGCTACGGCATCGGGAATGGTGCACAGGGTGAAGGTGCACACAATGCTGTCAAAGCTGGTGTCGTCGGCCTTAATTTGCCCCAGTTCGAGGGCAATCATCTCAACCGGGATGCTGATCGCTGCAGCCCGTTGCTTGGCCAGTTTTTGCATATCAGCGCTGGGGTCAACCCCGACAATCGCAGTGACTTTACTGGCATCGTAGAACCCTAGGTTCAGGCCGCTGCCGATGCCCACTTCCAAGACACGACCGTGGGCCTGGGGCACCAGTTGCGAGCGGGCTTTCATCACCGCGCCCATGCCGCAGGTGTAGTCGATCAAATGCGGCAGCAGATAGCGCTCATACAAACCCATGGCGGTGGCCTCAATAGCTAATTAGGTGGCGTCGTTGCTGGCGTCATCCGCCAGATCACTGTTGTCGCCGCTGATGGCTGCAAAACATTTGATCACGTGAGTGCCGGCCGTAGCGCTGATGTTCCAGGCGTCGGCCGTATCGTCAAAGCGCGCCGCGATTACTTGGGCCAAGCTGAAGTGCCATTTGCGCAGGGTGCGGCCATCCATGCACTCAATGCTCAGCAGCGGTTGGTCGGTGGCGCTTATGTGGCTGCCGGCATGGTGCTGCGCCAGTTGCTCGGCATTGAGTTGGAAGTGCCAGGCATGCAAATTATCGATTTCCAGCATGTCGGCGTGGCTTAGGGCGCTGATCAAATCATGCGGTGCAGTGCTCATACAGGTGCTCTTCGGTTAGCGGCCAAGACGGCGCAGTTGGTCAGATTCAATCACCCGGGTGCCGCTGTCTTCTTCCAGGGCTAAACGCCAGAGCGCGCGGGCCAGCACGGTGGCTTCGATGCCACGGTATTTGCCCGGCAGCCAACGCATAAAGGGCGCCGCTAAGCGCTCACCTAGGCGAAATTCTTGACGGGCACCGAGCAACAATGAGGGTCGAGCTATGGTCAGTTGCGGCCAGTTTTGTTTGCGCAGTGCCTGCTCCATTTCGCCTTTGACTTTGTTGTAAAACACCGAGGCATGAGCATCTGCGCCGAGTGCGCTGATCACCAGCAAGTGACGCGCGCCGAGGGCGCGGGCACGTTCGGCGAAGGCAAGCACCAAGTCGTGGTCAACCGCCCGAAACGCTTGCGGCGAGCCCGCCTGTTTAATCGTGGTGCCGAGGCAGCAGAAGGCGGTATCCACCTGGCCGCTCAGTTGCGGCAGCAAGCCAAGCAGTTCGCCTTGGGGATTTTCCAGATGCGGGTGGGCGGCTAATGGGCGGCGGCTTGGCGCCAAGACGCGGGCGACAGTGGGCTCGTTTAGCAGGCGGTCTAGCAGGTGCTCGCCAGTCAGGCCGGTGGCACCTGCAAGAAGGATGTGCTGGGGCGTCAAATACATAACGTGAGGTTCTCCGCTGATATCCATCAGCTTAACAGGCGGTTGGCTGAAGCCTGCCTGCGCTGGCAGCCAGGCTGGGCGATTAAGGGACGAGCGCCGGCAGCGGCCCAGCTGATTGCAGCCCAACTGATTGCCCGGCAACGGGTTGCTTGAGGTCGCGCTCGGCCTGTTGTTCGCGCAGCAAGCGCCACTGCGCAAGCACTGCTTTGGCTGGCCAGATTTGCGGTTCAGACGGCTCAAAGCCGTCGGCTACTTCACGCGCGGCGACGCTGGCTTGGGCTAGGGTAAAGGCGCCTTGCAGGTCATCCGTTTGCTGCAAGGCTTCGGCAAATAAGGCGCGGCCAAAGTAGGTAAAGTCGTTTTCTTCGGAACAGCCGAAAGATACCCGATCAGCCCGTGCGGCGGTCATGATCAGGGTTTTCTCATCTTGCAGTTTGGGGATAAAACCGCCGGAATAGCAGGCGGAAATCACCAGCACTTTATAGCGGTCCTTGAGCGGTTCTAGCAGGCTCGCCAGCTCACTGGCGGGCAGGTCGTTGAGTTGCAGGCGCGGCTGGTCGAGGTTGAGTGCATGCTGGGCCGAGCCGTGGCTGGTCAGGTAGATAAAAATCAGGTCTTCCTTGCCACTGCGCTCAGCCAAGGCCTGGATGCTGCGGCCCAGGCTGACGCTGGTGGCCATCGGCCGATCGGCCAAGTGGTCACGGTGATTGACCAGCGTAATCCGCCCGTGCGCCGCGAAGCGCTCCTGCAGCAGGTCGCCGACATAATCGGCCTCACGCATAAACACGCTCTGCTTGCCGTCGCCTGCCAGTGTCAGGGTATACAACTCAATTGCGGCAGTTGAGGCGGGCAGTTGGGCGATTGCGGCATCAAGTAACCGACCTTGTTCCAGTAAGCCGATGGCCAAGGTGTCGGGCACTGGATTGCCTTGGGCGTCACCAATACGCTGGCCTTGCTGCCACATGCCGCGTTGCTGGCTGCCATCGGCCAGGCTTAAACGGCCTTGGCCGTGGTAGCGCCAATCGCGGAATTGGCCGGTGTAATGGCTGCCGTCGGCACCCGTAAATTCGCCCTTACCGGTCAAGCTGCCATCGACAAAACGCCCGCTCCAGACGTCACCCTCGGCGCTCTGATAACGGCCTGTGCCATGAAACTGGTTATCCCGAAACTCCCCGTTATACAGGTCACCAGTGCGGTTCTTGAAACTGCCTTGGCCGTTCAGTTGGCTGTTGTCGAAGGTGCCGACATATTGGTTGCCTTGCGCGTCGGTCAGGACGCCTTGGCCATGGGGCTCGCCCTTGCGGAACTGGCCTTGGAAGCTGTCGCCATTGCGCCACTGCAGTTCGCCCAAACCCTGATAGAGGCCTTTGCTGAATTCGCCACGGTATTCCAGGTCAGTGCTGTTGAGGTGGCCTTCGCCGCTGGGCGTGCCGTTGGTAAAGCCCCCTTCATAGCGGCTGCCGTCGCGGTAGGTCAGGCGACCTTGGCCGTTGAATTGGCCATCTTTGAACTCGCCTTGGTAATAGCTGCCGTCGCTGTAATCCAAGCGCCCTGGGCCTTGCAACCGCCCATCAATGATCTCGCCGCGGTAGCGGCCACCATCCGGCAATACGGCATCGGCGGGCAGCAGCGGTTCACCGTCGCCGCAGGCTACAAGCAACAGGGTAAGGCTCAAGGGCGCGAGGAAGACGAGGTGGCGCATGCACAAAATCCGGGCTGGAAGGTCGCTAAGTATGCCTTAACGCGCTTTGCCTGCCGTGATCGGGCGCGCGGCTAAGGCTTGAAAATCATCGGGCAAAACAAAGGCGCAGAGGCTGATACCTGTGCGCCTTTACTCAGCTGCGGGAGCTAGACGAAGCAGAGGGTCAGGGGTTCGGCGATATAAGCGGGTTTATCTTGGCCTTCGATTTCCAGTACGACTTTAGCTTTGAGCAGCCACTGGCCGGGCTTTTTCTCGGTCACTTCAAGCAGGCTGGCCGTCAGGCGAACTTTAGAGTTGACCTTAACCGGCTGGATAAAGCGCACGCTGTCCAAGCCATAGTTCACGGCCATTTTCAGCCCGGTGGGCATGATCATGATGCCTTCCATCAGTTTGGGCACCAGTGACAGCGAGAGAAAGCCGTGGGAGATGGTGCCGCCAAAAGGGGTGAGTTTGGCTTTTTCTGGGTCAACGTGGATGAACTGGTGGTCGCCCGTGCATTCGGCGAACTGGTTGATGCGATCTTGATCGATGGTCAGCCACTCGGAGTGGCCAAGTTCTTTGCCGATATAGCTGGACAACTCGGCGGCAGGTACAGATGTCATGGTTTCTCCTTGAAGACGCGGGTGTTGTTTTTTTTGGGGCGTAAGTTCTTCTGCGCGTAGATCATCATGGGTTTGCTGCAGGGTCAAGTGCCTTGTGCGGCGCAAACAGGTGCGCTGTCTGGCCCGGGGTAACTGCTGTAAGCCGGCCCTTGCCGGGCGCTTCTGCTTATAATGCGTGGCCGTGCGCCTTGGATCATACGATTCGGAGATTACCCATCATGTTGTTACGCGGCCTTTTCTGGCTGGTGCTGTGCCAGTTGCTCGGCACTGCACTGAATGCCCTGCTGATCCCGATATTGCCGGGGCCGATCATTGGCATGCTGCTGCTGTTTAGCTTCTTGTTGCTGCGCGGCGAGGTGGGCGAACCCCTGCACCAAGCCTCCGCTAGCCTGCTGAAATACTTGCCATTGCTGCTGGTACCGCCCGCGGTTGGCGTCATGGCCTATGCCGGCGCTATTTCTGCGGACTTCTGGGCGATTGCGGGCGCGCTGTTGCTGTCGCTGATCATCTCGATCGTGTTCGCCGGCTGGTTGATGCAAAAACTGATCGACCGTCAGCATCGGCGTAGGGGCGTATGAGCATGGAATGGCATGCCGCCTGGCAGGCGCTGACGCATCATCCGTTGTTTGGAGTGGGCATCACCCTCGGTGCTTACCAACTGGCCATGGCCGCTTATGAGAAAACCCGCTGGGTGTTTTTACAGCCGGTGCTGG
The DNA here is from genome assembly GCF_037943105.1 of Pseudomonas sp. TMP9. Classification (NCBI taxonomy): domain Bacteria; kingdom Pseudomonadati; phylum Pseudomonadota; class Gammaproteobacteria; order Pseudomonadales; family Pseudomonadaceae; genus Pseudomonas; species Pseudomonas vesperimontis. Next base: position 633,198 of record NZ_CP149803.1, read on the forward strand.
TGTCGATGCTGACGGTGATTGGCATTCTATTGGCTTGTGGCCTGACCTTCGCGCAATACCAGGGCAGTGTGGCCGCGCTCACGCTGTTCCTCGGCCCGACTACGGTGGCGTTGGCCGTGCCGTTGTTCGTTAACTTGCGGCGCATACGTCAGCTGTTCTGGCCGACGTTTATCACTCTGGTAGTGGCGGGCGTGGTCGCAACAGCACTGGGTGTTGCCTTGGCTTGGGCCTTCGGCGCCGAGCGAATCATGCTGATGAGCATGGCCCCCAAATCAGTCACTTCGCCGATTGCCATGCTGGTGGCCAGCCAGATTGGCGGCACTGCCGCTCTGGCGGCAGTGTTTGTGATGATCACCGGGATTCTTGGCGCGATTATTGGGCCGTCATTGCTGAAACGCGCTGGCGTGCAGCACCCAGCAGCGCTGGGCATGGCCTTGGGCCTGACTGCGCATGCCGTCGGCACCGCCCGGGCGCTGCAGGAAAGCGAGGAATGCGGTGCGTTTGCCGCCCTGGCAATGAGCTTGATGGGTGTGTTTACCGCGGTGCTGCTACCGCTGGCAATTGTGTTTTGGCTTTAAGGAGATGCCCGTGAACCTTCCGTTATTTCCCCTCAATACCGTGTTGTTCCCCGGTTGCATGATGGACTTGCAGCTGTTCGAGCCGCGTTACCTGGACATGATCAGCCGCTGCATGAAGCAGGGCCACGGCTTTGGCGTGGTTGGCATTGTTAACGGGGCTGAGGTGGGCGAGGCTGCCGGGCAGTTTTCGGCGATCGGCTGTGAGGCGCTTATCCGCGATTTTCAGCAGCGGCCTAATGGCTTATTGGGGATTCGTGTTGAGGGCGGGCGACGCTTTCGCGTGCAGCATGCTCACGTACTGCTGGACAAGCTAACCATGGCTGAAGTCGAGTGGCTGGACGAGCCGGCAGAGCAACAGTTGGGCAGCGAGCATGCTGACTTGGCGGCCTTGCTGGTGGCGCTCAACGCCCACCCGCTGGTGGAATCACTGGGCATGGCGAGCGAGCCGGCCGGGCAGCTGGCATTGGCCAATCAGTTGGCCTACCTGCTGCCGCTCGAGGTTGAGGAAAAACTGCAATTACTCGAAATCAGCGAAGCGCCGGTGCGCTTAGAGAGGCTGCAAGCGTTGCTGGAGCGTTTGCAGGGCGGGCCTCAGTAACGGTACAGCAACAGGCCGGCGGATAACTGCCACGTGGCGATGCCGCCAAGCAGTGCGGCAACCGTCGGCAGCAACAGCCACCAGACCTTTGTAGGCAGTGCTGGCAGCGTTGTGCGCCATTGCACCAGGGCCAAACTCAAGGTGCAGAGGCAGGTGGCGAGCATGGCGCCGGCGATGATATCGCTGGGCCAATGCACCCCCAAATACACCCGCGAACCCGCTATTGCGGCCGCCGGCACGCTGGCCAGTAACAGCCAGGTCAGGCGCATGCGCGCCGGTTGCCCACGCCCGGCCAACACGCCCAGCAGTAAAAACAACGCGAAGGCTGCTGAGGTATGACCGCTGGGAAAACTAAAGCTGCTCAGTGGCTCCAGCAGCACATCTGGGCGGTTGCGGGCGAACAATGCCTTCATCGCGCTATTGGCCAAGGCCGTGCCGAGGAGGGTGCCAATGGCCAGGCACAGCGCTCGCCATTGTCGAGTGGCCAGCAACACCAGGCACAACAACACGGCTGCCGCTAATTGGGTGGTCAGGTCGCCCAGGCGGGTAATCAGCACCATCAAGGTATCCAAGCCTGGGCTGCGTTGCTCCTGAACCAAGGTCAACAGGCCCTGATCAAGTTGAGTCAGGTAGGGCCAGCTGAGCATCAAGGCGCACAGCAACACTAAGCTTGCCCCTGCCGCCATCAGATTGGTGTGGCGCAGGCGGCGCAGACTGCCTTGCACACCGATACCAATCACCAGCGCAACCGCGCCAGCAACAGCCCCGGCTTGTGGCCAAAAGCCATCGGGTAGTGGCAAGCGCATCGCCGCGCCCGTAGCCCAGCCGGGCAGCATGTAGACGATGGACCAGCCGACACCGGCCAGAATGCTGACGGCTAAAAAGCGTGCAAACGGCATGTCAAACATGCCGGCGACCATCGGCAGCATGGGCCGCAGCGGGCCAATAAAACGGCCAACAAGCAAGCTGGCGACGCCGTAATGCAGAAAATAGGCGTGGGCGCTGCTCAGCCATTGCGGGTTATTACGCAAGACCGGTAGGCGGCCAATATCTTTTTTGAAGTAGCGGCCAATCGAATAAGACAGGCAATCGCCGAGCAGGCCACCCAAAAACGCCAGTAACAGAGTTTCCCCTAAACCCAGCGCACCGTTGCCTGCCAGCGCGGCCACGGCGAACATCAGCACGGTGCCGGGCACCAGAATGCCGGCAATGGCCAGGCACTCGATGCAAGCGATAAGGAATATCGCCACGGCCAGCCATTCGGGGTTAGCGCTCAGCCAGAGCGTCAGCGTGTCAAACCAGTGGCTCATCAATGCTCGTCCATGCGGGTCAGTAGGTGATAGTCCTGGCCGGCGATCTGTCCGCGGCGCAGCGGGTGGCGTGTGCAGTGCCGGGCAAACGCAGCATCGACAAAGCGGTAAAGCAGCTGTTCATCGCGGCCATGGGGGATGCCCAAGCGTGTGCATTGCACCACTTGCTGTGGGTATTGGCCTAGGTCTTCGACAAACAAACGCTGCTCATCGAAAGGCTGCGCATCCCAGTCCGGCACTTTCAGGCCTAAGGCTTTGCACAATAAGGTTTGACCACTGCAGAGTTTTTCCAGTGGCCGGGCTTGGCCTTGGCGGTCAGGGTTATTGCGGTGCATCTGCGCCAAGGCATCCGCGCCACTGTGCGCGTCTTGCCAGGCATACGCAGATTTAATCAGTACTGCATTGCCTGGGCCGTGGGCGCTGAAGTTTAACGAGTCGCCGCCACGGGCGTAATACATGTAAATATGCCCGCCCTCCATAAACAGCGCGCGGCGTTTGTGGGTGTAGCCAAGGGAGGCATGGCTGCCTTTCTCACTCAGGTAATAGGCTTCGGTTTCGATAATGTGTGCACTTAACCAGAGCGCGCCGTGCTTGTAACGGATGACCTTGCCGAGCAGCGCACGGGCCAGCTGTTGTGCATCACGGTCAAAGAAGCGTGCGGGCAACGCGCGGCCTTTGGGCCATGGCGAGTTCAGGTCGGGATCGGCGAGCATAGGTGGCACGGTCATCTGGCGGGGCTGGGTTGGCGCGATATTAACAAGGCGATTCTGAAGCATGCCTGAAACTTCTGCTGTCGCAGCGATGCGTGGCTGATTGATCGCGCCCGCAGGCGTCACGATTACCGTCCGCCGCGCAGCGCTGGGCGTGAGGCGGCGCGACCGTTATACTCAGCGACTTTTTTCAACCGCCAGACCCGCCAAGACCATGACTGAGTCCGTGCTCGACTATATGACCCGCCTGGGACAGGCCGCCCGCAGCGCTTCGCGCGTGTTGGCGCGTGCCAGCACCGCGCAGAAAAACCGCGCCCTGCACGCCGCCGCTGCCGCGCTCGACGCTGCGCGCGTGGCGCTAACAGCCGCTAACGAGTTGGACCTGGCCGCCGCCCGCGCCAGTGGCCTAGAGCCGGCCATGGTCGATCGCTTAGCGCTGACGCCTGCGCGTATCGATGGGATGATCGAAGGCCTGCGTCAAGTCGCCAACCTGGCGGATCCGGTCGGTGCTATTCGTGACATGAGCTACCGCCCGTCGGGTATTCAGGTGGGCAAGATGCGCGTGCCCCTGGGCGTTATCGGTATCGTTTACGAGTCGCGGCCGAATGTGACCATTGATGCTGCCAGCCTGTGCCTAAAGTCCGGCAATGCCACCATCCTGCGCGGCGGCTCCGAGGCTATTCATTCCAACCGCGCAATCGCCGTGTGTATTCAGCGTGGCTTGGCTGAGGCAGGGCTTCCGGCTGCTGCGGTACAGGTGGTAGAAACCACTGATCGTGCTGCCGTGGGCGCGCTGATCACCATGCCAGAGTTCGTTGACGTGATTGTGCCGCGTGGCGGTAAGGGTTTGATTGAGCGCATCAGTCGCGATGCTCGGGTGCCGGTGATCAAGCACCTAGACGGCATCTGCCATGTCTATGTCGATGCCCATGCCGACTTGCCTAAGGCGCAGGCCATCGCCTTCAACGCTAAAACTTATCGCTACGGCATCTGCGGCGCCATGGAGACCTTGCTGGTTGATCAGGCCATTGCCGCTGATTTCCTGCCGGGCATGGCTGAGCAGCTGCGGGCTAAAGGTGTTGAGCTGCGCGGTTGTGCAGTGACCTGCGGGCTGATTGAGGCCACGCCGGCGATTGAGGACGATTGGCACACCGAGTACTTGGCCGCGATTTTGTCGATCCGTGTGGTCGAAGGTTTGGACCAAGCGATTGAGCACATCAACCATTATGGCTCGCACCACACCGACTCAATCGTCACCGAACACCAAGGGCAGGCCCGACGCTTTATCGCTGAAGTCGACTCCAGTTCGGTGATGTTAAATACCCCGACCTGTTTTGCCGATGGTTTTGAGTACGGCTTGGGTGCGGAGATCGGCATCTCCACGGACAAGCTGCACGCCCGTGGCCCGGTTGGTTTGGAAGGGCTGACCTGTGAGAAATACGTGGTGATCGGTGACGGTCAGTTGCGTGGGCAGACCGCCTAACAGTGGCGCGGCGTATCGGTTTGCTCGGTGGCACGTTTGACCCGGTTCACATTGGGCATTTGCGCAGCGCCGTGGAAGTCGCCGAAGCGCTGCAGTTGGATGAGTTGCGCCTGATTCCCAGTGCGCGACCGCCGCATCGCTCGGCACCGCAGGTGAGTGCGCTGGACCGCCTGGCTATGGTCAGGCTGGCGGTGGCTGATGCGGGTGTGTTGCAGGTGGATGATCGCGAGCTGCACCGCGACATACCGTCCTACAGCATTGATACGCTGGAGTCCGTGCGTGCGGAGTTGGCGGCGGATGATCAGCTGGTTTTACTGCTCGGTTGGGATGCCTTTTGTGGCTTGCCAAGCTGGCAGCGTTGGGATGAGCTGCTTGAGCATTGCCATATTCTGGTCTTGCAGCGCCCGGATGCCGACAGTGAAGCGCCTGAGGCGCTGCGTAATCTGTTGGCGGCGCGCAGTGTCAGCGCGCCGTCGGCCCTGAATGGGCCGAGCGGGCACATTGCTTTTATCTGGCAGACACCCTTGGCGGTGTCGGCCACCCAGATCCGCTCGTTACTGGCGAGCGGAAAGTCGGCACGTTTTTTAGTGCCTGACGCGGTACTGGCCTATATACATGCCCACGGACTTTACCGTGGCGCGAATTGAACACGAGATAAATGAGTTACTTATGACAACTGCAAAAAAAATCATGCCCAGCGAAGACCTGGTCAAACTGGCCATCACCGCTCTGGAAGAAATCAAAGCGCAAGACATCACCACCATTGATGTGCGCGGCAAGACCAGCATCACCGATTTCATGCTGATCGCCAGCGGCACCTCCAGCCGTCACGTTAAATCGCTGGTCGAAAACGTGCTGGAAAAAGTGAAAGAGCAGGGCGTACGCCCGATCGGTACTGAAGGCATGGACACGGGCGAGTGGGCGTTGCTCGACCTTGGCGACATCGTTGTTCACGTGATGCTGCCAACGGCGCGTGAGTTCTATGACCTTGAACGTCTGTGGCAGGGTGCTGAGCAAAGCCGCGCGCAATTCAGCGCCGAGCCAAGCGCTGAGCAATCGAGCGGCGAGCAGCAGTAAGGCCGCAGCGGTGCGCATCAAACTGATCGCCGTCGGCTCGCGGATGCCGCGCTGGGTGGAAGAAGGCTGGCAGGAATACGCCAAGCGCATGCCCAGCGAGCTGTCTTTAGAGTTGGTAGAAATTGCCTTGACCACCCGCGGTAAGAACGCCGATGTGACGCGCATGATTCGCCAGGAAGGCGAGGCCATGCTGAGCAAAGTGGCACCGGGGGAACGCATTGTCACCCTTGAAGTCGAAGGGCGGCCGTGGAGCACTGAGCAATTGGCGGTTGAGTTGGACAAGTGGCGCCTGGATGCGCGCACCGTCAACCTGATGGTCGGCGGCCCGGAAGGGCTGGCACCTGAGGTGCAAGCGCGCAGCGAACAACGCTGGTCGTTATCGCCGCTGACCCTGCCGCACCCGCTGGTGCGTATTCTGATCGGTGAACAGATGTACCGTGCCTGGACCGTGCTGTCCGGCCACCCTTATCACAAATGATTTCCCAGACCTAAGCAGCAGCCATCGATGCCGCAACCTATTCGCCTCAAAGACCACGAGAAAGACGGCCGCCTGATCCGCAAGCGGGCGGTGGTCGGTGCTGTGGTGGTTTTGTTGCTGACTTCGGTGCTGCTGGCGCGGATGTATTACCTGCAAGTGGTGCAGTTCGAGTACCACACCACCTTGGCAGAAAATAACCGCATTCACGTGCAGCCAATTCCGCCGAATCGCGGGCTGATTTACGACCGTAACGGCGTGATCATCGCCGACAACCGTCCTAGCTTCAGCCTAACCCTGACGCGCGAGCGCGCCGGCGACTGGCCGCACGTACTCGATGTGATCGTCGAGGTGCTGGAACTTGAGCCCGATGACCGCGCGCTTTTTGAGCGGCGTGTGCGTCAAGGGCGTCGACCTTTTGAGCCGGTGCCGGTGCTGTTTGAGCTAAGCGAAGAGCAAATCGCCCGGGTCGCGGTCAACCAGTTCCGCTTGCCGGGGGTGGAGGTGGTGGCGCAACTGGTGCGGCACTACCCGCTGGGTGAGCATTTTGCGCATTCGGTGGGCTATGTTGGGCGCATCAACGAAAAAGAGCTGAAAACCCTCGATCCGGTGGCCTACAGCGGCACGCACCATATCGGCAAGACCGGTATTGAACGCTTCTATGAGGACGAGCTGCACGGCGAAGTCGGTTACGAAGAAGTCGAAACCAACGCCCGTGGTCGGGTGTTGCGCGTACTCAAACGCACCGATCCGATCCCCGGCAAGGACATTGTGCTGAGCCTGGATATCCGCTTGCAGGAGGCTGCAGAGGCCGCCTTGGCCGGTCGTCGTGGGGCGATTGTGGCGATTCAGCCGCAAACTGGCGAAGTACTGGCGATGGTCAGTCAGCCTAGCTTCGATCCCAACCCCTTCGTTACGGGCATCGGCTTTAAGGCGTATGCCGATTTGCGCGACTCTATCGACCGGCCGCTGTACAACCGGGTGTTGCGCGGCCTTTATCCGCCGGGCTCAACCATTAAGCCAATGGTGGCAGTCGCAGGATTAGATGCTGGCGTGGTGACCCCGCAGACCCGCGTGTTCGACCCAGGTTTCTACCAGTTGCAGGGGCACAGCCACAAATACCGTAACTGGAACCGCACGGGTGACGGTTGGGTGGACATGGACCTGGCTATTGCCCGCTCCAACGACACCTACTTCTACTCGCTGGCGCACAAAATGGGCATCGACCGCCTGCATGACTATATGAGCCGTTTTGGTCTGGGTCAGCGCGTGTCGCTGGACATGTTTGAGGAGACTGCCGGGCTGATGCCTTCGCGTGACTGGAAGCGTGCGCGTTACCGCCAACCGTGGTACCCCGGTGAAACGCTGATCCTCGGCATCGGTCAGGGTTATATGCAAACCACCCCGCTGCAACTGGCCCAGGCCACGGCGCTGATGGCCACACGCGGCAAGTGGATTCGTCCACACCTGGCCAAGACCATTCAAGGACGGGTCCCGGTAGACCCGAATCCGCTGCCGGATATTGTTCTGCGTGATCCGAAATTCTGGAGCATCGGCCAGCACGGTATGGAGCAGGTGATGCACGGCCCACGTGGCACCGCACGCAAGGTCGGCGATATTGCGCTGTACCGGATTGCCGGCAAGAGTGGCACCGCGCAGGTTGTGGCGATCAAACAGGGCGAGAAATACGACCGCAGCAAGGTGGCCGAGCGTCACCTTGATCACGCGTTGTTTGTTGCGTTTGCGCCGGCCCACGACCCACAAATTGCCGTGTCAGTCATGGTGGAAAACGGTGAGTCAGGTTCCGGGGTCGCTGCGCCGGTGATGAAGCAGGTGGTCGATGCGTGGCTGCTGGATGAGAACGGCCAGTTAAAAGCTGAATATGCCCCGCCTGTGGCGGCTGAGGTCGCTGCGCCATGAGTAATAATTTCGACCGTAACCTCTCCACCGATGACTTAATGCGCCGCCGTGCGACCTTGTTGCAGCGCCTGCACATCGATGGCGTGTTGCTGTTACTGCTGCTGATCTTGGCAGCGGGCGGTCTATTTCTTTTGTATTCCGCCAGCGGTAAAAACCTCGACTTGTTGGCTAAACAGGCCAGTTCCTTCGGCATCGGCTTGGTGGGTATGTTGATTATTGCCCAGTTTGAGCCGCGTTTTATGGCGCGCTGGGTGCCGCTGGCCTATATCGGCGGTGTCGGTTTGTTGGTGGTGGTGGACGTTATGGGCCACAACGCCATGGGCGCCACGCGCTGGATCAATATCCCCGGGGTGATTCGCTTCCAGCCCTCAGAGTTTATGAAGATCATCATGCCGGCGACCATCGCCTGGTACCTGTCCAGCCGCAGTTTGCCGCCGCGGCTGAAACACATTTGCATCAGCTTAGCGATGATCATAGTGCCGTTTGTGCTGATTCTGCTGCAGCCCGACCTGGGTACCTCATTGCTGATTATCGCCTCGGGCGGTTTTGTGCTGTTTATTGCAGGCCTGCAGTGGCGCTGGGTGATGGGGGCGGTCACGGCGGTGGTGCCGATTGCCATCGGCATGTGGCTATTTGTTATGCGGGACTACCAAAAGCAGCGGGTGCTGACCTTTCTCAACCCAGAAAGCGACCCGCTGGGTAGCGGTTGGAACATTATCCAGTCCAAGGCGGCCATCGGTTCTGGCGGTGTGTTTGGCAAAGGCTGGCTGCAAGGCACGCAGTCGCACTTGGATTTTCTCCCGGAGAGCCACACCGATTTTATTATTGCCGTATTGGCCGAAGAATTTGGCTTGGTCGGGGTGTGTTTGTTACTGCTGGTGTACATGCTGTTGATCGCGCGTGGGCTGGTGATTACCGTGCAAGCGCAGACGCTGTTCGGTAAGCTTCTCGCCGGGGCGTTGACCATGACTTTCTTTGTTTATGTATTCGTTAATATCGGTATGGTCAGTGGTTTGCTGCCAGTGGTGGGCGTACCGCTGCCCTTTATCAGCTATGGCGGCACCTCGCTGATTACGCTGTTGGCCGGCTTTGGGATTTTGATGTCAATCCACACTCACCGTAAGTGGATGGCGCAGGTTTGATTAGGATTATGAATTCAATGCAAAAAACACGTGGTTGGATGGTACGTACTGCACCTTGGCTGGCGTTGGTTGGGGTGTGCGGGGCGGTTCAGCCTGCGTTGGCCAGCGACTACCAGCAGTCGCCACAAGTGGCTGAGTTTATCGGTGAGATGACCCGCGATTATGGCTTTGCTGGTGAGCAACTGGTTGGGATGTTTGCTGAGGTTGAGCGCAAGCAGGCCATCCTCGATGCCATCTCACGGCCAGCGGAGAAGGTTAAGCAGTGGAAAGATTACCGACCGATCTTTATCACCGATGCGCGGATCAACAACGGTGTGGCGTTCTGGAAGCTGCATGAAGAGACCCTGGCCCGCGCCGAGGCTGAGTACGGCGTACCCGCCCAAGTAATAGTCGCAATCATTGGGGTAGAAACCTCTTACGGCGGCAATACCGGCAGTTGGCGAGTGATGGACGCACTGTCGACCCTGGCCTTCGATTACCCGCCACGCTCACCCTTCTTTCGTAAGGAGCTGCGTGAGTTCCTGTTACTGACCCGTGAGGAGCAAGTTGAGCCACTGAGCCTGAAAGGCTCTTACGCCGGCGCCATGGGCTTGCCGCAGTTTATGCCAAGCAGCTTTCGCGCCTATGCCGTGGATTTTGACGGTGACGGCCACATCAATATTTGGACCAATCCAGTGGACGCCATCGGCAGCGTCGCCAGTTACTTCAAGCGTCACGCCTGGCAGCCCGGTCAGCCGGTAGTCAGCGCGGCAACGGTGAAAGGCGCCCAGGTCGATCAGGGCTTAACAGTAGGCCTGGACCCGGTAAAAACGGCAGCTGAATTACGGGCGCTGGGTTGGACAAGTGCTGATCCGCTGGCAGATGACTTGCCCGTGACGGCCTTCCGTTTGGAAGGCGCCGAGGGCCCTGAGCACTGGCTGGGTCTGCCGAATTTCTTTGTGATCACCCGCTACAATCGCAGCGTGATGTATGCCATGGCAGTTAATCAGCTGGCAGAGTTGCTGGTCGATGCGCGGGGTAAAAATTGATGGTGCGTTTACCCTTTAAATTAGCTGCTTATGGCAGCTTGATGCTGCTGTTGGCCAGTTGCTCGTCAAGCCGAGCGCCGGAGCCGGTCGCGCCGATCCTTAAGGGCGGAGCGATTTCCGGGCCGGGTGATTTCAATCGTCCACACAAAGACGGTGCGCCATGGTGGGATGTTGACGTCTCGTTGATCCCCGATGCGGTGCCGATGCCCCATTACGGCCCGGTTAAAGCCAGCCCTTACACGGTATTCGGTAAGCAGTACTACCCAATTCCCGATGCCCGGCGCTACCAAGCAGTTGGTCCAGCGTCTTGGTATGGCACCAAGTTCCATGGTCAGGCCACGGCTAACGGTGAAACCTACGACCTGTATGGCATGACTGCCGCGCACAAGACCCTGCCGCTGCCCAGTTACGTGCGCGTGACTAATTTGGAAAACGGTAAAACTGCGGTGTTGCGCGTGAATGACCGTGGGCCGTTCTATTCCGATCGGATTATCGACCTGTCTTTCGCTGCCGCTAAAAAGCTCGGTTATGCAGAAAGCGGCACGGCGCAGGTTAAAGTTGAGGGCATTGATCCCCATGAGTGGTGGGCTCAGCAGGGTCGTCCAGTGCCATTGGTATTAGCCTCGCCGCAGCAAGTGGCTCAGGTTAAAACCACGCCGCAGCCGGTGTCCCAGCCATTCGAGCAATATTCGCCGCCACCGCAACAGCATGCCGCCGCGGTGCTCCCCGTGCAGATTGACGCAAAAAAAAACGCTTCAGTAGGAGCCTCTGGCCTGTATCTCCAGGTAGGAGCCTTCGCCAATCCGGACGCTGCGGAGCTGCTTCGTTCGAAACTGAGCGAGACAGTGGCTGCCCCCGCGTTCGTCAGCTCAGTGGTGCGCAACCAACAGATCTTGCACCGCGTGCGCCTGGGGCCGGTGAGCAGCCAACGCGAGGCTGAGCAGCTGCAAGACAGCGTGCGTCTGGCTAATCTGGGCGAGCCAACTGTGGTCAAAGCAGACTGACAGGGCACTAATGCTGTTAATGCCGGACTAAAAGCATGCCGCTCAGTTAATTCTTGGTCGGCCGCAGTATCCATCATGCCCTTATGGGCTGTTCCACCATCAGCAATCTAGAGAGACGGATGAATATCACCAGCTTTGCGCAACGTGTTTTCCTTTCACTTTCCCTGCTCAGTGCATCGGCTGCTTGGGCTAACCAGCCAGCCATTCCCTCTGCTCCACAGCTGGCTGCCAAGTCCTATGTGCTGCTGGATGCCGCCAGCGGTAAGGTGTTGGTGGAAAATAACGGTGACCAGCGCTTGCCGCCGGCCAGTCTGACCAAGCTGATGACGGCCTACATTGCCACTCTGGAAATCCGCAAGGGCAAGATCGGTGAGCAAGATCTGGTGCCGATTAGTGAGCATGCGTGGCGCACCGGCGGCGCTGCATCCGGTGGCTCGACCATGTTCCTGCCGCTGAACAGTCAGGCTAGCGTGGACGATCTGCTGCACGGGGTGATCATCCAATCGGGTAACGATGCCAGCATCGCCTTGGCTGAGTACATCGCCGGTAGCGAAGACGCCTTTGCCGACATGATGAACGAAACGGCGGCGCGTCTGGGCATGAGCAACAGCCACTTTATGAACGCCACTGGCCTGCCGCACCCTGAGCATTATTCCAGTGCGCACGATATGGCGGTGCTGGCTCGCGCCATCATCAACGAAGACCAGGAACACTACGCCATCTATGCGCAGAAGGACTTTCTCTGGAACAACATCAAGCAAGGCAACCGCAACCTGCTGCTGTGGCGTGACAAAACCGTTGATGGCCTGAAAACCGGGCATACCGAGGAAGCGGGTTACTGCTTAGTAGCCTCGGCTGTACGCGATGGCGCACGCATGATTACCTCGGTGTTTGGTACCGTCAGCGAATCGGCCCGTGCAGCAGAAACCCAGAAGCTGATGACCTATGGTTTCCGCTTCTTTGAGACCCGCACCTTCTACCAAAAAGGTCAGGAGCTTGCCCAATCCCAGGTGTGGAAAGGTGCTGCGCGTCAGGTCAAAGCTGGCTTGGCCAATGACTTGACCCTGACGTTGCCAAAAGGTCAGCTGGACAAGCTGCAGGCCGGCATGATCCTCAACCCGCAACTCACCGCGCCGATTGCGCTGGGTGATGTAATCGGTACGGTGCAGGTCAAGCTGGGCGAGGACGTGGTGCACAGCGCTGATTTGATTGCTCTGGAGGCTGTCGAAGAGGGCAGCTTCTTCCGCCGTCTGTGGGACAGCGTCAGCTTGTTCTTCTTCGGGCTATTCAACTGACAACGTGACCTGCTCGCCCTTGCCGAACTGCAGGGGCGTTGTGGCCACGGCTTACGAGGCCGTTACCACCATGACTCAACCTGACGTCAAAACCCATAAAATCGAATTTCCCTGCGCGGATTACCCAATCAAAGTAGTCGGCGACAGTGGTGCTATGTACAAAAGCACGGTGATCGAAATCCTTAGCAAGCACGCCAAGGTCGATCTCAGTACGTTGGCTGAACGCCAGAGCCGTAACGGTAAGTACACCACGGTGCAGTTGCACATCGAGGCCACTGGTGAAGACCAGTTGCGCGATATCAACAGTGCGTTGCGCGCCACCGGTATCGTTCATATGGTGCTTTGATGAGCCTGCCGCTCGGCTTTCGCGAGCTGGGTCAGGTTGACTACCAGCCCATCTGGCATGCCATGCAGCGCTTTACTGATACGCGCGGCGTCGATACGCCTGACGAGATCTGGCTGCTCGAACACTCCCCTGTTTTTACCCAAGGCCAGGCCGGCAAGGCCGAGCACGTGCTGTTTGCGGGTGATATTCCGGTGGTGCAGGTCGACCGTGGTGGCCAGGTGACGTACCACGGTCCCGGTCAGTTAGTGGCGTATCTGCTGTTAGATATACGTCGCAGTGGTATGGGTGTGCGCGACCTGGTCAGCCGCATTGAGCGCAGCCTGATTGACCTGTTGGCCAGCTACGGCGTTAAGGCGGCGGCCAAGCCGGATGCGCCGGGCGTGTACGTCGATGGCGCGAAGATCGCGTCCCTCGGGTTGCGCATTCGTAATGGGCGCTCTTTTCACGGCTTGGCGCTGAATGTCGACATGGATTTGCAGCCCTTCCAGCGCATCAATCCGTGCGGGTATGCCGGTATGGCTATGACGCAGCTGGCTGACCAAGCCACAGAGTCAGTGACTATTGCGCAGGTCAGTGCGCGGCTGCGTGAGCAGTTGGTCAAGCACCTCGATTACGCCCAGCAGCAAAATTTGGCCGGTAAAGTAAGCGACTAAACCGCGCCTAAAAAAACGCCTGACCCAGACAAAGTCTTGGGTCAGGCGTTTTCTAAGATCAGTTCAGGTTTAGCGTCGGAATTAGGCTGTTGTCGACGTGCTGGCCTGGAACAGCGACCGGCGCCGCCAAGCCTAGGTTGTTCTTCTCGAACACCTTGTCGGCGCGGTAGCTGGAGCGCACCAGCGGCCCAGCAGCCACTTCCATAAAGCCCTTACCTAAGCCGATCTCGCGCAACTGATTAAAGGCTTCCGGGCTGACCCAGCGCTTTACTGGCAGATGATTGCGGGTCGGCTGCAGGTACTGGCCAAGGGTGAGAATGTCCACGCCGATGGCGCGTAGGTCATCCATGGTTTCGAGCACTTCGTCGTCGGTTTCGCCAAGACCGAGCATCAAGCTGGTTTTGGTCAGCACGTCAGGCCGGTGGTGCTTCGCGTGGTCTAGTACGCGCAGGGTCTTTTCGTAACCGGCGCGTGGGTCACGCACGTCGTAGGTCAGGCGCTTGACCGTCTCGACGTTCTGCGCAAACACCTCAAGGCCAGAATCCACTACGCGTTCAATTGCCTGCAGGTCACCATCAAAATCGGGCGTCAGCGCCTCCACCACCACGTGCGGGGTACGCTGCTTAATGGCTCGCACGCAGGCGGCATAATGCGCAGCACCGCCGTCGTCGAGATCATCGCGATCCACCGAGGTCAGCACGATATAGCGCAGCGCCATCAGCTCCACTGACTTGGCGGTGTTTTGCGGTTCTTCCAGGTCCAGCCAGCCTTTGGGGTTGCCGGTATCCACAGCGCAGAAACGGCAAGCGCGTGTGCACACCGAACCCATCAACATGATGGTGGCCGTACCGTTGGACCAGCATTCGCCAATGTTCGGGCAATGCGACTCCTGACACACAGTGCTTAAGCGGTGCTCGCTGACATTGCGCTTGACCGCTTCGAAGCGACTGCCGCCGGGTGCTTTGACTCGCAACCATTTAGGTTTGGGCTCAAACACCTGCGGTTCGCTTGAGGCGCGGCGTTTTTGTCCGTCCTTGATCGCGGTAGTGCCTTGGGTGGAGCGAAATTTTTCGCCGCTGGCAACGGTTTTGGGTAGGGAGATATCGGACATCGGCAATCTGGGCTCCGCTAGAGGCTCCGTGGGACGAGGCGGCTTGTGGCCGCCGCAAAGCTTACCACAGACGCTGACCGGTCAGTCCGCTGGCGGCTGCGCGGGCTATTCGCGCAGTTACCTGAGTCGCTGCAGCAGCTCATGGCTGGGGTAGCCATCGGCAGGCAAGCCTAAACTCTGCTGGAAGGTGCGAACGGCCTTGCGTGTATTAGCACCGATAATGCCGTCGGCCGGGCCCGGCTCGTAGCCTTTGCGGGTCAGCAATTCCTGCAGTTCGATACGCTCGCTGCGGCCCAATTGGCGGTCATTACGTGGCCATGCGGCTTGCACGCCCGGGTTGCCATCCAATGCATCGCTAAGCAGGCCGATGGCCAACGCGTAAGCGGTGGAATTATTGTATTTAAGAATGCTGCGGAAATTGTTCAGCAGTAAAAAGGCGGGGCCGCGATGCCCGGCCGGCAGAAACAACGTGGCCAAGCTTTGCTCATCGGCATCAATGGTGCGAGTCGGATTGATCCCGAGACTGCGCCAATCCGTCAGGCTGCGGCGAACTTCCGGGTCGGCCAAGGCGTAGTCAAAGCCCTGCGGCAGATTGACTTCAAAACCCCACGTCTGGCCATTTTCCCAACCCGATGCTTGCAGATAATGCGCGGCCGAGGCCAGGGCGTCGGGGGTGGATTTCCACAAGTCGCGGTGGCCGTCGCCATCAAAGTCGACGGCATGCTCATTGAAGGTGGTCGGCATAAATTGGGTCTGGCCCATGGCGCCCGCCCATGAGCCGATCAGCCCCTGTGCCGGGCCATCGCCGGCTTGCAGTATCTGCAGGGCGGCGAGCAATTGGCTGCGCCAGAACACCTGGCGGCGGCCGTCATAAGCCAATGTAGCGAGGGAGCGGATCACATCATGACTGCCGATATTGCTGCCGTAATTGCTTTCCATGCCCCAAATGGCGATCAGTACTTCATGATCGACGGCGTAGGCACTGCGAATGGCTTTTAAGGTGGGTCGATACTGCGCTTTCAGCAGGCGACCTTGGGCAATACGGGAAACAGAAACGGCCCCGTCGATGTATTCCCACACAGGTCGGGAAAACTCGGGTTGGCTGTTATCGGCGCTCACCACTTTTGGGTTCAGGGTGATGCCGGCGAAGGTGCGGTCGAACAAGGCTGCATCGATGCCCGCGGCAATGGCATCACTGCGCAGTAGCATGCGCCATTCATCGAAGCTGATAAGCGGGGTTGGGCTAGAAGCACTCATGGCGACTGGGTTGGCGGTCGCTGCTGGCGCGCTAACCGGCTCGGCGGCAAGCGGTTGGGCCGGCGCGTCGGCACACGCCGTCAGAAGCAGCAGAAGGCTGGCGGTGGCACTCTGTTTAAGGCCCCGAACAAGCAGATAAGGCATGGCGGTCTCGGCACATTTTGCAGGCAGCAACCTTAGCATAAATGAGCGGATGTGCGGGTGTTGGCGGGCTGCGGTGGGCGTTTCAGGCGGCCTGAACGTATGAAGCCTCCCAGTTCTGCTGGGAGGCTTCGCGGCGGTAGCTACCTTTGCCTTTACCGGGCTTCTCTTGTCGAGAGCGGAACAGCGGTTGGGCAATCAGGGATTTGGCTTTGTTGGGGCCGTGTGTACTTTTCTTAGTCATGATTTCTCCTGAGGCAAGGGCCAGCTTTGCTAGGCGGGTAAAGCATGATCCGCACAAGCTGAAATGTCCAGTGCCCGGCGTTTAGCCTGGCAGGCGCACAGGCTGACCACAGATACTCAACGTCAGCAGACTCAGACCGCTCCAAGGGTCGCCCGTCGCTTGGCCTTTAATCTGTGCATCAATCTGCTGCGCATCCAGCAAAAGTGCTGCCCAGCGCGCTGCGGATAAACGCTGCAAAGCCTTGCTGACTATGGGGCGGCGCTTATCCCAGACTGGTGGGCGGGCTGAGCTAAAGGCTTTATCCAGCGGCATGCCGTGGGCATGCTGCTGGGCTATGGTGGCCAGCAGGCGGATTTCTCGAGCCAGCGCCCAGAGGATCACCGGTGGCTCAACGCCCTCGCCGCGCAGGCCTTCAAGCATACGCAGGGCGTGAGCGGCTTCGCCATTCAGCGCGGCATCGATCAAGCCAAACACATCGAAGCGCGCGCTGTCAGCGACCGAGGCGTGCACCGTGTTGACATCAATTTGCGTGCCTTCGGCCAGCAGTTTGAGCTTCTCGATTTCCTGAGCGGCGGCGAGCAGGTTGCCCTCAACGCGGATGGCGATCATGTCCACGGCTTCGGCGCTGGCGCTGAGGCCTGATTGCGCCAGGCGCTGGCGAATCCATTGCGGCAGTTGGCTAGTTTCGACCGGCCAGATTTGCACGAACTGAGTCTGTGCGCCCTCAATCAGTGCTTTGCCCCATTTGCTCTTCTGCGCGGTGCCGTCGAGCTTAGGCAAGCTGATCAACAACACCGTGTCTTCGGCCGGTCGAGCCAGGTATTCGAGCAACGCGGCGCCTTTATCGCTGAGTTTGCCACTGGGAATGCGCAGCTCTAAAAGGCGTTTGTCAGCAAATAAAGACAGGCTAGCGCCAGCCTGAAGCAGGTTGCCCCAGTCAAAGTGTGTGTCGGCGTTGAATACCTGGCGTTCACTGAAGCCCTGCTGACGGGTTGCAGCGCGAATGCTGTCGGCCGCTTCCTGAGTCAGCAGCGGTTCGTCGCCACTGATCACATACACCGGGCTTAGACTGCCCTGCAGGTGTTTGCCGAGTTGTGCGGGGTTGAGTTTCATCGCGAGGCGAAGCTGGGCTGCTTGCGCAGCCCGGCGTGCTTACTGGGCAGGGATGGGCAGCTGAATCGGCGACTGCTGGGGCTGCGCCGCTTGCTGTTGGCGGGCGGCTTCTAGGGCATCGGCTTCAGCCTTGGCCTTGGCTTCTGCAGTTTGCTGCAGTTGGTCGAGTTGCTCCGGCGTGATCTGCTGCAGGCGCAGAACCAATTGCTGGATCAGCTCGCGGTTCATTTCCTGACGAATCTGCGTCGCTTCTTGGTCACCGCTAATCAGGTTATTACCGTCTTGGGTGTAAAAGCTTTGCGCTTCCACTTTGTCGCTCAGCAACAGCAGGTCTTTGCTGCCACGAATTTCATACTCGAGGGTTTTGTTCAGCTCGTATTCGGCGGTGCGGGCTGCGCTGGTGAAGCTGGCTGCGCGGCGGTCTTCTTGTTCGTTGCTCAGCACCAGGCTGTAGGGCGCGCCCGGGTATACGCGCACGTTGTTGTTTTGCAGCACTTCACGCACCTGTTTGACGGTTTCGCCATAGGCGTTACGCGCGCTGACATCGAGTTCTTTCAGGGCGAACTGTACCTCACCGGTGCCGCGCAGCTGGAAGCCGCACGCGCCGAGCAGCGTGGCCAGGCCAATTACCAACAGATTCCGTTTGATCATCTTTTATCCCCTTGGCGTATCTGACGGCGCACCCTTGTGTGGTCGCGCCGAGCTTAATCAGTTGGCTACGATGTTAACCAGTTTGCCTGGCACCACGATGACCTTACGGATGCTTAGGCCTTCGGTAAAACGCAACACGCTTTCATTGCTGCGGGCACCGGCTTCGACATCCTCGCGGCTTGCGCTGGCGGGTACTTCGATCTGCCCGCGCAGTTTGCCATTGACCTGAATCACCAAGGTCAGGGTGTCTTGTACCAAGGCTGACTCATCCACGCTTGGCCAGGTCGCGTCAATAATGGCGTCGTCATGGCCCAGTTCCTGCCACAGCTGATGACTGATGTGCGGAGTGATCGGCGCCAGCAACAGCGCCACCGCCTCCAGACCTTCTTGCAGCAGGGCGCGATCTTGGCCAGTCGCCTGCGCCGCTTTCTCCAGCACATTCATCAACGTCATGACCTGGGCGATGGCGGTGTTGAATTTGTGGTGCTGGCCAATATCGATGCTCGACTGCTTGATCGCCAGATGAATCGCGCGGCGCACGGCTTTTTGCTCATCCGTCAGGCCAGCGAGATCAACTGCAACGGCTACGCCTTGGTTGACATGGCTTTGCGCCAAACGCCAGACGCGACGCAGGAAGCGGTGTGCGCCCTCAACACCGGCATCCGACCATTCGCAGCTCATGTCGGGGGGGGAGGCGAACATCATGAACAGGCGGCAGGTGTCGGCACCGAACTGGTCGATCATCGACTGCGGGTCGACGCCGTTGTTCTTCGACTTGGACATCTTCTCGGTGCCGCCAATTTCAACCGGCAGACCATCGCTTTTAAGCTTGGCGTTGATGACCTTGGCTTTGCTGTCGCGCTCAAGCTCAACGTCGGCTGGGTTGAACCAGTCTTTGCCGCCGTTATCGAGGGTGCGGTAGTAGGTTTCGGCCACCACCATGCCCTGAGTCAGCAGGTTCTTGAACGGCTCGTTGGACGACACCAAGCCTTCATCGCGCATCAGCTTATGGAAGAAACGCGCATAAAGCAGGTGCAAAATCGCGTGTTCGATGCCGCCGATGTATTGATCAACAGGCAGCCAGTGGTTGGCCGCTGCCGGGTCAACCATGCCTTGGGTGTAGTTCGGCGAAGCGAAGCGGGCAAAGTACCAAGACGACTCAACGAAGGTGTCCATGGTGTCGGTTTCGCGCTTGGCTGCGCTGCCACATGTTGGGCAGGTGCAGTTGTAGAACTCAGGCATGCGCGCCAGTGGGCTGCCGGCGCCGTCCGGGACTACATCCTCAGGCAACACTACCGGCAGCTGGTCTTCAGGTACCGGTACATCACCGCAGGTTTCGCAGTGAATAATCGGGATTGGGCAGCCCCAGTAGCGCTGGCGGCTGATGCCCCAGTCACGCAGGCGGAACTGGGTCTTGCGTGCGCCGTGGGCGCTGGCTTCAAGGTCGGCAACGACGGCATCGAAGGCAGCCGTGAAGCCCAGGCCGTCATACTGATCGGAGTTAAGGGTCGTCAGCCCGACCTTGTCGCCGTACCAGTCTTGCCACTGGTTGACGTCGTAATCCTTGCCTTCAGCGCTGTACACCTGGGTGATGGGCAGGCTGTATTTAGTGGCAAACTCGAAGTCGCGCTCGTCATGGGCCGGCACGGCCATGACCGCGCCTTCGCCGTAGCCCCACAACACGTAGTTGGCGACAAACACCGGCAGCTTGTCGCCGCTCAATGGGTGAATCACGAACTGGCCGGTCGCCACGCCTTTTTTCTCCATGGTGGCCATGTCGGCCTCGGCCACGGAGCCGCCTTTGCATTCGGCGATAAACGCAGCAATCGCCGGATTAGTCGCGGCGGCGCTCTGGGCCAGCGGATGCTCGGCGGCTACGGCGACGTAAGTCGCACCCATCAGGGTGTCGGGGCGGGTGGTGTAGACCTTCAGTTGGCCGTCGACGCCGACGCTGGCTTGGTCATAGTCGAACACTACATCGGCGCCGAAGCTCTTGCCGATCCAGTTGCGTTGCATGGTTTTGACCTGTTCCGGCCAGCCAGCCAACTCGTCAAGACTGCTCAAGAGCTCGTCCGCGTAAGCGGTGATCTTGAAGTAGTACATGGGAATTTCGCGCTTCTCGATCAGCGCGCCGGAACGCCAGCCACGGCCGTCGATGACTTGCTCGTTGGCCAGCACGGTTTGGTCCACCGGGTCCCAGTTAACGCTGCCATTCTTACGGTAGATCACGCCTTTTTCGAACAGGCGAGTGAACAGCCACTGCTCCCAACGGTAGTAATCGGGCTTGCAGGTGGTGACTTCGCGCGTCCAATCCACGGCCAGCCCCAGCGATTTCAGCTGGGTCTTCATGTAGTCGATGTTTTCGTAGGTCCACTTGGCCGGTGCGACGTTGTTCTTCATCGCGGCGTTTTCTGCTGGCATGCCAAAGGCGTCCCAGCCCATCGGTTGCAGCACATTTTTGCCCTGCATGCGCTGGTAGCGGGCGATCACATCACCGATGGTGTAGTTACGCACATGGCCCATGTGCAGCTTGCCGCTGGGGTAGGGGAACATCGACAGGCAGTAGAAGCTCTCCTTGCCTGGCTGCTCGCTCACTACAAAGGATTTCTGCGCATCCCAATGGGACTGCGCGGCGGCTTCGATTTCACGGGGCGAATACTGTTCTTGCATGGCTACCGGCACTGGGAATGAGGGCTTGCGGAAAACGCCGTAGCATACATGAGCCCTGCTTATTCAGGGAAACCCTGATTAAACGGTGGCCAGCGAGGTGCGGTCTGCCACATCTTGACGGCCGCACCTAGGCGGCCCCACCGTTTGTCGCAGCGGACTGCTGGTTGAGGTGTGGACGCTACGCTTGAGTAGTGAGGTGGCAAGCTGTTCCGGCACGAGGTGATAGATGGCAGGGTTGAGGTGCAATGCACCGGCAGGTGGGCTCTATGAGCGATTGTTGCAGCGCCTTGCCGTGGCGTTGGATGAGGCGGACAACTTGAGCATTGTGTCCGCGCAGCCGTCGCGCGAGCTGGAGTTGCGCGGCTTGACGCCTGCGGAGATGCAGCTGATCCGCGCGTACCTCAATCACGACCTGAACTGGCTGCGCGGCTGGCATGCGGCCGCGCAAGAAATGGCGCAGGTCGAACAGCCGCCCAGCTCTTGCAATGTCACCCGGCCAGGGCTTAAAGCCCGATACATGCTGCCCGCCAAGGCTAAAACTGTGCTCAAAGGTCGCCTGCAATTGTGTTGCGCCCTCTGCGGCACATTAGCGGGCTGGCAATTAGGCCGTGGCGTGCAGGCCTGCAAAATCTGTGGTTCGCAACTGTTCCGCACGAGTAATCACCGCTAGGCTTGCGCGCTCCCTTGGAGGTGCTCAATGCCGATTCGCTACATCCTCAAACAGTTCCTGCTGCCGCCCGGCCTGTTTCTGCTATTGCTGCTGGCCGCTTGGTGGTTGCGCCGACGTTTCCCGCGGTTGGCGCTGCTGTGTTTCGTCGCGGGATTAGGCGGCATGGGTTTGTTTAGCCTGCCCGTGGTTGTTGAGTGGTCGGCACGCGCACTGGAAACTGAGCCCGCATTAGATCAGCAGCAATGGCGCACGCTGGCGCAGCAGGCCGAGGTAATTGTGGTTCTGGGGGGTGGGCGCGAGCTGGCTGATCCCGGCTGGGGCGCCGACCAACCCAGCTTGCTGGCGCTCGAGCGGGTGCGCTTTGCCGCACGCTTGGCTAAGGCGTCAGGGCTGCCGCTGCTGACGTCGGGAGGCTTGCACTATGGCGCACTGCCCAGCGAGGCAGCCTTGATGGCAGACGTGTTGGTGGGTGATTACGGCTTGTCGGTGCGTTGGCAGGAAGGGTTGAGCCGCACTACTTGGGAGAACGCGACCGGCACGGCGCAACTACTAAAAAAGGCCGGAATCAGCCGCGTGGTGTTGGTCACGCAGGCGTGGCATATGCCGAGGGCGCGCTGGAGTTTCGAGCAGGCAGGTTTGCAGGTGATCAGTGCGCCCATGGGCTTTCTCGGCACAGCCAATGGGCGTCCTGCCGGTGGCTGGCTGCCGGAAAGCAAAGCCGTTTGGCAGAACGGTTTACTGCTCAACGAAGCAGTTGGCCTGTTGGCCTATCGGCTGTTTTATAAGGGTGCAGTTGCACAGCCTTAAGCATTGATCTGCTCAGCATGGTGGCACGCCACCTGGCGCGCATCGAGCAGGCGTAGTGCGGGTAGCTCAACCTGGCAGCGTTCGCTGGCGTGCGGGCAGCGTTGATGGAAGGCACAACCACTGGGCGGCGACAGCGGGTTAGGCAGCTCGCCAGTGATCTTGATTTTTGGCTTGCTCGGGTCCGGATATAGAGTTGGCGTCGCTGACAGCAGCGCTTGGGTGTAAGGGTGCAGCGGGCGCTGGTAAATGTGCTCGCTGGGGCCCAATTCCACCGGGCGACCGAGGTACATCACCAGCACATCATCAGCCACGTGGCGCACCACGGAGAGGTTGTGCGAGATAAACACGTAGCCGGTGTTGAACTGCTCTTGCAGGTCCATAAAGAGGTTGAGCACCTGAGCCTGGATGGAGACGTCCAGCGCCGAAGTCGGCTCATCCGCCACCAGCACTTTAGGCTGCAGGATCATCGCTCGCGCCAGCGCAATGCGCTGGCGCTGGCCACCGGAGAACATGTGCGGGTAGCGCTGGTAATGCTCAGGGCGTAGGCCAACCTGCTGCATCATCGCTTGCACCTTGTCGCGGCGTTCCAGTCGCGACAACGCAGTGTTGATCAGCAGCGGCTCACCGAGTTGGTCGCCGATCTTCTGCCTTGGATTGAGCGAGGCATAGGGGTTCTGAAAAATCATTTGCACGTCACGACGCAGCTGTTTGCTCTGTGCTTTATCGGCCCCGGCGACCTCCTGGCCGGCGATTTGCAAACTGCCTGAGCTGGGTTGCTCGATCAGCGTCAGGGCGCGGGCCAAAGTGGATTTACCGCAGCCCGATTCGCCGACTACCGCCAGGGTTTTACCTGTCTGCAATTCAAAGGACACGCCATTCAACGCTTGCACGTGGGCGGCGGGCTTGAACAGGCCGCGAGATATTTCGTAGTGACGGGTCAGGTCGCGGGCAGTCAGTACAGCGCTCATCAGGCCACCTGCGCAGTTATGTTCAGCGGGTAGAAACAGCGCACCGCGCCGCGCTCATGGTCATTCAGCGGCGGTCGCTGCGCATGGCAGCGCGCTTGCGCATAAGGGCAGCGCGGCGACAACAAACAGCCCTGCGGCCGGTCGTAACGGCCCGGGACAATACCTGGCAAGGTGGCCAGGCGGCTCTGGCCCAGGCTGTGCTCGGGGATCGCCTTGAGCAGTGCTTCGGTATAGGGGTGCGTGGGGGCGTCGAACAGCTGCGGCACGTAGCCAATTTCCACTGCTTGGCCGGCGTACATCACGCACACGCGCTGCGCCGTTTCCGCTACCACAGCCAGGTCATGAGTGATCAGCACCAGGCCCATGCCTTGCTCGCGTTGCAGGCCCAGCAGTAGCTGCATAATCTGCGCTTGAATGGTCACATCCAGCGCCGTGGTTGGCTCGTCGGCAATCAGTAATTTAGGCTCGGCAGCAATCGCCATGGCAATCGCCACGCGCTGGCTCATGCCGCCAGAGAGTTGATGCGGGTAGGCATTCAGGCGGCTGGCCGCAGCGGGGATCTCTACTCGGTCGAGCAGCTGCAACGCACGTTGCCGCGCTGCCTGACCCTTGAGGCCCAGGTGCTGGTGCAGCACTTCCTCGATTTGAAAACCCACGGTAAAGCTGGGGTTGAGCGATGTCATCGGGTCTTGAAAGACCATCGACAGGTCTTTACCGACGATGTGCCGGCGCTGTCGGCCTTTGAGCCGCAGCATATCGGTGCCGTCAAATTGCAGGCTGTCGGCGGTGACAATGCCGGGTGCGTCGATCAGGCCCATCAGCGCCATCATGGTCACCGACTTGCCAGAGCCGGACTCGCCGACAATCGCCAGCACCTCGCCCTTGGCCACTGACAAATCGAGGCCGTCGACCACGGGTATGGCATTGGCACCGCCGAAACGCACGCTGAGGTTTTTGATATCGAGCAGGTTCATGGGCGCGGCTCCGATCCGGAGCAGGCCATCAGATTTTTGCCGGATTGCAGCCGGGCTACTTGCATCGTCATCCTGATCATCCTCAGGCCGCATTCTTCAGTTTCGGGTCGAGGGCATCACGCAGCCCGTCGCCCATGAGGTTAATGGCCAACACGCTGAGCAAAATGGTCAGGCCGGGCAGGGTAACCACCCACCACGCGCGCTCGATATAATCGCGCGCCGACGCCAGCATGGTGCCCCATTCAGGCGTCGGTGGTTGCACGCCGAGGCCGAGAAAGCCCAGCGCGGCAGCATCTAAAATCGCTGAGGAAAAGCTCAAGGTGGCCTGCACGATCAGCGGCGCCATGCAGTTGGGCAGCACGGTGATAAACATCAGCCGCGGCAAACTGGCACCGGCCAGGCGCGAAGCAGTGACGTAATCGCGGTTCAGTTCGCCCATCACCGCGGCGCGGGTTAGGCGCACGTAGGACGGCAGTGAAACAATGGCGATGGCGAAGATGGTGTTGATCAGCCCAGGGCCGAGAATGGCGACGATGGCCACGGCTAATAGCAACGAGGGCAGGGCCAGCATAATGTCCATCAGGCGCATGATCGACGGTCCAAGCAGGCGCGGAAAGAAGCCGGCAACCAGGCCCATGAGAATGCCGGGGATCAGCGACATCAGCACCGACGCCAGGCCGATCAGCAGCGACAAGCGCGCGCCATGAATCAGCCGTGAGAGCAGGTCGCGGCCTACTTCATCAGTGCCCAACAGGAACTGCAACTGGCCACCTTCCAGCCAGGCCGGTGGGGTCAGCATAAAGTCGCGGTATTGCTCGCTGGGGTCGTGCGGTGCGATCCACGGCGCGAACAGCGCGCAGATAATCAGCAGGATCATAAATGCGAGCCCAGCTAAGGCTCCTTTGTTGAGGGCGAAGGCCTGCCAGAATTCCTTGAGCGGCGAGGGGTAGAACAGGCTCTGGTCTACAGTGGTGGTCGTCATGGGCGAGCTTCCAGAGTGTGCCTGTGTAGGGTGGATGACGTTTTTTTCATCCGCCGTTTGGACGTTGCGAGGGTGGATGGGTGAAGCGTCATCCACCCTACGGAAATAATGCGGCTATGCATGGTGTGTTCCTCAGCGCTGATGGCGAATACGTGGGTTAGCCAATCCGTAAAGAATGTCCACCACGAAGTTGACCAAAATCACCATGCACGCGATCAGCAAAATTCCGTTCTGCACCACAGGGTAGTCACGCGCGCCAATCGATTCGATCAGCCATTTGCCGATACCCGGCCAGGAGAAAATGGTTTCGGTCAGCACCGCGCCGGCCAATAGCGCGCCGACCTGCAGGCCGAACACGGTGAGCACCGGGATCAGCGCATTGCGCAGGCCATGCACGAACACCACGCGGGCTGGCGACAGGCCCTTGGCACGGGCGGTGCGCACATAGTCCTCACGCAGCACTTCGAGCATCGCTGAGCGGGTCATACGGGCGATCACCGCCAGGGGGATGGTGCCGAGCACGATGGCCGGCAGAATCAGATGGTGCAGGGCATCGGCAAATGCACCGGGTTCGTCCGCCAGCAGCGTGTCGATCAACATAAAGCCGGTAACGGGCGGAATATCATAGAGCAGGTCGATGCGTCCGGAGACTGGTGTCCAGCCCAGCCACACCGAAAAAAACATGATCAGCAGCAGCCCCCACCAGAAAATCGGCATGGAATAACCCGCCAGCGAAATGCCCATCACGCCGTGATCGAACAGCGAGCCGCGCTTGAGGGCGGCGATGACTCCGGCGATTAGGCCGAGTGTGCCGGCGAACAGCAGGGCGGCCAGCGCCAACTCAAATGTAGCGGGGAACAGGGTGGTGAATTCGCTCCAGACGCTTTCACGGGTGCGCAGCGATTGGCCCAAATCGCCCTGGGCCAATTGGCCGATGTAATCGAAGTATTGAGCGTACAGCGGTTTATTCAGGCCCAGGCGCTCCATGGCCTCGGCGTGCATCACCGGGTCGACGCGGCGCTCGCCCATCATCACTTCCACCGGGTCACCGGGGATCATGCGGATCAGCGCAAACGTCAGCAGGGTGACGCCGAAAAAAGTCGGGATCAGCAGTCCCAGGCGGCGTGCAATAAAAGCCAGCATGCGAGTCAGTGCTCCAGTGTGCGCCTGGCTGCAATGGCTGGGCGCTGTTATGCGGTGTATGCAGAGGGTGCTCGGTTGGCGAGGGGGCTAAGCCGCCCGCCAACCGACGTGTTACGAGCGCTTACTTGACGCCGACGCCGTAGAACGAGTTCAACGCGAACGGGCTGATTCTGAAATCCACCACCTTATTGCTCATCGGCTGGTAGACCGTGGAGTGGGCAATCGGGGTGATTGGCACTTCACGCTTGAGAATCACCTGAGCTTGCTTATACAGCTCGGTGCGCTCAGTGGTGTCGGTCACACGTTTGGCGGCTTTTACCAGCTTGTCGTATTCAGCATCGCACCACTTGGAGAAGTTGTTGCCGTCTACCGCGTCGCAGCCGTAAAGAGTGCCCAGCCAGTTGTCCGGATCACCGTTGTCGCCGCTCCAGCCGATTAGCATGGCGTCATGTTCGCCGGCTTTGGCGCGCTTGAGGTACTCGCCCCATTCGTAGGTGACGATCTTGGCCTTGATGCCAATCTTGGCCCAATCACTTTGCAGCATCTCGGCCATCAACTTCGCGTTGGGGTTGTAGGGGCGTTGCACCGGCATGGCCCACAAGGTGATTTCGGTGCCTTCCTTAACGCCAGCTGCTTTGAGCAGCGCCTTGGCTTTTTCTGGGTCGTAGGCGGGGTCTTTAATGCTCTCGTCATACGACCACTGGGTCGGCGGCATGCCGTTGACCGCCAGTTGACCGGCGCTTTGGTAAACAGCGTCGATGATGCCTTGCTTGTTCACTGCCATGTCCATGGCCTGACGCACTTCGAGCTTATCGAACGGTGGGTGGCTGACGTTATAGGCGATATAGCCGACGTTGAACCCAGCCTGTTCGGGCATGGTCAGGTTCGGGTCTTGTTTCAGTGCATCCAAATCTGCCGGGCGGGGGAATAGGGTGACCTGGCATTCACCGGCCTTAAGCTTTTGCATGCGCACCGAGGCGTCGGTGTTGATGGCGAAGATCAGGTTGTCGAGTTTCACCTCATCCGGCTGCCAGTACTCTTTGTTGCCCTTGAAGCGGATGACTGCATCTTTCTGGTAGCGGCTGAACACGAACGGGCCGGTACCGATGGGCTTCTGGTTAATGTCGGCGGCCTTGCCGGCCTTGAGCAGGCTGTCGGCGTATTCGGCGGACTGGATCGAGGCAAAACTCATCGCCAAGTTTTGGATAAAAGCAGCATCGATCTCGTTGAGGCTGAACGTGACGGTCATGTCGTCGAGTTTTTCGATCTTGGCGATGTTCGCGTCCATGCCCATGTCGGTGAAATAAGGGAACTCAGATGGGTAGGCTTTGCGGAACGGGTGATCTTTGTCGAGCATGCGCTGGAAGGTGAAGAGCACGTCATCGGCGTTGAAGCTGCGGCTTGGCGTGAAGTACTCGGTGGTGTGAAATTCCACGTTCGGGCGCAGGTGAAAGGTGTAACTCAGGCCGTCTTCGCTGATGTCCCATTTTTCGGCCAAGCCCGGAATGACGGCGGTGCCGCCGCGCTCAAACTGGCTTAAACGGTTGAATACGGTTTCTGCAGCCGCATCAAAATCGGTGCCGGTGGTGTACAGGCCGGGGTCGAACCCCGCCGGGCTGCCTTCGGAACAAAACACCAGGTTGCTGGCGGCGCTGGCCAGTGGGGTGCTGGCGATCAGCCCAGCGGCGAGTAGAGCCTGAATGACGGCGTGCTTACGCATAGTGACCTCATGGTTATTGTGGTTGTGATCCTGAGGGGGCTCTTGTGGAGACCTTGGCAGAAGCTATGCAGGGCGTGTGCCGTAGGCAAGAGGCACAGCGCATAGAGAACAGAAATGGCGACTCAATAAGCTATTGGTGTCGCATTTGTATAACTGTGCCGGGAAAACATGGCAAAGCGCCGCTATCGTCGGGTAACGGCGCTGCTTCTGTTTGTAGCAGTTTTTACGGCATCTGCACTTCAATCACCCCATCGGCGCTAATGCTGACTTGGCTGGTGCCGGCTTCGATCTCTGGCGTAACGGCTGCATCCATCATTGCGGCGCCCTTCATCGCCTCCATGCGCATCGGCCTGGGTGGCTGGAAGCCGCCCGTGTTCAGGCTCAAGTTGACCAGTTTGTAGCCGCTGCCGCCAAGCGCTTCAGTCGCCAGCTGGGCGCGGGCTTTAAAGGCTGCCACGGCGTCCTTGAGCAACGCGTCTTCATGGGTTTTACGCGTGGCGTCAGCGATGCTGAAGTGCATGTCGCCCATTTTCAGGGTTTGCAGCATCTGGCCAGTGAGTTTGGACAGCGCGCTGAAGTCGGCACTTTCTAAACGCAGCTCAGCGCGCTCGCGCCAAGCGGTGATCTGTGGGCCTTTGTCATCACCTTTATTCTCAGCATAAACCGGATAACTGTTACGGCTGCCGGATGAAACGCTAACGCCTTTGACCTTGCGCGCTTGGGCGATGCTTGCGTTAAGGGTGTTGCTGATTTGTGCGGCAAGAGCGGCGGGATCGCTGTCCTGAGCTTCGCTGTACAGGGTGACGTGCATCAGGTCATGGGTGATTTCCTGATTAACCTCAGCACGCAGCGCGACTTGGTTATAGCGAGCCTCTTCGGCCACCGCCGTGACACTCAACAGGGCGGTGGTGCTCAGTAGTAGAACAGCGGCAAGGCGGGGCAATGGCAGCATGGCGATTCCTTTATGTGGGGTGCGCAGGTAATGCACGGCGTTAAACAGTGTAGGCGCAGCTGTCTGACTGAGCAGCGCCACTCAGGTTCAACGGGTTTACAGCAGCAGCCCACTGCGGCGTGTTGCCGCAGTGGGCTGGCGGAGGCCTTGGTTATACTCGTTCGGCCCGCTGAATTAGCATTTTGGAGTTCTTATGCTCGCACCTGTGCAGCTACTGTCGGCGAGCCGGCAAAACCTCTGGCGCCTGACCCTGATCCGCATCCTGGTGCTGGCGGCGCAAGCCGGTTCGGTGGGGCTGGCCTATAAATCGGGCTCGTTGCCGCTGCCTTGGCTGGAGTTGAGTGTCACTCTCGGGGTTTCCCTGCTGTTGTGCTTGCTCACTGCGCTGCGCCTGCGCGGGCCGTGGCCGGTGACTGAGCAGGAATACGCCGCACAGTTGGGCTGTGACCTGATCATCCATAGCCTGCTGCTGTATTACTCGGGCGGCGCCACCAACCCCTTTGTATCCTATTACTTGGTGCCGCTGACCATTGCTGCCGCGATCCTGCCGTGGCTGTACACCATGACCTTGTCGGGTCTGGCGCTGGGCGGTTACACCTTTTTGTTGGTGTGGTCGCACCCGCTGGAATTGCCCGCCGGCTCGCGGGAAAGCCTGCTGATTTATGGCATGTGGTTGAGCTTTGCCTTGGCCGCTGGGTTGATTACCTTCTTCGTGGCGAAAATGGCCGAAGAGCTGCGCCATCAAGAAGAACTGCGCGCCGAGCGCCGCGAAGAAGGCTTGCGCGACCAGCAACTGTTAGCCGTAGCCACCCAAGCCGCTGGCGCCGCACATGAATTGGGCACGCCACTGGCGACCATGAGCGTGCTGATTAAAGAGCTGCGCCGCGAGCATCAGGAACCGACGCTGCAAGAAGACTTGGCCGTGCTGCAAGAACAGGTCAAGTTGTGCAAGCAAACCCTGCAACAATTGGTCCGTGCGGCGGAAGCGGATCGGCGTCAGGCTGTGGTCGAGCTGTCGTCGGTGGAGTGGCTGGAAACCACCCTTAACCGCTGGCACCTGATGCGCCCTGAGGCCAGCTATCGCTACCAATGCCTTGGTCAAGGTAAGCCGCCACGGATGATGCCGCCGGCTGATTTGACCCAAGCACTGTTGAACCTGCTCAACAACGCCGCCGACGCGTGCCCGGATAAACTGGATATCCGCTTGGATTGGGATCACCAGTGGCTGCGCCTGAGCATTCGTGACTTCGGCGCCGGGGTGCCGCTGGCGATTGCCGAGCAACTCGGGCGGCCGTTTTTCACCACAAAAGGTAAGGGGTTTGGCCTTGGTTTATTCCTCAGCCAAGCCAGCGTCACCCGTGCCGGCGGCACGGTTAAACTGTATAACCATGAAGAGGGCGGCACGCTCACCGAGCTGAAATTGCCGCGCGCCTATGGCCGAGTGTAAGGAAGTACCCGAATGAGTGACGAAGTTCTGTTTGAAGGTGAAGAGCAACCGCACTTGTTGCTGGTCGATGACGACCCGACCTTTACCCGCGTCATGGCCCGTGCCATGAGCCGTCGCGGCTTGCGCGTGTCCACCGCCGGCTCCGCCAACGAAGGCTTAGCCATCGCCCAGCACGACATCCCAGAGTACGCCGTGCTGGACCTGAAAATGGAAGGTGATTCTGGCCTGGTGCTGCTGCCTAAGCTGCTGGAGCTGGACGCCGAAATGCGTGTGGTGATCCTCACCGGCTACTCAAGCATTGCCACCGCCGTGGAGGCGATTAAGCGCGGTGCCTGTAACTACCTGTGCAAGCCGGCTGATGCCGACGATGTGCTGGCCGCGTTGCTGACCCAGCATGCCGACCTAGAAAGCTTGGTGCCGGATAACCCCATGTCGGTTGACCGCCTGCAGTGGGAGCACATCCAGCGCGTACTCAGCGAGCACGAAGGCAATATCTCCGCGACCGCCCGCGCCCTCGGCATGCATCGGCGTACTTTGCAGCGCAAATTACAGAAGCGCCCGGTTCGGCGCTAAGACCTACTCCGGACGGCATAAGGCCGCGTTTGCCATCTTCCCCTACAGGGCTGCAGTGTTTTGCGCCGATGGCGTTATCATTAGCCGCCTATCTAACGGGTTAGTGAGGGCTGCATGCTCGCGGTTGTACAGCAAACTATCAGTGTTACCGCGCCAGTATTCTCCATGCTGTTTCTCGGTGTGGCGCTCAAGCGTTTTGGGCTGATTGATGCGGGGTTTATCAACACGGCCTCGACCTTGGTGTTTCGTGGCACCCTGCCCACCCTGCTGTTTTTGGGGATTATTAAAGCCGACCTCAGCACCGCACTGCGCCCGGCATTGCTGCTGTATTTTGTCTTAGCGACCTTAGGCTGTTTTCTACTGGCGTGGGGGTGGGCGATTTTGCGCTGCCCCGAAGCGGATCGCGGCATCTACACCCAAGGTGCATTTCGCGGCAATAACGGCATTGTTGGCTTGGCGTTGGCGACCAGCCTGTATGGCGATTACGGCTTGTCGGTGGGGGCGGTGCTCGGCGGCGTGGTGATCCTCACTTACAACGTACTGTCGGCGATCATCTTGGCGATCTACAGCCCGCAGGCTAAGACGGATGTCTGGAGCCTGAGCAAAAGCATCGCCACCAACCCACTGATCGTCGGCGTATTGCTGGCGATTCCTTTCGCTGCCTGGCAAATCCCGTTGCCTGCTTGGTTGCTGACCTCAGGCGGCTATTTTGCACAAATGAGCCTGCCGTTGGCGCTGATCTGTATTGGCGCTACGTTGACCCTTGATTCCCTGCGCCAAGGCAGCGGCATGGCTGTGAGCTCGAGCTTGATGAAGGTGCTGTGGTTGCCGTTATTGGCGACGCTGGGTGCTGGGTTGTGCGGTTTTCGCGGTGCGGATTTAGGCATCCTGTTTCTGTATTTCGTCAGCCCAACGGCCGCCGCCAGCTTTGTGATGGCAAAGGCAGTCGGGGGTAATTACCAGTTGGCGGCGGCGATTATCGTCATCACCACCTTGGCGTCGGTAATCAGTACCAATCTGGGCTTGCTGATTTTGCAGTGGGGCGGCTGGATATAGCCCCGCGCTACATCGCACACACAAAAAAGCCGACGTTTGCGTCGGCTTTTTTGTGCCGGCGTTTAGGGCGCGGGGTTGGGCTGGGTTTTATGGATCGCATCGATGCTTTTGAGCACCTCAGCCGATAACTGCAGCTCACTGCTCGCAAGGTTACTGTCCAATTGTTCCAGGCTGGTGGCGCCAATGATGTTGCTGGTCACGAACGGTTGTGCCGTGACAAAGGCCAGGGCCATTTGCGCTGGATCTAAATCATGCTCACGCGCCAGGGCCACATAGCGCGCGCAGGCAGCTTCCGACTCGGGGTTGGTGTAGCGGGTGAAGCGGCTAAACAGGCTGATGCGTGCATTGGCGGGGCGTACACCGTTTGCGTACTTGCCGGACAGCATGCCGAAGGCCAGTGGTGAGTAGGCGAGTAAGCCACATTGCTCGCGTGTGGCGACTTCTGCTAATCCCACTTCAAAGCTGCGGTTAAGCAGGTTGTAGGGGTTCTGAATCGAAACACTGCGTGGCCAGCCATGTTGCTCGGCCAGTTGCAGCATGGTCATGGTGCCCCAAGGCGTATCGTTGGACAGGCCAATGTGACGAATTTTGCCGGCCTTGACCTGTTCATCTAGGGCTTCGAGCGTGTCTGCCAGTGAAGTGAACTCGCCGCTCTGGTGGCGGTAGCCGAGCTGACCAAAGTAATTGGTTGGCCGCTCTGGCCAGTGCAGCTGGTACAGGTCGATCCAGTCAGTCTGTAAGCGCTGTAGGCTGGCATCCACTGCGGCCGCGATGTGCGCCCGGTTATGTTTAAGCTGACCGTCACGGATGTAACCAATACCGTTACCGGGGCCGGCTATCTTGCTGGCCAGTACCCAGTCGGCGCGGTCGCCACGTTGCTTGAAGTAGTCACCGATGATCTGTTCGGTCTTGCTGTAGGTGTCGGCGCGCGGCGGTACGGGGTACATCTCGGCCGTGTCGATAAAATTCACCCCGTACGCTTTAGCGCGTTCGATCTGGGCGATGGCTTCGCTGGCGCTGTTTTGTTCGCCCCAGGTCATGGTGCCGAGGCAGAGGCTGCTGACCTTAAGATCTGTGCGGCCGAGTTGACGGTAATCCATAGCGAGTTCCTTAAGAAAAAACGGGTTAGCTGAATCGTGTTGATATTTTCCGCGCAATCTGCATAATTGCGCACCTCTTTCTGCAGTGGAAGTGATGCGCCGTCTGCCGAAGAATCTTGCCGTGTAACAGTCGCGCTGACCCGAGCCCCCGATAGCGCCTGTTTTCGGCTGCCTTTGACCTTGTCAAAGCACGCACTATTCAGTAAGATCCGCCGTCTTATTTATCAGGGCGGCCCCTGAGGCTATAAAGAATGAAAACTTTTACTGCTAAACCGGAAACAGTTAAGCGCGACTGGTTCGTCGTCGACGCTGCCGGCCAGACCCTGGGTCGTCTGGCTACCGAAATCGCGAGCCGTCTGCGTGGCAAGCACAAGCCTGAATACACTCCGCACGTTGATACTGGCGATTACATCGTCGTTATCAATGCTGAGCAGATTCGCGTTACGGGTGCTAAGACCACTGACAAAATGTACTACTCCCACTCCGGTTTCCCGGGCGGCATTAAGTCAATCAACTTCGAGAAGTTGATCGCTAAAGCGCCTGAGCGCGTGATCGAGACCGCGGTCAAAGGCATGTTGCCTAAGAACCCGCTGGGTCGCGACATGTACCGTAAGCTGAAAGTTTATGCGGGCGCTGCACACCCACATACTGCTCAGCAGCCCCAAGAACTGAAGTTTTAACGGAATAGTTCATTATGTCGGCGACTCAAAATTACGGCACTGGCCGTCGCAAGACTGCAACCGCTCGCGTTTTCCTGCGTGCGGGCACTGGTAAAATCTCCATCAACAACCGCACTCTTGACGGTTTCTTTGGTCGCGAAACTGCCCGCATGGTAGTTCGTCAGCCGCTGGAATTGGTTGAGATGACTGAAAAGTTCGATATTTTCATCACCGTTGTCGGTGGTGGTGTAAGTGGTCAAGCTGGCGCAATCCGCCACGGTATCACCCGCGCCCTGATGGACTACGATGAAACCCTTCGTCCTGCTCTGCGTAAAGCTGGCTTCGTGACTCGCGATGCCCGTGAAGTTGAACGTAAGAAGGTTGGTCTGCGTAAAGCGCGTAAGCGTCCGCAGTACTCCAAGCGTTAATTCGCTTCCTGCGTTCCAAGAAACGCCCAGTACCCTATCGGGGCTGGGCGTTTTTTTTGGGTGCTGGTTGGTTATGCGGCATCATGCCGCATCTGCGTAAGTCCTGATTTGTAAGGGGTTGCGCCTTCTCTACGGAGGTAATTACCTTGTCAGTAGAGGGGCTTTTCTTTACCATTTGAAAAATTTCGCGCGACTCGATTTTTACCTTGTATAGGCCTGAACTACAGGCCATAAAGCTGATGGGAGACGACTGAATGAGCAATGACGGCGTGAATGCAGGCCGGCGTCGCTTTCTGGTAGCGGCCACCTCTGTGGTGGGCGCTGCAGGAGCGGTGGGTGCCGCGGTCCCGTTCGTAGGGTCCTGGTTCCCAAGCGCCAAGGCTAAAGCTGCCGGAGCACCCGTTAAGGTGAACGTCGGCAAAATCGAGGCGGGACAGCAGATGGTTGCTGAATGGCGGGGGCAGCCGGTGTTTATCGTGCGCCGTACCGAGGAAATTCTCAGCAACTTGGTCAAGCTCGAGCCCGTACTGGCCGACTTTGATTCCAAGGCCTCTGAGCAGCCGAGCTATGTCGATCCGAAAACCCGTTCGATCAAGCCCGAGTTGTTGTTGTTGGTAGGCTTGTGCACTCACCTGGGTTGCGCGCCATCCTTCCGCCCGGAAGTTGCGCCTGCTGATCTGGGTGCTGATTGGGTGGGTGGTTATTTCTGTCCATGTCATGGTTCGCGCTATGACCTCGCAGGTCGTGTTTATAAAGGCCAGCCTGCGCCCTTGAACCTGCCGGTACCGCCGCACACGTATGAGACAGATGATGTGATTATCATCGGTGTGGATCAGGAGAAAGCATCATGAGTAAACTCATGGAGTGGATTGATGCGCGCTTCCCAGCGACCAGAATGCTGGAAGAGCATCTAACCAAGTACTACGCACCGAAGAACTTTAACTTCTTCTATTTCTTCGGTTCGCTCGCCTTGTTGGTGCTGGTCAATCAGATCGTTACAGGTGTCTGGCTGACCATGAGTTATACCCCGTCGGCGGAAGAGGCGTTTGCTTCGGTCGAATACATCATGCGTGATGTTGAATACGGTTGGATCCTTCGCTACATGCACTCCACGGGCGCCTCCGCGTTCTTCGTTGTGGTCTATCTGCACATGTTCCGCGCGCTGCTCTACGGCTCTTATCAGAAGCCCCGTGAGCTGGTGTGGATCTTCGGCATGTTGATTTACCTGATGCTGATGGCAGAAGCCTTTATGGGCTACCTGCTGCCGTGGGGTCAAATGTCCTACTGGGGCGCCCAGGTGATCATCTCGCTGTTTGGTGCCATTCCGGTAATCGGTGCGGACCTGACGCAGTGGATTCGTGGTGACTACCTGATTTCTGGCATCACCCTGAACCGCTTCTTCGCCTTGCATGTGGTGGCCTTGCCGATTGTTATTCTCGGTCTGGTTGTGCTGCACATTCTGGCCCTGCACGAAGTCGGTTCGAACAACCCAGACGGCGTGGACATTAAGAAGTTCAAGGATAAGAACGGTGTTCCGCTCGACGGCATCGCGTTCCATCCTTACTACACCGTGAAGGACATTGTCGGTGTTGTGGTCTTCTTGTTCATCTTCTGCTTCGTGCTGTTCTTCTTCCCGGAGATGGGTGGTTATTTCCTCGAGAAGCCTAACTTTGAAGCGGCTAACCCGTTCAAGACGCCTGCGCACATTGCCCCGGTTTGGTACTTCACCCCGTTCTACGCGATTCTGCGTGCGGTACCTGATAAGTTGCTGGGCGTAATTGCCATGGGTGCGGCTATCGCGGTGTTGTTTGTACTGCCTTGGTTGGACCGTAGTCCGGTGAAATCGATGCGTTACAAAGGCTGGATGAGCAAGGTCTGGTTGCTGATCTTCTGTGTGTCCTTTGTAATTCTGGGTGTGTTGGGTGTGTTGGTACCAACCCCAGGTCGTACGCTGCTGGCACAGGTGTGTACCTTCCTGTACTTCGCGTTCTTTATCCTGATGCCGTTCTACACCAGGATGGAAAAAACCAAACCGGTTCCGGAAAGGGTGACTGGCTGATGAAAAAGTATTTCGCAGCATTGATTATTGCGCTTCTGCCGAGCCTTGGCTTTGCCGCAGGCGGCGTCGAATATCCGCTGGACAAGGTTGATATCGACCTGGCTGATAAAGCAGCCCTGCAGGACGGTGCGCGCACCTTCGCCAACTACTGCATGGGTTGTCACTCAGCGCAGTACCAGCGTTATGAGCGTGTCGCTAATGACCTAGGTATTCCGCATGAAGTCATGCTGGAAAACCTAGTGTTCACGGGCGCGAAGATTGGCGAGCATATGAAGATCGGTATGCGGCCATCCGAAGCCAAGGCATGGTTTGGGGCTGCACCGCCTGACCTGACTCTGGTTGCACGCGTACGCGGCACTGACTGGCTGTACACTTACCTGCGTACCTTTTATGACGATCCAGCCCGGCCTATGGGGGCCAACAACATGGTCTTCCCCAACGTAGGTATGCCGAACGTTTTGGTGGCCTTGCAGGGTCGTCAGTACATTGGCTGTAAGCAGGTGCAAGTGGTTGAGGACGGTAAGAAGCAGTTCGATCCACTGACCGGCACACCCATTACCCATGAGGCGTGTGATCAGCTGACTATCGAAGCCAAGACCGGTACCTTGAGCACTGAGGAGTTCGACACGAAGATCCAGAATTTGGTGACCTTCTTGGCGTATTCGGCTAACCCGGTCAAATTGAAAAGTCAGCGCATAGGCACCTATGTTCTGCTGTATCTTTGCTTCTTCTTCGTGTTCGCCTACCTGCTCAAGCGTGAGTATTGGAAAGACGTCCATTAAGCCGCTGCAACTCCGCTGTTAACCTGCGCGCCCCTTTGGGCGCGCAGGTTTTTCTGCTTCACATAACTTTAATAAGCGAGGAGAGACGTCATGGCCGTAGCCAATAGGTTGGCCTGTTACTCTGACCCCGCCGGTCACTATTCCCACCGCGTACGTATTGTGCTCGCCGAGAAGGGTGTCAGCGCCGAAATCATCAGTGTAGAAAAGGGCCGTTATCCGGCCGGACTGCTGGAGGTTAACCCCTACGCCAGCCTGCCAACACTGGTTGACCGCGACTTGGCTCTCTACGAGTCGACAGTGGTGATGGAATATTTGGATGAGCGTTACCCACATCCGCCGCTGTTGCCGGTGTATCCAGTTGCCAGAGCCAATAGCCGACTGCTGATTCATCGTATTCAGCGGGATTGGTGTGCGCAGGTGGACTTGATTCTTGATCCGCGCAGTAAAGAACCTGCGCGCGTGTTGGCGCGCAAAGAACTGCGTGAAAGCCTGACCGGCGTATCGCCGCTGTTTGCCGACAAAGCGTATTTCCTCAGCGAGGAATTGAGCTTGGTGGATTGTTGCCTACTGCCGATTTTATGGCGTTTGCCCGTGCTTGGGATTGAATTGCCAAAGCCCGCCAAGCCGCTGCTGGACTACATGGATCGGCAGTTTGCCCGTGAAGCGTTCCAGAGCAGCTTGTCGTCCGTTGAGCGTGATATGCGCTAAGCCGAGGAGGTCATGATGAAGTCGAGTCGTCCTTATTTGGTTCGTGCCCTCTATGAGTGGCTCGTGGACAACGACTGCACTCCGCACTTGCTGGTCAATGCCGAGTTTACCGGTGTGCAGGTGCCGAGTGGTTTCGCTCGTGATGGGCAAATTGTCCTGAATGTTTCACCTACGGCTGTGCGTCACCTGCATATGGATAACGAAGCTGTCAGCTTTGAAGGCCGTTTTGCTGGGGTTGCGCAAACCCTGTACATCCCCGTAGCTGCCGTGTTGGCGATCTACGCGCGGGAAAACGGTCAGGGTATGGTCTTTGATGCGGAGCCGTCGATGCTTGACGGTGAAGAGATTGACGATCCGGATGCTCCCGGCTCACCTGATGATCAGCCGCCACGCCCAAGTGGCCGGCCCAGTTTGAAGGTGGTCAAGTAAGTAAAAAGGCGATCCTAGGATCGCCTTTTTATCGCCTGCAATAACGCCGTCAGTATTAGTTGGTGTATTGAAACAGCTTCACCACTTTCTGAACGCCAGAGACGCTCTGCACCAAGTTGGTGGCCTGAGTAGCTTCGACTCGAGACACCAGTCCAAGCATAAACACCACGCCGTTTTCGGTGATTATCTTAATGCGCGTGCCGGGTACGCTGCTGTCAGCGAGCATTTGCGTTTTGATGCGGCTGGTTAACAACGAATCGTTGCTACGAGCCAGCAGCGAGGTGGGTCGCATGACCTGGAGTTCGTTGTGCACCTTGGTCACATTACTAACCTTGCGCGCTGCTTGCTCGGCTATGGCTTTCAAGTCACTGCGTGGAGTTTGTCCGGCCAGCAGCACTACCCCGTTGTAGCTGGTGACGACAATGCGCGAAGTCGGGCTGCTCAAATCAATGTGCGCGCGGGCTACGCTGGAGCTCACTTCAGGGGCAATAAACTGATCGTCAATCTTGTTGCCAACACTCCGATTGCCGCAGCCAGCCAGGGCGAGGGTCAGTGCCAGAACTGCAAGGATTAATGGTGAACGAGTCATTCTTCACTCCCAAATAGTTGGCAATCGATGAGGTCGCAGAGACAGTGGATGACCAGCAAATGCACCTCTTGAATGCGCGCAGTAACTTTCGCGGGTACGCGTATTTCGACGTCTTCCGGTAGCAGCAGCGAGGCCATGCCGCCGCCATCACGGCCAGTGAGTGCAACCACGGTCATCTCACGATCGTGTGCCGCTTGGATGGCCTGAATCACGTTGGCCGAGTTACCACTGGTCGATATCGCCAGCAGCACGTCACCTGGCTGCCCAAGCGCACGGATCTGCTTGGAGAATATTTCGTTGTAGCTGTAGTCGTTGGCGATCGAGGTGATCGTCGAGCTGTCGGTGGTCAGGGCGATGGCCGGCAGGCTAGGGCGCTCGCGTTCGAAGCGATTGAGTAGTTCAGAGGAGAAGTGTTGAGCGTCGCCAGCTGAGCCGCCATTGCCGCACGTGAGGATCTTGCCCTCGCTGAGCAGTGCCTGAACCATGGCCTGACTGCCTTGCTCGATAAAAGGGATGAGCACTTCCATAGCCTGCTGTTTGGTTTCAATGCTGGCTTGGAACAGGTGACGAATACGGGCTTGCATATCCATTGGCATATCCATGGGCGATAGAATTTTCAGTGTGGCGACTGTTTAGGTATCAAAGGCGTTTTGAATCCAGTTCAGTGGCGCAGGGGCTTCGTTGTCAGCGGTAATCGCAATCACATCAAAACGGCATGGGTGCTTGGCCCAGCGCGATTCTTGTTGCAGAAAGAGTTGGGCGGCGCGGGTGAGTTTCTCACGTTTGCGCGCATCCACGCTCTCTGCGGCGCCACCCCACGCGCTATGGCGTCGATAGCGAACTTCTACGAATACTACTGTATCGGCGTCGAGCATGACTAGATCGAGCTCGCCGAGGCGGCAGCGCCAGTTTTGCGCCAGCAGGCGTAAGCCTTGCCGTTCGAGATACTGCCGTGCGTGGGCCTCGGCAGCATCACCTTGTTGTTGGGTGCTGATTCGCTCGCTCAATTGAGGCTGTCAGGCAGCGGCTGAACTTGACCGTCACGAAACTCAGCCCAAGGCAATTGGCGCTCAATACGCTGAGTGGGGCTGAGGCTAAGTGTGCCGGAAAGACCTTGCAGGCGAGTGTCTGGCAGCGCTTTCAGTTGATTCAAGCGCGGGGCAAGTTGGTAGGCATCCGCGCCCATCGCATAAAGACGACCTAGGCTGGTACCCGCTTGCGGCCACTGCGCACTGGCTTGTTGGCGTAGCGGATCGTTGACGTTGAGTAGCCAAGGCGTTTCGCAAAACATGATGCCGTTAAGGTCGAGGTATTGTGCCTGGTTATAGATGCCGGTAAACAGGTGCGAGGTGGCATAGACCGGCACATCGCCTGCGTATTGGAAGGCCAAAGTCGGTTTGATCTGCTGGGCTTGCTGCGGGGTCGCGGCGAGGAAGATGAAGTCAACGTCGCGGCGACGTGAGGGTGCGGCGGCGACAGCGCTGCCAAGAGTGTTTTGCAGGCGTTTGCTGCGGGCTTCGCTCTCGCGCAATTGAAACAAGTCTGCAATTTGTCGGGCAAGCTCAACTGGCTGATCGACATGCTCAGCTGCGATCAACGTGCCGCCTTGGGCTTGCCAGTCTTCGCGGAAGGCGGCGAGTACGCGGTCGCCCCATTCACCCGCGGGCACCAAGGCGACAGCGCGACGCATGCCGTCGGCCCAGGCGCGGCGGGCAACTTCACGGGCTTCATCCTCAGCGGCCAGGCCGAACTGGAATAGCTGGTCCGGGCCTTCTTGGGTGCCTTCACTGTAATTCAGAGCCAGGGTGGTGATGGGCAACTGTTCGCGGCTATTCAGTTGGCTGACCAAGTTTTTTTCCAGCGGGCCGATCACCAGCTGCACGCCAGCGGCTTGTGCCTGAGTGTAAAAGGCGTCCATGGAGCCAATGCGTGAGCTGTCAAAAACTTGAATGTTTGGCGGGTTCTGTCCAGCCTGCTGGGCTTGGTAGTGTGCGGCCAGGAAGCCGTCGCGCAACGCGCGAGCCACGCCAGCCAGTTGCCCATCCTGCGGCAGTAACAGGGCAATTTCAGTGAGGGGTTGGCTGGAAAGTTTTTTCAGCTCAACCAGCGCTTGCGGCAGTTGCTGCGCCGCCGGGTGCTCGGGGTTTTGCCCAACCCAAGTGTCGATTGCCGCTTGCTGTTGTTCCAGCGTGCCGGCGCCTTTGGTGGTGCGTGCCAGCACCAGCCAGCCATCAAAGTCGGCATCGCCGCTG
Organism: Pseudomonas sp. TMP9; assembly: GCF_037943105.1. Classification (NCBI taxonomy): domain Bacteria; kingdom Pseudomonadati; phylum Pseudomonadota; class Gammaproteobacteria; order Pseudomonadales; family Pseudomonadaceae; genus Pseudomonas; species Pseudomonas vesperimontis. The sequence goes on from NZ_CP149803.1 coordinate 674,302, forward strand.
GCTTGCAGTTCCGCTACGGGTAAGTTGGAAACCAGATGCCAAATCGCTTCATTATTGGTTGCGGCGTTTGCACCGCTGAGTAGCGGCGCGATAAACGCACGCTCGCGGGCAGCCGCCAAGGATTGCCCAGTGGCCTGTAGCGCGCTAGCGCGAACTAATTGGCTGCGCACCTGCTGCTCAACAGGCAATTCACCAAGGCGATCCATGCTTGGGTGGGCGAGGGCGCGCAAGGCAGCCTTTGGTTTGTTATTGCTCATGTCCAGTTCAGCGCGCAGGGTGCTGGCGTAAATCTGCTGAGCCGGTTTCAAGCTTTCCAGCGCAACCAATTGCAGAATACTGCTGGCTCGTGCGAGATCTTGTTGCTTGTGCGCCAGGTCGGCTGCCGACAGGCGAAGAGCGGCGGCTTGTTCAGTCGGGCTCTGCGCTGCTTGTTGCAGCAGCTGTTCAATGCTGGCTTGTGGGGTGCGCGGCAGCTCGCCAAGCGTCGATGAAGGTTGGCTGGCGCAAGCAGCGATCAAGCTGGCGAGGCAAAGGGCAAAAAGGGGGCGCAGGTAGGTGATCAGGCGGGTGGGCATGTAGGACGTTCCTGATACTTGATAAAATTGAGTTGCCAATTGTACCCAAGCCCGCCGGGTGACGCGATGTCGAAGGTTGGAAACGGGCTACAATGCGCGCTTTGCTGATTTAAGAGGCTTGCGCTGTGACCACTCCTGCTGCTGCAAATGTGCCTTTAGGCAGTCTTTATGTGGTGGCCACACCGATTGGTAACCTTGATGACATCAGTGCGCGGGCGCTGAACATTCTGCGCGACGTTGCGCTGATCGCCGCAGAAGACACCCGCCATTCGGCGCGATTGATGCAGCATTTCGGCATTGCCACGCCGCTTGCGGCTTGCCATGAACACAACGAGCGTGACCAGGGCGGGCGTTTCCTCGCGCGGCTACTGGCGGGTGACGATGTGGCGCTGATTTCCGATGCCGGTACGCCGCTGATTTCTGATCCGGGTTATCACTTGGTCCGCCAAGCACGAGCTGCCGGTATTGCAGTGGTGCCGGTGCCTGGGGCCTGTGCGCTTATTGCCGCGTTGTCTGCTGCGGGTTTGCCGTCTGATCGGTTTATTTTTGAAGGTTTCTTGCCGGCAAAGGCAGTTGGTCGGCGCGCGCGGCTTGAGCAGGTTAAGGAAGAGCCGCGCACGCTGATCTTCTATGAGGCGCCGCACCGTATTCTTGAATGCCTGCAGGATATGCAAGCGGTGTTTGGTGGTGAGCGTCCAGCGCTACTGGCGCGTGAAATTACCAAAACCTTTGAAACGCTCAAGGGTATGCCGCTGGCCGAGTTGGCAGCCTGGGTGGCTGCCGACAGCAATCAGCAGCGCGGTGAGTGCGTGGTGCTGGTGGCCGGTTGGCAAGCGCCGGAAGGTGAGGAGGCGGTCAGCGCTGACGCGTTGCGCGTATTGAATTTGCTGCTCGCAGAAATGCCGCTTAAACGTGCGGCGGCGCTGGCGTCCGAGATTACCGGGGTGCGCAAGAACCTGCTGTATCAGGTCGCCTTGGAGCAGCAGAAAGACCTTTAAGCCTTGTCCAATGCGGCGCGTGCCGTTAATCTTGCTGGCGGAGAGTCGATCGGACAGTCGCTGCCGTGTTGCGTTCTGCGTAATGCGGGGGAGGAAAGTCCGGGCTCCATAGGGCAGAGTGCCAGGTAACGCCTGGGAGGCGTGAGCCTACGGAAAGTGCCACAGAAAATAACCGCCTAAGCACTTCGGTGCCGGTAAGGGTGAAAAGGTGCGGTAAGAGCGCACCGCGCGACTGGTAACAGTTCGTGGCTAGGCAAACCCCACTCGGAGCAAGACCAAATAGGGTTCCATTGGCGTGGCCCGCGCTGGAACCGGGTAGGTTGCTAAAGGCGTGCAGTGATGTACGTCGTAGAGGAATGACTGTCCTCGACAGAACCCGGCTTACAGATCGACTCTCCACCTCTTTCCTCAATCCGCTGCACAGCTTCACCTCCTTTCTAATACCGAAAAAATCTTACTCTTAACAAATCACTTTAACTTTGAGGCTCAGCGCGCTGTTTAGGCTCGTTTTTATACCTATTTGCTCGCGTTATTTCTCAGTTTTGCCCCGCTAAAAGTTCGCTAAATCGCCGTTCTATAAGGTTTTTTCCCGCTAAGCGCGCCTTGACGGTGGGGGTCGAGCGTTCCTATAGTGTGCGCGGGTGGTAAGAAGTGGCAAAAAGTGGGTTTTTTAGGCACGGATAGCTAATAAAAAAGGGGAGGCGCGATCATGTTTCGCGGAGCAAACGCCATCAGTCTCGACGCCAAAGGGCGACTCGCGATGCCAAGTCGGTATCGGGACGAGCTCGTATCGCGTTGTGCTGGCCAGCTTATCGTGACGATTGATGCCATCGACCCCTGTCTCTGTGTTTACCCATTGGCTGAGTGGGAGCTGATTGAAGCCAAACTCCGCGAACTCGCCTCCTTCCGTGAAGAAAACCGCCGCCTGCAACGCCTGCTGATCGGCAACGCGGTCGACCTTGAGCTGGACGCCAGCGGTCGTTTCTTGGTGCCGCCGCGTTTGCGCGAACACGCCAAGCTGGACAAGCGCGTGATGCTAGTCGGCCAACTCAATAAATTTCAATTGTGGGATGAGGATTCCTGGAATGCTGTGGCCGATGCCGATTTGGCCGCGATCAAGCAACCGGGTGCTCTGTCCGACGACCTACGTGACTTGATCCTGTGACCATGACCAGTAACTTGCGCCACATTACCGTGCTACTCGACGAGGCTGTCGAAGGGCTGGCTGTGCGCGCGAACGGTTGTTATCTGGATGGCACCTTTGGGCGCGGCGGGCATAGCCGGCTGATCTTAGAAAAACTCGGCGCCGACGGTCATTTACTCGGGTTCGACAAAGACCCTCTGGCAATCGCCACAGGGAATACGCTGGCGGCCGAAGACGGCCGCTTTGTCGTTGTGCAGCGCAGCTTTGCCGAACTAGGTGACGAGCTCGCGCGCCGTGATTTGCACGGCAAAGTCAGCGGTATTTTGCTCGACTTGGGTGTGTCTTCACCGCAATTAGATGATGCCGAGCGCGGTTTTAGTTTTATGCATGACGGCCCGCTCGACATGCGCATGAACCCGGATGCTGGTGTCAGTGTTGCGGAGTTTATTGCCAGTGCCGCCGAGGAAGAAATTGCCCGGGTAATGAAGGAATACGGCGAAGAGCGTTTCGCCAAGCGCATGGCCCGTGCTGTGGTGCTGCGACGTGCGGAGCAACCGTTTTTACGCACCGCCGATTTGGCTCAGGTGCTGACCGTGGCTAATCCAGCCTGGGAGAAAGGCAAGAACCCGGCAACGCGGGCTTTCCAAGGGCTGCGCATCTACATCAATAACGAGCTGGGTGATCTAGAAGGCGGCCTTGATGCGGCCCTAGAAAGCCTCGAAGTCGGTGGTCGCTTGGTGGTGATCAGCTTCCATTCGCTGGAAGACCGCATCGTTAAACTCTTTATGCGCAAGCATGCCAAGGGTGAAGCGGATAAATTACCCCGCGATCTGCCCATCATTCCCAAGGCATTCGAGCCGCGTTTGAAGTTAATCGGCAAACCCGTATTCGCCTCTGAGGCTGAGCTGCACGCCAACCCACGCTCGCGCAGCGCGGTTATGCGCATCGCTGAGAAAGTACGATGAGCACGACGTTCGCCAAGCCATTGCCGGGCGGCAGTCTGTTTATGCTGCTGCTGTTTGTGGCTGTGTTGGTGTCGGCGCTAGGGGTTTCTTACGGCGCTCACTGGAACCGTCAGCTGCTTAACGAGCTGTACGCCGAATTGAGCGTGCGCGATAAAGCGCAGGCCGAATGGGGGCGGCTGATTCTTGAGCAAAGCACTTGGACGGCGCACAACCGCATTGAAATGCTGGCCACTGAGCGCCTGAGTATGCGCATTCCGGATGCGGCTGAAGTGCGCATGGTGGCACCATGATCGGGCTCGAAGGTGCGCTCTACCCTTGGCGTTTCCGCTTAGTGCTACTGGTATTAGCGCTAATGGTGGGCGCGATTGCCTGGCGTATCGTCGACTTACAAGTGTTTGATCAACGCTTCCTGCAAGCCCATGGCGACGCCCGCAGCGTGCGGCACATCCCGATCCCAGCGCATCGCGGGCTGATCACCGACCGCAACGGCGAGCCGTTGGCCGTTAGCACCCCGGTGACCACGCTGTGGGCCAATGGTAAAGAGCTGCAAAGCGGTAAGGCCAAGTGGAATGACTTGGCTACAGCGTTGGGTCAGGAACCCAAAAGCTTTAGCGTGCGCTTGCAGGCAAATGCCGAGCGTGAATTTATGTACCTGGTGCGCGGGCTGACGCCTGAGCAGGGTCAGCGCATTTTAGATATGAAGGTGCCGGGGGTTTACGGCATTGAGGAGTTTCGCCGCTTCTACCCAGCGGGTGAGGTAACGGCTCACGTGGTGGGGTTTACCGATATTGATGACCGTGGCCGTGAAGGCATGGAGCTGGCGTTTGAGGATTGGCTGGCTGGGGTGCCCGGCAAGCGTCAGGTGCTCAAAGACCGGCGCGGTCGGCTGATTAAAGACGTCCAAGTTGCGCAAAATGCCAAGGCGGGTAAGGCTTTGGCTTTGTCGATTGACCTGCGCCTGCAATACCTGGCGCACCGCGAGCTGCGTAATGCGCTGCTTGAGTTTGGGGCCAAGGCAGGCAGCTTGGTGATGGTTGATGTGCGCACGGGTGAAGTGCTGGCGATGGTTAACCAGCCGACTTACAACCCCAATAACCGCCGCAACTTGCAACCTGCTGCGATGCGCAACAGGGCAATGATTGATGTGTTCGAGCCGGGTTCGACCATGAAGCCGTTTTCCATGAGTGCGGCGCTGGAAAGTGGCCGCTGGAAGTCGTCGGATACGGTCGATGTTTCTCCTGGCACTCTGCAAATTGGCAAATACACCATTCGCGACGTTTCGCGCAGCACCGGCCCGCTTACCTTGACCGAGATTCTGATCAAGTCGAGCAACGTCGGCATGAGCAAAATTGCCTTTGATATCGGCGGTCAGTCGATTTACGAAGTCATGCAACAGGTCGGTCTGGGTCAGGATACTGGGCTCGGTTTTCCGGGTGAGCGCGTTGGCAATCTGCCCAACTACCGTGAATGGCGCAAGGCTGAGACCGCCACCTTGTCCTACGGCTACGGATTGTCGGTCACTGCAGTGCAGCTTGCGCATGCCTACTCGGTGCTCGCCAATGACGGCCGCAGCACCCACCTTTCCCTGGCGCGTACTGACCGCCAGCCGGAGTCGGTGCAGGTCATTCCAGAAGCCACTGCGACCATTATCCAAGGCATGTTGCAGCAAGTGATTGAGGCGCCGGGCGGGGTGTTTCGCGCCAAAGTGCCGGGCTATCACGTAGCCGGTAAAAGCGGCACGGCGCGCAAGGCATCGGTGGGCAGTCGCGGTTACAAAGACAACGCCTACCGCTCGCTGTTTGCCGGGTTTGGTCCGGTGAGCGATCCACGCATTGCGGTTGCCATTGTGATTGATGAGCCAAGCCAGGGCGGTTATTACGGCGGTCTAGTGTCTGCGCCGGTGTTTGGCAAGGTCATGGCCGGCGCGCTGCGTTTGCTCAACGTCGCGCCGGATAATTTGCCGGCGCCCGAGGCCGTAAAAGTTGAAACAGCCGCCGTGCTACCCCTTAAAGGAGGGCGTATCTGATGCCTATGCCCCTCAGTCAGTTGCTCCCCGAAGCGGCCAGCTCCACCTTGATTCGTGAATTGACCTTGGACAGCCGCAAGGTGCGTCCGGGTGATCTGTTTCTCGCCGTGCCTGGTACCCAGCAGGATGGCCGCGTGCACATCGCCGATGCTGTTGCCCGCGGCGCTGCTGCTGTGGCGTTTGAAGCTGAAGGCGCGTTAGAGATGACCGCCAGCAGCAGCGAATTAGTGGCGATAAAAGGCTTGGCTAAGCAACTCTCAGCGATTGCCGGGCGCTTTTATGGTGAGCCAAGCCGAGTGCTGCACCTGATTGGCATTACCGGTACCAATGGCAAAACCAGCGTCAGCCAGTTGCTGGCCCAAGCATTGGATCTGTTAGGCCAGCGCTGCGGCATTGTTGGCACGTTGGGCAATGGTTTCTACGGTGCGCTGGAGCAGGGCTTGCACACCACGCCTGATCCGATTGGCGTGCAGGCGACCTTGGCTGATATGAAAAACGCCGGTGCCCGTGCGGTGGCTATGGAGGTGTCCTCCCACGGCCTGCATCAAGGTCGCGTTGCCGCTTTGGCATTTGATGTGGCGGTGCTGACTAACCTGTCCCGCGATCATCTGGATTATCACGGCTCGATGCAGGCTTACGCTGAGGCAAAAGCGGCGCTTTTTGCTTGGCCAAACTTGCGTTGCCGCGTACTCAACTTAGATGACGCCTTTGGTCGCGAGTTGGCTCGCACCGAGCACGCATCGCGCCTAATCAGCTACAGCTTGATCGACCCAGACGCTTATCTGTATTGCCGCGACGCGCAATTTAACGAGCAAGGCGTGCGCGCCACCTTAGTCACCCCGCGTGGTGAAGGGAGCTTGCGCAGTTCGCTACTGGGGCGTTTCAACTTGAGCAACCTGCTGGCAGTGGTCGGCACATTGCTCGGGATGGACTACCCGTTGGACGAAATTCTTAAAACGCTGCCGCAATTGCAGGGGCCAATTGGTCGCATGCAGCGCTTGGGCGGCGTTAAGCAGCCGCTGGTAGTGGTCGATTACGCGCACACCCCAGACGCCTTGGAGAAAGTCCTCGAAGCGCTGCGACCGCATGTCAAAGGTCGTTTGCTCTGCCTGTTCGGTTGCGGCGGTGATCGCGACAACGGTAAGCGCCCGCTAATGGCCGCGGTGGTCGAGCGCCTAGCAGACAACGTGTTGGTCACCGACGACAACCCGCGTAGTGAAGCCCCAGCAGACATTTTTAGTGATATTCGTGGCGGTTTTGTCAGCCCTGCAGCGGTGCAATTCGTCCATGGCCGTGGCCAGGCCATTGCTCAGCTGATTGCCGCTGCCAGTGCCGACGATGTAGTGGTGTTGGCCGGTAAGGGTCACGAGGACTACCAAGAAATTAACGGCGTGCGTCAGCCATTCTCTGATCTGCTTGAGGCGACCAGTGCCCTAGCCGCATGGGCGGTGGCGCATGCTTAAGCCGTTGCTATTAAGCCAAGTGGCCGCGTTGTTGAATGCGCGCGTGATCGGCGCTGACGTTGCCTTCAATGCCGTCAGCAGCGACAGCCGGGCTATTCAGCCAGGCCAGCTATTTGTTGCCCTCAGCGGCCCGCGCTTTGATGGCCATGATTACCTGGCCGCAGTCGCCAGCAAAGGCGCTGTGGCAGCCTTGGTCGAGCGTGCAGTCGTGGGCTCGCCCTTGCCGCAGCTGGTGGTGGCCGATACGCGCTTGGCTTTGGGGCAGCTGGGTGCGCTCAGTCGCCAGGCGTTCAAGGCGCCAGTGGTCGCGATTACCGGCTCCAGCGGCAAAACTACGGTTAAAGAAATGCTCGCCAGTATTCTGCGCGAGGGTCTGCAAGGCCCGGTGCTGGCGACCCGTGGCAACCTGAATAACGACCTTGGCGCGCCGTTAACCCTTTTGCAATTAGCCCCCGAGCATGTGGCGGCCGTGATTGAGTTGGGCGCTAATCATGTCGGCGAAATCGCCTACACCGTCGGCCTGACACGCCCGCAAGTCGCCGTGCTGAATAACGCTGGCACCGCTCATGTGGGCGAGTTCGGCGGCCCAGAAAAAATTGTCCAAGCCAAGGGCGAAATCATCGAAGGGCTGAGTGACAGCGGCGTTGCTGTGCTTAATCTGGACGACCCTGCTTTCGCTGTCTGGCAGCAACGGGCCCAGGGCCGTAACGTTCGCTCATTTGCCTTGCTCAACCCAGACGCAGATGTTTACGCCAGCGAGCTTAAGCGTGACGCCCGTGGCTGCTCTGCATTTACCTTGCACAGCGCCAGCGGTCAGGCCCGTGTACAGCTCAATTTGCTTGGCGAGCACAACGTAGCTAACGCCTTAGCCGCCGCCGCTGCCGCTTTAGTGCTGGGGGTTAGCGCCGGCGCAATAAAAGCTGGGCTGGAAAATCTGCAGCCCGTCAGCGGGCGCACCGTTGCACATATCACTCGCAACGGTTTGCGCGTGATTGATGACAGTTACAACGCCAACCCAACGTCTGTCTGCGCCGCCATCGATATCCTCGCCGGCTTTACGGGCCGTCGGGTGCTGGTGTTGGGAGATATTGGCGAGCTGGGTCAGTGGGCCGAAGACGGTCATCGTCAGGTCGGTGGCTACGCGGTCGGTAAAGTCGATGCGCTGTATGCCGTTGGCCCACTTATGGCCCATGCCGTGGCTGCGTTTGGCCCTGTGGCTCAGCACTTCAGTGACCAAGCCAGCCTGATTGCTGCGCTGCAAAGCGAGCAGGGCGACACCACCCTTCTAATAAAAGGTTCACGCAGCGCGGCGATGGAAAACATCGTGGCGGCGCTGTGTGGCACATCCGGGGAGATGCATTAATGCTGCTGCTGCTGGCGGAATACCTGCAACAGTTCCACAAGGGCTTTGCAGTCTTTCAGTACCTGACCCTGCGCGGCATTCTCGGTGTGCTCACCGCGCTGTCGCTGGCACTGTGGCTGGGCCCGTGGATGATCCGCACCCTGCAAATCCGTCAGATCGGCCAGTCGGTACGTAACGACGGTCCGCAGTCGCACCTGTCGAAAAAAGGCACGCCGACCATGGGTGGCGCGTTGATTCTTTCGGCGATCGCCATCAGTACTTTGCTGTGGGCTGACCTGTCCAACCGCTATGTATGGACTGTGCTGACCGTGACCTTGCTGTTTGGCGCCATCGGCTGGGTCGATGACTACCGCAAGGTGATCGAGAAGAACTCTAAAGGCTTACCGAGCCGCTGGAAATATTTCTGGCAGTCGGTGTTTGGCTTGGGCGCAGCATTCTTTCTGTACATGACGGCGCAAAGCCCGGTCGAGACCACCCTGTTCCTGCCACTGCTAAAAGATTTCAGCCTAGAGCTGGGGTTGGGCTTTGTGGTGCTCAGCTACTTCGTGATCGTCGGCTCCAGTAATGCGGTGAACCTCACTGACGGCCTCGATGGTTTGGCTATTTTGCCCACCGTGATGGTGGGCGGCGCGCTGGGGATTTTCTGCTACCTGTCAGGCAACGTGAATTTCGCCGAATACCTGTTTATCCCTTACGTGCCGGGTGCGGGTGAGCTGATCGTGTTCTGCGCGGCGCTAGTCGGCGCTGGTTTGGGCTTTCTCTGGTTCAACACCTACCCCGCGCAAGTTTTTATGGGTGACGTCGGCGCGCTGGCGCTGGGTGCAGCCTTGGGCACGATTGCGGTGATTGTCCGTCAGGAAGTGGTGCTGTTCATCATGGGTGGCATCTTTGTGGTGGAAACCCTCTCGGTGATCATCCAAGTCGCCTCCTTTAAGTTGACCGGCAAGCGGGTGTTCCGCATGGCGCCGATTCATCACCACTTTGAACTCAAAGGCTGGCCTGAGCCGCGCGTGATCGTGCGCTTCTGGATCATCACCGTGATTTTGGTGCTGATCGGCCTTGCCACCTTGAAACTGCGTTGAGGGCCTAATGAATCTGATCGCTTCTGACCACTTCCGCATCGTTGTCGGCCTCGGCAAGAGCGGCATGTCCCTAGTGCGTTTCCTCACGCGCCAGGGCTTGCCGTTTGCCGTGGTCGACACCCGTGCTAACCCGCCGGAGCTCGCCACCTTGCGTGAACAGTTCCCGCAGGTCGAAGTGCGTTGCGGCGAGCTGGACGTGGACTTCCTCTGCCGCGCCAGCGAACTGCTGATCAGCCCCGGCCTGGCCATCGCCACCCCCGCGTTGCAGGCGGCTGCCGCGCGTGGGGTTAAGTTGTCTGGTGACATTGACTTGTTTGCTCGCTATGCCAAGGCGCCAATTATTGCCATTACCGGTTCCAACGCTAAGAGCACCGTGACCACCTTAGTGGGTGAGATGGCCGCAGCCGCGGGAAAGAAAGTGGCCGTCGGTGGCAACCTTGGCACTCCGGCGCTGGATCTGCTCGATGACAGCATCGAGTTGTATGTAATGGAGCTGTCGAGTTTCCAGCTGGAAACCACCGATCAGCTCAATGCTGAAGTGGCCACCTGCTTGAATATCAGCGAAGACCATATGGATCGCTACGCCGATCTGCCGGCCTATCACCTAGCTAAGCACCGCATCTTCCGTGGTGCGCGCCAAGTGGTGGTGAACCGCGATGATGCGCTGTCGCGGCCGCTGGTGGCGGATCAGCTACCTTGCTGGTACTTCGGCCTGGGCAAGCCTGACTTCAAGCGCTTTGGTTTGATTGAGGAAAACGGCGAGAAGTGCCTGGGCTATCAGTTCGCGGCGCTGCTGCCAGCGCGCGAGTTGAAGATTCGCGGTGCACATAACCAGTCCAATGCCCTAGCCGCGCTGGCGCTTGGCCATGCTGTAGGCCTGCCGTTTGAGCCGATGCTAGCAACACTAAAACAGTTCGCCGGATTGCCGCATCGCTGCCAATGGGTGGGCGAGCACAGTGGCGTTAGCTACTACGACGACTCCAAAGCCACCAACGTCGGTGCCGCACTGGCGGCCATCGAAGGCCTGGGCGCCGATATCGCAGGCAAGCTGGTGCTGATCGCCGGTGGCGACGGTAAGGGTGCAGATTTCTCCGCGTTACGAGCCCCCGTTGGCAGGTATTGCCGCGCCGTAGTCCTGCTGGGGCGAGATGCAGAGCTGTTGGCCGCCACGCTGGGCGAGGCCGTGCCGCTGGTGCGGGTGAAGACGCTGGAAGAGGCTGTGCTGCGTGCAGCTGAGCTGACCGAGGCGGGCGATGCCGTGCTGTTGTCACCAGCCTGCGCCAGCTTGGACATGTTCAAGAACTTCGAAGAGCGCGGGCGGTTGTTCGCTCAGGCCGTGGAGGGTTTGCGCTGATGCTCGCCAGCCTGCTCGCCGCTCCTTCACCCTTGCATACCCGCCGTGGTGTCGATATCGACTTCCCGCTGCTTGCTGGGTGCTTGGCGCTGCTTGGTTTGGGCTTGGTGATGATTACATCAGCGTCCTCGGAAGTGGCCGCGGCGCAGACGGGCAATCCGTTGTTCCACATGATTCGGCATTTGATCTACCTAACGATTGGCATCAGTGCTGCGCTGGCTACATTGCTGGTACCGATGTCGTTATGGCAGCGCTACAGCGGCATGTTGCTAGCGGCCGCCGTGGTGCTGCTGATTTTGGTGCTAGTGCCCGGGATCGGCCGTGAAGTGAATGGCGCCAAGCGCTGGATCGGCTTAGGTGTTATCAACCTGCAGCCGTCGGAGTTGGCCAAGTTATTCAGCATTATCTTTATTGCGGCTTATCTGGTGCGCCGACAGACCGAGGTGCGCGAGAAGTTCACCGGTTTTGTTAAGCCAATGTTGGTGCTCGGGCCGATTGCTGGGTTGCTGTTGGCCGAGCCCGATTTCGGTGCAACCGTGGTGCTGGTGGGCGCGGCTATCGCCATGTTGTTTCTCGGCGGGGTCAACCTGCTGCGCTTTATTCCTTTGGCGGCCTGCGTGCTCGGCTTGGGCGTATGGGTGATGACCAGTCAGGCTTATCGCTTGGAACGCCTGACCAACTTTGTCGACCCGTGGGCCGACCAATACGGTGCCGGTTACCAGCTGAGCCAAGCGTTGATCGCTTTTGGTCGGGGTGAGTGGTTGGGCGTTGGCTTAGGAAACAGCGTGCAGAAGCAGTTCTACCTGCCTGAAGCGCACACCGATTTCGTGTTTGCCGTACTGGCCGAAGAACTGGGGATGATCGGTGCCTTGCTGACCGTCGCCTTGTTCGTGTTTGTCAGCGTGCGCGCACTGTATATCGGCCTGTGGGCAGAGAAGGCCAAGCAGTTCTTTTCGGCGTATGTGGCGTATGGCTTGGCTTTTTTGTGGATCGGCCAGGTGTTGATCAATATCGGGGTAAATGTTGGCTTGCTGCCGACCAAGGGCCTGACCCTGCCATTCCTCAGTTATGGCGGCAGCTCCTTAGTCATTTGCTGTATTAGCTTGGCGATTTTGTTGCGTATTGAGTGGGAACGTCGCACCCAACTGGGCAATGAAAATGTCGACTTTAAAGAGTCAGATTTCTTTGAAGGCGAAACCGTCGAGGAGGTTCAGCATGCGCGGTAATGTGCTGATTATGGCCGGTGGTACCGGTGGCCATGTATTCCCGGCCCTGGCTTGCGCCCGTGAGTTCAAAGCGCGCGGTTACAGCGTGCACTGGTTAGGCACGCCGCGCGGCATCGAAAATGAACTGGTACCGGCTGCCGGTCTGCCGTTGCATTTGATTGATGTCAGCGGATTGCGCGGAAAGGGCACGTTGTCTTTGCTGAAAGCGCCGTTCCAGCTGATCAAGGCGCTGCTGCAAGCGCGCAAGGTGATGCGCGAGCTGCAGCCAGTCTGCGTGTTGGGAATGGGCGGTTATGTCACCGGCCCAGGCGGCTTGGCGGCACGGATGAACGGCGCTCCATTGATCATTCATGAGCAGAATGCCGTGGCAGGTACGGCCAACCGCAGCTTGGTGCCGTTTGCCAGTCGCGTGTGTGAGGCCTTCCCGAATACGTTCAGCAAAAGCGCCAAACGCCGCACCACGGGTAACCCGGTGCGCGAAGAGCTGTTCCTGGAAACGCCGCGAGATTCGCTGCGTAATCGTCAGCCGCGGTTACTGGTACTGGGCGGCAGTCTCGGCGCCGAGCCTCTGAATAAATTACTCCCTGAGGCACTGGCATTGGTGGCCGCCGAGCTGCGCCCTGAAGTGTTTCATCAGGCCGGTAAACAACATGATGCAATTACCGCTGAACGCTATGGCGCAGTTGGCGTCGAAGCGCAGGTCGCAGCGTTTATTCAAGACATGGCGCGCGCGTATGCCTGGGCTGATCTGGTGGTGTGCCGCGCTGGCGCTCTTACCGTTAGCGAGTTAGCGGCTGCTGGACTGCCGGCTTTTTTGCTGCCACTGCCGCATGCGATCGACGATCACCAAACCCGTAATGCCAACTATTTGGCCAGTGCCGGCGCTGCCGTGCTACTGCCACAACGCTCCACTGACGCCGCCACGCTGGCCGCGCAGCTGACCGAGGTTTTGATGCACCCCGAACAACTCTCTCAAATGGCGCAGACGGCTCGTCGTCTGGCCAAGCCTGACGCTACCTGCACCGTTGTCGACATCTGCCTGGAGGTGGCCCGTGGCTAAGTCTCCCGCCGCTGCACGCTCAGAAATTCGCCGTATGCGCCGCATCCGCCGCATCCATTTCGTTGGCATCGGTGGCGCTGGTATGTGCGGCATCGCCGAGGTGTTGATGAACCTCGGTTATGAGGTGTCCGGCTCCGACCTCAAGCGCTCGGCTGTCACCGATCGACTGGAAAGCTTTGGCGCAGAAATTTTTATCGGCCACAGCGCCGAAAACGCTGAGCAGGCTGATGTGCTGGTGGTATCCAGTGCGGTCAACACCAGTAATCCGGAAGTGGCCACTGCGCTGGAGCGGCGTATCCCCGTCGTGCCACGCGCTGAAATGCTCGCTGAGTTAATGCGCTATCGGCACGGCATCGCGGTTGCCGGCACCCATGGCAAAACCACCACCACCAGCCTACTGGCGTCAGTATTCGCAGCCGGTGGCCTGGACCCGACTTTTGTGATTGGTGGCCGTCTGAATGCCGCTGGCACCAACGCTCAGCTCGGCAGTAGCCGTTATTTGATTGCTGAAGCCGACGAAAGTGATGCCAGCTTCCTGCATCTGCAGCCGATGGTCTCGGTCGTCACCAATATCGACATGGATCACATGAGCACCTATGGAGGAGACTTCAATAAACTGAAGAAAACCTTCATCGAGTTCCTGCACAACTTGCCGTTTTATGGTTTGGCGGTGATGTGTGTGGACGACCCGATCGTGCGCGAAATTCTGCCGCAAGTGGCGCGTCCGACTGTGACTTACGGCTTTGATGACGACGCCGATGTGCGTGCAATCAATATCCGCCAGCAGGGCATGCAGACCTTCTTTACGGTGCTCCGTCGCGACCGCGAGCCGCTGGATGTGTCGGTCAACATGCCGGGCAATCACAACGTGCTGAACGCCCTTGCCACGATTGCTATTGCCAGCGATGAGGGCATCAGTGATGAGGCCATTATTCAAGGGCTGTCAGGCTTCCAAGGAGTGGGTCGGCGCTTCCAGGTATATGGCGAATTGCCGGTCGAGGGCGGCAGCGTGATGCTCGTCGACGATTACGGTCACCACCCGCGTGAAGTGGCTGCCGTGATCAAGGCGGTACGCGGTGGTTGGCCGCAGCGTCGTCTGGTCATGGTGTACCAGCCGCACCGCTTTAGCCGGACTCGCGATCTGTATGAAGATTTTGTTCAGGTATTGGGTGAGGCCAACGTGCTGCTGCTGATGGAAGTCTACCCGGCAGGCGAAGCGCCCATCCCAGGCGCCGGCAGCCGTCAGCTGTGCCACAGCATTCGTCAGCGTGGCACGCTTGATCCGATCTACATCGAGCGTGGTATTGACCTGGCGCCGATTGTTAAGCCACTGCTGCGTGCGGGCGACATTCTGCTGTGCCAGGGTGCCGGAGATATCGGCGGCCTCGCGCCGCAACTGCTGCAAAGCCCGCTGTTCGCTAAGGCCAGCGACCAGTCAGCGCAGGAGTCGAAATGAGTACCGCGAGCTTGAAGTCTCAGTATCCGGTCAGCGCCTTTGGCCGTGTGGCGGTGCTGTTTGGCGGTAAAAGCGCTGAGCGTGAAGTGTCGCTGAAGTCGGGCAATGCCGTGCTGCAGGCCTTGCAAGCTGCCGGCGTGGACGCTTTTGGGATTGATGTCGGGGCTGATTTTTTGCAGCGCCTGAACAGTGAAAAAATTGACCGCGCTTTTATCGTCCTGCACGGCCGTGGCGGTGAAGATGGCGCGATGCAGGGCCTGCTTGAGTGCGCTGGGATTTCTTACACCGGTAGCGGCATCCTCGCCTCGGCCTTGGCGATGGACAAACTGCGCACCAAACAGGTGTGGCAGAGCTTAGGTTTGTCGACCCCGCGGCATGCTGTGTTGGCCTCAGTGGTTGACTGTGAGTCGGCTGCGGCTGATTTGGGCTTCCCCCTGATTGTCAAGCCTGCCCATGAAGGCTCGAGCATCGGTATGGCCAAGGTAAGCGACCTGCCGGCACTGATTGCGGCTTGGCAGGATGCCAGCGGTTATGACTCGCAGGTGTTGGTAGAGCAATGGATCGCCGGCCCAGAATTCACCATTGCCATGCTGCGTGGTCAAGTGCTGCCGCCGATTGCCCTTGGCACCCCCCACAGCTTTTACGATTACGACGCCAAGTATGTGGCGAATGACACCCAATACCGCATTCCGTGTGGCTTAGCGCCTGCCAAGGAAGCTGAGCTGATGCAGCTCACTGCGCGTGCTTGCGAAGCCGTTGGCACCCAGGGCTGGGCCCGCACTGATGTGATGCAGGATGCCGAGGGCGCCTTCTGGCTGCTGGAAGTCAATACCGTGCCTGGCATGACTGACCACAGTTTAGTGCCGATGGCGGCAAAGGCTGCGGGTCTGGACTTTCAACAGTTGGTGTTGGCGATTCTGGCTGACAGCCTTGAGGCGCGGGGTTAATTCATGACGGCTCACGTGCGTCACCAGCCAGGTTCTTCCCGCGCCCCCGTGCGCGGCAAGCCTGCGCAGCGCGGCGCCAGCCGTTTGGTGATCAAGGAGCCGATGAGCTTGCGGGTAAATTTGCCGAAAACCAATTTCTCTTGGTTGAAGCGTCTGACTTGGCCACTGTTGCTGTTAGGCCTGGGCTACGGCACCTATGAGTTGTCGTTGCGGGCGTTGCCGTATGCCGATCAGCCAATTGCCACTATCAGCGTTGAAGGTGACCTCAGCTACGTCAATCAGCAAGCTGTGCAAGAGCGTATTGCGCCCTACGCCAGCGCCAGCTTCTTCAGTGTTGACCTGCTGAGCATGCGCCACGAGCTGGAATCAATGCCGTGGATTGCCAGCGCGCAAGTGCGCCGTATCTGGCCGGATCAATTGGTGGTGCGTTTAGAAGAACAACTGCCGATTGCCCGCTGGGGCGATGAGGCGTTACTAAACAACCAAGGTGAAGCGTTCGCGCCGTTGGAACTGGCCAATTATCCGCACCTGCCGCAGCTGTATGGCCCCCAGCGCGCGCAGCAGCAAGTGATGCAGCAATACCAGGTACTCAGCCAAATGCTGCGGCCCATGGGCTTCTCCGTGGCGCGCCTGGAGTTACGTGAGCGCGGTAGCTGGTTCCTGTCCACCGGTCAGGGCATCGAATTGTTGCTGGGGCGTGACCATCTGGTGGAAAAGATGCGCCGGTTCAACGCCATTTACGACAAGGCTCTAAAAGAACAACAACCGAATATTGCGCGGATCGATCTGCGTTATGCCAACGGCTTGGCCGTGGCATGGCGTGAACCGTTAGCGCCCACGGCGGCACCAACCGCTGTTGTGCAGTGAATAAGGAGAAGGCAAGAGCCATGGCAAACGTGCAGAGCGGCAAGATGATCGTCGGCCTCGATATCGGGACCTCCAAAGTGGTGGCCTTGGTCGGTGAAGTGAATGCGGACGGCCAGATAGAAATCGTCGGCATCGGCACGCACCCCTCGCGTGGCCTGAAAAAGGGCGTGGTGGTGAATATCGAATCAACCGTGCAATCGATCCAGCGCGCCGTTGAAGAAGCGCAGCTGATGGCGGGTTGCCGTATCCACTCGGCGTTTGTTGGCTTGGCGGGCAGCCATATCCGCAGCCTTAATAGCCATGGCATCGTGGCCATCCGTGACCGTGAAGTAAGCTCAGCAGACCTTGAACGCGTACTGGATGCTGCTCAAGCTGTAGCTATTCCGGCGGATCAGCGCGTATTGCACACCTTGCCTCAGGATTACGTGATTGATAACCAGGAAGGCGTACGTGAGCCATTGGGCATGTCGGGTGTGCGCTTAGAAGCCAAAGTGCATGTGGTCACCTGCGCCGTGAATGCCGCGCAGAACATCGAGAAGTGCGTGCGCCGCTGCGGTCTTGAAGTGGACGACATCATTCTTGAGCAGCTTGCTTCCGCTTATGCCGTGCTCACCGACGACGAGAAAGAGCTGGGCGTGTGCCTGGTGGACATCGGTGGCGGCACTACCGACATCTGCATCTTCACCGAAGGTGCCATCCGCCACACGGCGGTTATTCCGATTGCAGGCGATCAGGTCACTAACGACATTGCCATGGCCCTGCGTACACCGACGCAATACGCCGAAGAGATCAAGATTCGCTACGCCTGCGCGCTGGCCAAATTAGCCGGTGCAGGCGAAACCATCAAGGTGCCGAGTGTCGGTGACCGTCCGCCGCGGGACTTGTCACGGCAGTCCCTAGCCGAAGTGGTTGAGCCGCGGTACGACGAGCTGTTCACTTTGATCCAGGCGGAACTGCGCCGCAGCGGTTATGAGGACTTGATCCCAGCTGGCATCGTCCTCACCGGCGGCACCGCGAAAATGGAAGGCGCCGTTGAACTGGCCGAAGAAATTTTCCATATGCCGGTACGCCTGGGCATGCCCCAGGGCGTGAAAGGATTGGCTGACGTTGTGCGCAACCCTATTTACTCCACAGGCGTAGGCCTGTTGCTGTACGGGCTGCAAAAGCAGGCCGATGGCGTGTCGATGTCGTCGCTCGGCAGCTACAGCAGCGATGAACCCAAACAACCTGTTCTGGAACGGCTAAAACGCTGGGTCCAGAGCAATTTTTGATTTTTGCAGTAGGCGTTATAACTAGAAAATAAGGAGAGGGAAAATGTTTGAACTCGTAGACAGCGCTCCAGCAAGCGCAGTTATCAAGGTCATCGGCGTGGGCGGCGGCGGCGGTAATGCGGTCAATCACATGGCGAAAAATAACATTGAAGGCGTTGAGTTCATCTGCGCCAACACGGATGCACAAGCCCTGAAAAACGTCGGCGCGCGCACCGTTCTGCAGTTGGGCACGGCGGTGACCAAAGGCCTTGGTGCGGGTGCTAACCCCGAAGTCGGCCGTCAGGCCGCGATGGAAGACCGTGAGCGGATCGCCGAAGTGCTGCAAGGCTGCGACATGGTCTTTATCACCACCGGCATGGGCGGCGGTACCGGTACAGGCGCCGCACCCGTAATCGCCCAGGTGGCTAAGGAAATGGGCATTCTCACCGTTGCGGTGGTAACGCGTCCGTTCCCGTTCGAAGGCAAAAAACGCATGCTGATTGCCGAAGAAGGCATCCGTGCGTTGGCCGAGAGTGTTGATTCGCTGATCACCATCCCTAACGAAAAGCTGCTGACCATCCTCGGTAAAGATGCCAGCCTGCTGTCCGCGTTTGCCAAGGCGGATGATGTATTGGCCGGCGCCGTTCGCGGCATCTCCGACATCATCAAACGTCCGGGCATGATCAACGTAGATTTCGCTGACGTGAAAACCGTGATGAGCGAAATGGGCATGGCGATGATGGGCACTGGCTGCGCCAGCGGTCCGAACCGCGCCCGTGAAGCCACCGAAGCAGCGATCCGTAACCCGCTGCTGGAAGACGTCAACCTGCAGGGCGCGCGCGGCATTCTGGTTAACATCACTGCCGGTCCTGATCTGTCTCTGGGTGAATACTCCGATGTGGGTAATATTATTGAGCAGTTCGCCTCCGAGCACGCCACCGTCAAGGTCGGCACCGTGATCGATCCAGACATGCGCGACGAGCTGCACGTAACTGTTGTGGCCACAGGCTTGGGTGCGCGTATCGAGAAGCCAGTCAAGGTTATCGACAATACCTTGCAGGTTTCTGCTGGCGCTAATAACGCTGCTGCTCCATCAGCGCGTGCCGAGCACAGCGTTAACTATAAGGACTACGAGCGTCCAACCGTTCAGCGTCAAAGCCACGGCGGCGCTGCAACAGCGGCTAAGCTGAACCCGCATGACGATCTGGATTACTTGGATATCCCGGCCTTCCTGCGTCGCCAGGCCGATTGATGGAATGTATCAGGAGTATCAAGGTGATTGGTGTTCAGCAAAGATCGGTTCTGCTATCATCGCCGGCCTTTGTTGAAAACTATTCGCAACTAGTGCTATAGCGGTCCAATCCATGATCAGACAACGCACCCTGAAGAACATTATCCGCGCCACCGGCGTCGGCCTGCATTCCGGGGAAAAGGTATACCTGACCCTAAAGCCGGCACCTGTGGACACCGGTATCGTGTTCCGTCGTACCGACCTAGACCCTGTCGTGGAAATCCCCGCGCGTGCAGGTAACGTTGGTGAAACCACCATGTCGACTACCTTAGTCAATGGTGATGTCAAGGTGGATACGGTAGAGCACCTGCTTTCGGCCATGGCTGGCCTGGGCATCGATAACGCCTACGTCGAGCTCTCCGCGTCCGAAGTGCCGATCATGGATGGCAGTGCGGGCCCCTTTGTATTCCTGATTCAATCGGCTGGTTTGCAAGAGCAGGACGCCCACAAGAAGTTCATCCGTATCCTTCGTGAAGTCACGGTTGAAGAGGGCGACAAGCGCGCCACCTTCGTGCCTTTTGAAGGGTTTAAGGTGAGTTTCGAGATCGATTTCGATCACCCGGTTTTCCGCAACCGCACCCAGTCGGCCAGTGTCGACTTCTCCAGCACGTCGTTCGTTAAGGAAGTCAGCCGCGCACGTACTTTCGGCTTTATGCGCGATATTGAGTTCTTGCGTTCACAGAACTTGGCACTCGGCGGCAGCGTCGATAACGCCATCGTGGTGGATGAGTTCCGCGTGCTCAATGAAGACGGCCTGCGTTACGAAGATGAGTTCGTTAAGCACAAGATTCTTGACGCGATTGGCGACCTTTACCTGCTGGGTAACAGCCTGATTGGCGAGTTTAAGGGCTTTAAGTCGGGGCATGCGTTAAACAACCG
The DNA here is from genome assembly GCF_037943105.1 of Pseudomonas sp. TMP9. NCBI lineage: Bacteria > Pseudomonadati > Pseudomonadota > Gammaproteobacteria > Pseudomonadales > Pseudomonadaceae > Pseudomonas > Pseudomonas vesperimontis. The sequence goes on from NZ_CP149803.1 coordinate 694,248, forward strand.
CCTGCTGCGCACCCTGATCGAGCAAACCGACGCGTGGGAAGTGGTCACCTTTGACGACCCCAACAACGCGCCAATCTCTTACATGCGCCCGGTTGCAGCCGTGTAACGCAACACCCTCCTTTTTTGCTTTTAGAGGCCACCTTCGGGTGGCCTGTTTTTTTGCTGCCCTTTAACAAGGTGGCGCCATTATTCGCTGGGTTTGCCGTGTTTGGCCAAGCGTTCTAAGGCAGCGCGTAATTTGGGGTCGCTGATGCCATCGGCAGTGGCCTGGATGTTTTCTGCAGCGCTGCTGGACAAGCTAATTGTGCGACGTGGTGCATGCCTTTCGGCAGTCGGAGGTTGCACCTTGAACAAGATCTTCGTTAAGGTCGCGAACTCTTCAAGTGCCTGCAGCTGTTTCAACAAGCGTTTTTGTTGATAACGCAGGCGCGTGGCCCAGTGGCCATCAGTGATTATCAGCAGCAGACAGCCCTCGCGCCATGAGGCTACATGGCAGTGTTCGCGAGCAGCAGGTTGCAACTGGCTTTCCAGTAGGTGTTGCAAGCGATCAATGCGTTGCGCTTGATTGAACAACGCCTTCAGGGGCTTCACCTCGCGTAACAGCGCGGCAGGAGCTCGGGCCGGCAAAGGACGAAAAGTCATGGCAGGACGCCTGAAAAAGTGAGGTTGTCATGGTAGCAGAGTCGCTGCTGCCCGCTTTGGCCTCACCACTAGGGGAATGCCATGCATATCATTTTACTCAGCCGGCGCCATGGCGCCGCACGTTCGCTGAGCCTGGAGCTGCGCTGGCTTTTGTTGGCGTTATTGCTGCTACTCAGCGTGGCGCTGGGCGGCGGGGTTGCCGTCGGCGCCTGGTGGGCGCCCGCGACTGTGATCGTGCATGACGATGCGCAGGTGAATCAGGTACTGGATCAACAACGTGCTGAAGTGGGTGCGGTGCGCTTGGATGCACAGCGTCAGCTGGATGCGTTCGCGGTGCATGTGGCTGAGCTGCAGGCGCGCCTGACGCGTTTGGATGCCCTCGGTGCGCGCCTGACCGAGCTGGCTGATCTGGATGCCAGCGAATTCGACTTCTCGCTCAACGTTGGCCAAGGCGGTGCTGAAGATGCCTTGGGTGATTCGGCGTATGCGCCGCCGCCCTTTATGGATGAGCTCGACCAGCTGAGCTTGCGCTTGGACAGTCGCGAGCAGCTGCTGGAAGTGTTGGAGCAGTTGATCGGTGAGCGTCAGTTGAGTGAGGCTGAATACCTGTCCGGCATGCCGGTGCGTAATGGCTACATGTCTTCATCGTTCGGCCGACGTGTGCACCCGCTGACGGGGCGTAACACCCAGCATAAAGGCATCGACTTTGCCGCCAAGGCGGGCAGTGATGTGGTTGCCGTTGCGGCGGGTGTGGTGAGCTTCTCCGGTGTTAAGTCGGGTTACGGTTACACCGTTGAGATCAGCCATGCTGATGGCTACACCACCCTGTATGCGCACAACCAGAGCAATGTGGTCCAGATTGGCGATTTGGTGCAGCGCGACCAAACCATAGCCAAAGTTGGCCGCAGTGGGCGCGCCAGTGGCTACCATGTGCACTTCGAAGTGACTAAAGATGGTCGGGTGGTCAACCCAGCCAGCTACATCGCCCGCGTTGACGGCGTTGAATAACGCCGCTTTCCTCGCTTGCATTTCCGGGTAGAATGCCCACCTCGCACGTAGCCCTAAAGGCTGCCTGGGTCGCTGTTCAGTAGCCCTCAATCCATACGCCTGGAAGATCCTGTCGATATGTTTGCGCCTTTGTTGAAAAAACTCTTTGGAAGCAAGAACGAGCGTGAAGTCAAGCGCATGCTCAAGGCGGTACAAGCCGTGAATGCCGTCGAGGAGCAGATGTTGGCTCTGTCTGATGAGCAACTGCGCGCCAAGACAGATGAGTTCAAAGCCCGTCTAGCCAAAGGCGAAACCCTCGACATGCTTCAGGCTGAAGCCTTTGCAGTCGCCCGTGAAGCCGGTAAGCGCGTCATGGGCATGCGCCACTTCGACGTACAGTTGATTGGCGGCATGACCCTGCACGAAGGCAAAATTGCCGAAATGCGCACCGGTGAAGGCAAGACCCTGGTGGCAACCTTGGCGGTGTACCTCAATGCACTCTCCGGTAAAGGTGTGCACGTGGTCACCGTCAACGATTACCTGGCTCGCCGCGATGCCAATTGGATGCGGCCGCTGTATGAATTTCTCGGGCTGTCGGTGGGCGTGGTTATCCCGTTTATGCCGCCGGACGAGAAGCGTGAAGCCTATGCCGCTGACATCACCTACGGCACTAACAACGAATTTGGTTTCGACTACCTGCGCGACAACATGGCGTTCAGCTTGGAAGATAAATTCCAGCGTGGACTGAATTTTGCTGTGATCGACGAAGTTGACTCCATTTTGATCGACGAAGCGCGCACCCCGCTGATCATCTCCGGCCAAGCCGAAGACAGCTCGCGCCTTTATACCGAGATCAATAAGCTGATCCCGCGCCTCAATCTGCATATTGAGGAAGAGGAAGGCATCGTCACCCAGGAAGGCCATTACAAGGTCGACGAGAAAGCCCGCCAAGTTGAGTTAAACGAAGCCGGCCACCAGTTTGTTGAAGAGATGCTGACCGAAGTTGGCCTGCTGGCCGAGGGCGAGAGCTTGTATTCGGCGCATAACTTGGGTCTGCTGACTCACGTGTACTCGGGTTTGCGTGCGCACAAGCTGTTCAACCGCAACGTTGAATACATCGTGCAGAATAACCAGGTGCTGCTGATCGACGAGCACACCGGTCGGACCATGCCCGGTCGTCGTCTGTCCGAGGGTCTGCACCAAGCGATCGAAGCCAAAGAAGGGTTACCGATTCAGGCCGAAAGCCAGACCTTGGCCTCGACCACTTTCCAGAACTACTTCCGTTTGTACAGCAAGCTGTCCGGTATGACCGGCACCGCGGACACTGAAGCATTCGAGTTCCATCAGATTTACGGGTTGGCGGTGATCGTGATCCCCACCAACCGTGCATTGGCGCGCAAGGACTTCAATGACTTGGTCTACCTGACCCAGGAAGAGAAATACGCGGCCATCGTTACCGATATCAAAGAATGCATGGCCCTAGGCCGGCCGATCTTGGTGGGTACTGCGTCGATTGACAGCTCCGAGTACGTCTCGCGCCTGCTCGACCAAGAGAGCATTGCGCACAAGGTGCTCAACGCGAAGTTCCACGAAAAAGAAGCGGAAATCATTGCTCAGGCCGGTCGTCCGGGCGCGCTAACCATCGCCACTAACATGGCCGGTCGCGGTACCGACATCGTGTTGGGTGGTAACTGGGAAGTTGAAGTTGCCAACCTAGAGGACGCCACACCTGAGCAGATCGCCCAGATCAAAGCGGATTGGCAGAAGCGCCACCAGCAGGTCATTGAATCCGGCGGCTTGCATGTGATTGCCTCTGAGCGTCATGAATCACGGCGTATCGATAACCAGCTACGTGGCCGCTCGGGTCGCCAAGGCGACCCGGGTTCCAGCCGCTTCTACCTGTCGCTGGAAGACAATCTGATGCGTATCTTTGCCTCCGACCGGGTGAAGAATTTTATGAAAGCGTTAGGCATGCAGTCCGGTGAAGCCATCGAGCACCGCATGGTCAGCAATGCGATCGAGAAAGCCCAGCGTAAAGTTGAAGGGCGCAACTTCGACATGCGTAAGCAGTTGCTGGAATACGACGACGTGGCCAACGAGCAGCGCAAAGTGATTTATCACATGCGTAATACGCTGCTGGCTGCTGACAACATCGGTGAGACCATTGCCGACTTCCGTGGCGAAGTGCTGGATCAAACCATCAACCAGCATATCGCCCCGCAGTCACTGCCTGAGCAGTGGGATATTGCCGGCTTGGAAGAGGCAATCTTCAGCGGCTTCAACCTGCGCTTGCCGATCCAGCAGTGGTTGGACGATGACCACAAACTCTACGAAGAAACCTTGCGTGCGCGCATTCTTGAAGAGCTGATCACGGCTTATAACGAGAAAGAAATCGAAGCCAGTGCCGATGCGCTGCGCACCTTCGAGAAGCAAATTTTGCTGCGTGTACTCGACGACCTGTGGAAAGACCACCTGTCGACCATGGATCACCTGCGCCACGGTATTCACCTGCGTGGCTATGCGCAGAAAAATCCTAAGCAGGAATACAAGCGTGAGTCCTTCACCCTGTTCCAAGAACTGCTGGATTCGATCAAGCGTGACACCATCCGTGTACTCTCTCATGTGCAGGTGCGCCGCGAAGACCCGGAGTTAGAAGAAGCGCGTCTGCGTCGTGAAGCTGAGGGCATGGCTGCGCGTATGCAGTTTCAGCACGCTGAGGCCTCTGCGCTGGCGGCAGAAGTGGCTGGTGAGGAAGGTGAGGCCGCTGTTGCTGTTGCACCGGTGCGTACTGAACCGAAGATCGGTCGTAACGAGTCGTGCCCGTGCGGTTCCGGCAAGAAGTACAAGCATTGTCACGGTCAGGTCAGCTAAGCCGACTGCTGTAGCGCGGGTCAAGCCGACAGTAATGTTGGTTATGCTGACCGCTAGAACAACGCCGCGAACGGTCTGACCGTTCGCGGCGTTTTACCATCGCATTCAGATGTATCAAACCTCAAGGAGCGTTCGCTATGGCTGTTGGTCTTGGCCCGTTGTCTACCCTGCACCCGGTTCCAGGTTTCGAGTTGGGCATCGCTTCGGCGGGTATCAAGCGCCCGGGGCGCAAGGATGTGGTGGTGATGCGTTGTGCCGAAGGGGCCAGCGTGGCGGGCATTTTTACCCTCAATGCGTTCTGCGCAGCACCGGTCATCCTGGCCAAGAAGCGCGTGCTGGGTAACGTGCGTTACCTGCTGACCAACACCGGCAATGCCAACGCAGGCACCGGCGAGCCGGGCCTGCACAATGCCATGCGTACCTGCGCCGCTCTGGCCAAGCTGGCGAGTGTTGATGAGAGTGCGGTACTGCCGTTCTCCACCGGGGTGATCGGTGAGCCGCTGCCGGTGGAGAAAATCGAAGGTGCCTTGCAGGCCGCCCTAGATAACCTAGCGTTAGACAACTGGGCTGACGCCGCCACCGGCATCATGACCACCGACACCTTGCCCAAAGGCGCCAGCCGCCAGTTCCAGCATGACGGGGTGACGGTGACCGTGACGGGCATCAGCAAGGGCGCCGGGATGATTCGTCCTAACATGGCCACCATGCTCGGTTACATCGCCACCGATGCCAAAGTGGCCCAGGCCGTGCTGCAAGACTTGCTGCGCGATGCGGCGAACAAGTCGTTCAACCGCATCACCATTGACGGCGACACCTCGACGAATGACTGCTGCATGCTGATCGCCACGGGTAAAGCCGCTCTGCCAGAAATTACCCAGGCCAGCGGCGACCTGTTCGCCAAGCTCAAAGATGCGGTGTTCAGTGTGTGCATGGATGTTGCCCAAGCCATCGTGCGCGACGGTGAAGGCGCGACCAAGTTCGTCACCGTGCAGGTCAATGGCGGTGGTACGCATCAGGAGTGCTTGGACGTTGCCTATGCTGTGGCCCACTCACCGCTGATCAAAACCGCGTTATTTGCCTCTGATCCAAACTGGGGGCGCATTCTGGCGGCTGTTGGTTATGCCGGCGTGGCGCAACTGGAGGTCAGCCTGATTGATGTGTTCCTCGGTGACGTGTGCATCGCCAGCCGGGGCTGCCGCGCTGCGAGCTACACCGAAGAGCAGGGTGCAGCGGTGATGGCCAAAGAAGAAATCACCATCCGCATCGAACTGGGCCGCGGTGGTTGCAGTGAAACCATCTGGACCACCGATCTGTCCCACGAGTACGTCAAGATCAACGCCGAGTACCGCACCTGATCATTCACTACCTGTGTCGGGCTCACCGCATTCCCGTTGCTTATGCCCCCATAAGCAACGGGAATTTGCTATTCGGCGGGTCGCCTCTTAAGGTCGTTTGACCTTCTCGCCTTGAGCGCAACACATGTCTTTAACTTTGATCATCGGTGACAAAACCTATTCGTCTTGGTCGCTGCGTGCGACGCTGGCCGTGGAATTAACCGGTGCGGTTTATGACGAGCAGCTTATCGCGCTCAACCGCCCGGATACCCGTGCGCAGATTCTGCAGCACTCACCGACCGGTAAGGTACCGCTGCTGATCAGTGAAGACGGTCCGGTCTGGGATTCGCTGGCGATTGCCGAGTACCTGGCCGAGCGTTTTGTCGATGCCCAGTTGTGGCCTCAGGCCCGCGATGCTCGGGCATTGGCGCGCAGTGCCTGCGCGGAAATGCACAGCGGCTTTGTCGCGTTGCGTACTCACTTGCCAATGGATCTCAAGCGTAATCAGGCACTGGCTGAGATACCGGCTGATGCAATGGCCGATATTCAGCGCATCTGTGCGCTGTGGGCGGAGTGCCGCCAGCGTTTTGGTCATGGCGGTGCCTTCCTGTTTGGGCAGCCCTGCTTGGCAGATGCCTTCTTTGCCCCGGTGGCGGCGAGGTTGCGCAGTTATCAGGTAGTGCTACCGGCGGAGGCTGCTGCCTATGTTGAGGCAACCTATCAGTGGTCGGCGTTTCAGCGCTGGTATCAGGCCGCTCTGGAGGAACATTTAGCGTGAAGCGCATTCATGTAGTCGCCGCGGTAATTCGCGGCATTGAGGGGCAGATTCTGCTCGCTAAACGTTCCGCGGATAAGCACCAAGGCGGTCTCTGGGAGTTCCCTGGGGGTAAGGTTGAAGCGGGTGAAACGGCGCAAGAGGCGTTGGCCCGGGAATTACACGAAGAGCTGGGTATTCGCCCCAGTGCGTCGCGCCCGCTGATTCAGGTGCGGCACGATTACCCAGACAAACACGTGCTGTTAGATGTCTGGGACGTTTCAGCGTTTAGCGGCGAACCCCACGGCGCTGAAGGTCAGCCGCTGGCTTGGGTCAGCCCTCGGCAGCTGAGTGACTATGAATTCCCAGCGGCAAATCAGCCGATTGTCGCGGCTGCGCGTCTGCCCGAACATTACCTGATCACGCCCGATGGCTTGAGCGGCCCCGAATTGCTACGTGGTATTCAGGCCGCCGTGAAGAGCGGTATCCGCCTGTTGCAACTGCGCGCGCCAGCGATGTTTGATGCGCAGTACCGCGATATTGCCGTGGATGCTCTTGGGTTGTGTGCCGGCAAGGCGCAGCTGATGCTGAAGGGGCCGCTGGAATGGTTGGGTGACTTTCCAGCAGCTGGCTGGCACCTGACCGCCAAGCAACTGCGTGAACTGAGTGCCGGTGGTCGACCGTTATCGAAAGAACGCTGGCTGGCCGCCTCATGCCATTCGGCGGAGGAATTAGCGCTGGCAGCAAAAATGGGTGTGGACTTCATCACCCTGTCGCCGGTTCAGGCGACTCAGACTCATCCCGATGCTGAGCCACTCGGTTGGCCGCACGTCAGCGCGTTGCTGCAAGGCGTTAACCAACCGGCTTATTTACTAGGCGGCGTCATGCCCAGTGATGTTGAGCGCGCGTGGCAAGCCGGCGCCCAAGGTGTGGCGGGTATTCGCGCGTTTTGGCCGCAGTGAGTCTTTCTATAGGCCGCGTTGGGCGGGTTAGTTATGCCTATTGACGCCCGCTCCCCGTCGAATATGCGCCCTAGCACCCTGCACCTACCCCGCGGCCAATGGCTTACGGTTATCGATTGCCTGTGTGGGCACTTTCCGGCGATTAACCGTGAGATTTGGTTGCAGCGCTTCGCCCGTGGCCGCGTGTTGGACGGGCAGGGGCAACCGCTTGGGCTGGACGCAGCCTACCGCGAAGGGCTTAAGGTGCATTACTTTCGCGAAGTACCGGCAGAGACACCGATTCCCTTTGAAGAGGCGGTGTTGTATGTCGATGAGCACATATTGGTGGCCGATAAGCCGCATTTCCTGCCGGTGATGCCGGCCGGTGAGTACGTCGAGCAGACGTTACAGGCACGGCTGGCCAAGCGCTTGGGCAACGACGATTTAGTGCCATTGCACCGCATTGACCGCCATACCGCCGGCTTGGTGCTGTTTTCGACCAATCGACAAAGCCGCGGCCAATACCAAGCGCTGTTTCGCTTGCGGCAGATGGACAAGTGCTATGAAGCGCTGGCACCGGCCTTGCCCGAGTTGCTGTTCCCGCTGGTGCGCATGACACGACTGGACGCTGCCGAGCCATTCTTTCGTATGCAAGAAGTCGCTGGCGTTGCCAACACCGAAACGCGCATCGAGGTTGCTCAGCGCTTAGCGGGTCACTGGTTGTACCGGCTTTATCCGGTCACAGGTAAAAAGCATCAACTGCGTGTGCATCTGGCGGCGCTGGGTGCACCGATTCTCAATGACCCTTTTTATCCTGAGGTCACTGATGCGCCGGGTGCCCCTGATGATTACAGCAAACCGCTGAAGCTGCTGGCCCGCGGGCTGGCATTTATTGATCCGCTGACTGCTGAGCTGCGCCGTTTCGAAAGCCAGTTGAGTTTGCTGTGAGGATGTAGCCCGGATGTAATCCGGGCGTTAAGCGACAGTCAATCGCCCCCGGATTGCGCCAAGGCTTATCCGGGCTACTGGCTACTCCGCTTGTTTTGCCGCGGCTTGCCACAGCACTTCATCAATCCCTTGGCGTTTGGCGATCACGCGCGCCGCTACGAACAGCAGGTCTGACAGTCGGTTGACATAGGCCAAGCCAACGTCGCGAATCGGCTCCACGGCATTTAGGTGTTGGCAGCGACGTTCTGCGCCGCGTGCCAGGCTGCGGCATATGTGGGCTTGGGCGATTAGGCGCGAGCCGCCGGGCAGGATAAAGTTTTCCAACGGGCCGACCTCTTCGTTCCAGCGGTCGATAGCCGCTTCTAAACGCTCAATTTCCGGCACCTGCAAGGCTTGATAATCGGGCATTGCCAGTTCACCGCCGAGGTCGAACAGGCGGTGCTGGCAGGGTGCTAATACGTCGATCACATCATTCAGGCCCGGGCACTGCGGCGCGTGCTCGGCCAGCTCAGCCAGCAGCAAGCCAAGGTGGCTGTTCAGCGTGTCTACCTCACCCATGGCGTCTACGCGCGGGTGGTCTTTGGTCACGCGGCGACCATCAGCCAAGCCCGTTTCGCCGCTGTCGCCAGTGCGGGTGTAAATTTTTGAGAGTCGGTAACCCATATTCAAAGACCTGTAGTGAGATAAGGGGTGGTCAGCGGTAAGCGCAGGGTGAAGCAGGTGCCATGGTTCAATTTGGACTGCACTTCCATCTGCCCTTTGTGGTTATTGGTGATGATGAAGTAGGAAACAGACAAGCCAAGCCCGGTGCCCTGGCCGACTTCTTTGGTGGTGAAGAACGGCTCAAAGATGCGCTTGCGCACCGACTCGGGCATGCCGTCGCCGTTGTCTTCCACTTGGATTTCCACCCACGGCCCAGCCAAGCGCACTCGCAGAATGATCTGCCCAGGCAATGTGTTGTCACGGCGCTGATGAATGGCTTGGGCAGCGTTTTTCAGCAGGTTAAGCAGCACCTGCTCCAGTTCGTTGGCGGTGGCTGGCACGGGGGGTAGGTCAGCTACGAATTCGCGTTGGATGCTTAGGCTCTTGAAGTCAAAGCTTTCGGTCAGGTCGAAGTCATTGCCGGCGATTTCCACTGCTTGGTCGATCAGTGCGGGTAAGTGACACGGGGCCAGTTGGCGATCACTGCGCCGGCTAAAGGTCAGCATATGGCTGACGATCTTTGCCGCGCGGCTGCCAGCCTGCTGGATGCCATCAAGCAGGCGCGGTATCTCTCGGGCCTGCAGGTAACGATCGATGGCTTGCAAGCTGATGCCCGTTTGCTCAGCCTGCACGCGGTTTTTTTCCAGCTCCAGCGATAGACGTCTGCGGATGTTTTGCACGTTGTGCAAGATGGCACCGAGCGGGTTGTTGATCTCATGCGCCATGCCAGCGGCAAGGCCGCCGACCGAGAGCATCTTCTCTGATTGCACCATCATCTCTTCGAGGTTAAGCCGCTGGGTGATGTCGTCGATACGGATCACCACGCCTCGGCCACCGCCACCGGTCAGTGGGTAGAAGGTCAGCGCAAAATGCAGCGGTTGTTCGTTACTGCCCCAGGTCACCCGCTCAATTTTTTCCACTCGGTGCTGTTCGACGGTACGTTTTAGCTGCGGCAGGAAGGGTTTAAGCGGCGCGAAGGCGAGAAAAATCGGCTGATTCAGTGCTTCGTCTAAACGGGTGCCAGATAGGCTGCTGGCTTCTTGATTCCACTGGGTGACGTAGAGCTGTTCGTCGAGGGCGATCAGCGCGGAGGGCATGGAGTCGATGATGCTGTTGAGGTAATTCTGGAAACCGGTGAGCTTGCGCTCAATCTTGCTACGCACCTGCACTTCCAACTCCAGCTTGCGGTTGGAGTGGCGGGTTTCCTCGGCTAAGCGCTGGGCCTGGTCAAAGGCTTGCTGGGCGTCGTCACGGGCACCTTTGAGCTGTTGTTCGCGGGCCTCAATGCGCACCAGCATGGTGTTGAATGCGTCGGCCAAGCTGCCGATTTCGTCGCGATTACCGCGCCGTGCGCGTAGGGCGTAATTTTCTTCACGGGTGACTTGGCGCGAGAGTTCCTCAAGGCGACGGATCGGTCGAGTAATCAGGCGGCGCACCAGGCGCGAGACAATCAGCCAGAGCACGACGCTCAGCGCTAGGATGACTAGGCTGGCGGTCAGCGTACCGGTGTAGAACACCCCCGGCAATTCACTGGAGGCCACCAGCAAAAGATGACCGGGCTTTCCTGTGAGCTGCGGCAGCTCGACCAGTTGGTTGATACGGAACTCTTGATGGCGCCACGATTCGACCTCTTCAATGCGCATCGGTAAGCCGAGTTTGGTGCCGCGCTGCAATTGCGCCAGGCTTTGCCCGTCGGCGTCATAGATCATCGCAGCGCGCAGGGGTGCGTAATCATCTAGGCGCTTGAGCAGAGCTTTAGCCGCCGCTGGCGAGCTTAAGGCGTCGGCACTCAGGGGCGGGCTGGCAATCAGCCGGCTCAGGGTGTGCATGGCTTGGGGCGCGACGCTTTCCTGGGAGATCCAGTAGGCCGCGCTAATAAAGGCCAGGTTGGCCACCAGCAGCACGGTTGCCAGCAAAGCCAGCAAGGCGACCAGCAGCTTGCGGCCAACCGGAAGATTTTCAAGGCGTTGACGCAGGGGCATGGCAGGGACGGTCGGTGATGAGCGTGCGGGCAGGTTAACGCGCAGTTCAGTGGCGGGGCAATCCGCGTGCGTCGAGGTGCGCCTGAAGTTGGTCGTGCAGGGCGTTTATGTGCGGCAGTTGCAGGTGCTGACGCTGCGCGGCGTTACACGCGTAACCTAATAAGTAGGCAATTTCGGTGCGCCGGCCTTGGCTGACATCTTGGTGCATGGACGAATAATTTGCCGCGGTGGCAAGGATTACCCGCATTACCTCGTCATGCAGGTTCGCTGCGGCCGCACTGTGGCCGCAGCGCTGCAGCAGCTCAACCAGTTCGCCGCTCAAGGAGGCCACCTGCACCGGGTGTTCACTCAGTCCGCCATTGCGACAGTCATGCAGCACGGTCAGCGGGTTAATGGCGCAGTTCAATGCCAGCTTGCGCCACAATCGACTGAGGATATCCAGGCTCCATTCATGGGCAATCCCAGCCGCGCGTAAGTCCGCCAGCCAAGCGGGCGGATGCAGGTCAAGCGGGTCGCCGAGCCAGGTGTGGCCGTGGCCGGCAAACACCACCTCGAAGTCGGCCTGGCGAAATGCGCCTTCAGTGCTGGAGGCAAAGATGCAGCGCGCAAGAGGCGCTGCGCGAGCAACCTCGTCTTGACTGCCGAGGCCATTTTGCAACAGCACAATGTCAGCGCCGCGAGTCAAGCGCGGGGCTAACTGGGCCACCGCAGCCGCAGCGTCATAGGCTTTACAGGCCAGGAGCAGGCGTTGGATCGGTTGCGCATGATCGGCTGTGTGTGCGGCGATGGCGTAGCGTTGCGCCTGACCGTTCTCAATCAAGGTCAGGCCGCCAGCCTGTCGGTAGCTGAGCAGCCGCTGTTGGTCACGCAGGATCAGCTGAACCGGCACGCCAGCCCTTGCCAGGCGTGTCGCCCAGAGGGTGCCAAGGCTGCCCGCGCCGAGGATATGCCACATGCCGCGCGCCTTAATGCGGTAACGGCAGACGCAGGGCCGTTACCCGGCCGCTGCTGTAAGATTCCGGCAGCAAGTTTTCGGCGAGTTGGTTGATCTGCTCTGGCGTGCAGGGCAGGCCTTTGGCGTCGAGGCCGATTAGGCTGATCCCGGCTTTGAGGCTGATAAAGCCTTCGCTGGTTTTAAAGGCTTTAAGGTTGATGCCGTCATGTAAGCGCTTAAAGCTGCTCGGCGAGCACTCTTGCAGGTCAGCCAGCAGGGTGATCAGGCCAAAATGATTTTCATCCACGCGCACCAGTACATCCAGGGGTCGCACCAGTTGCTGCAGGCGGCGGGCTACGCCATTAAGCAGTTCGCTGAAAAAGACGTCGCCATGCTGCTGATGTAGGGTGCGCACGTCCTGTAAACCGATCAGCAGGTAACACAGGGCGCCACCGCGTGATTCAACTTGGCGCAGGCTGTCGAGCATTTTTAGGTGCAGATAACGGTTGTTGCCCAGACCAGTGAGCGGGTCAACCAGGTTGCGCTGCTCCAAGCTGGTGATGTTTTCGATGAGCAGGCGATTCTCTTGCAGCTGACGTTGCAAGGTGTTGCACAAACGGTCGGCGGCGAACACTCGCGGCACCAGTTGTTCGTGCATGGCGGCTTTACTGATGAAGTCATCGACGCCGCTGTCGAAGGCTTCACCCAGCACGTTTTCACCTTCCTTGCCGGTCAGCAGGATGACATAGGTGTAGTGATGAGCCATTTCATCAAACTGACGCACTTTCACTGTCAGCTCTAAACCATTCATCTCCGGCATCAGCCAGTCGGCCAATAAGACGCTGGCGGCGCGCTGCTCAAGCAGTTTGATGGCTTCGGCAGCGCTGCTGGCAAAACGTACGTCCAGATAGCCCGCCTGGGTCAGGGCGCGCCCGATCATGGCGCTGGAGAACTTGGCGTCATCGACGACCAAAATACTCAGGTGGGGGTTGGGCATGGGCAGACTCGCTCGGGGAAATCACATGGGCCCGTACATCGCCGGGCAGTGTGTGTAGCTACCGCTATATAATGGCTGGGTTTTTTCATCGTCAAGCTAGGTGTGCCCCATTCGTGATGCGGGGCGCGCCGTTTATCTGGAGTGAGCCCATGCCCTCGTTCGACGTGGTGTCCGAGTTGGACAAACATGAAGTTAGCAACGCTATCGATAATGCCGTCAAAGAGCTGGAACGTCGCTACGACCTTCGCGGTAAAGGCAGTTTTGAGCTGAAAGAGCTGACTGTCAATCTGACAGCCGATGCGGATTTCCAGCTGGAACAGATGGTTGAGATTCTCAAGCTCAGTCTAGTTAAACGCAAGATTGATGTGCAGTGCGTCGAGTTTAAAGATGCCTATGCCTCCGGTAAAAGCGTTAAGCAGGAAGCGACACTGCGTGAAGGTATTGAAAAAGACCTGGCAAAGAAAATTGTGGCGCACATCAAAGACAGCAAACTGAAAGTTCAGGCGGCCATCCAGGGCGAGCAGGTGCGCGTTACCGGCAAGAAGCGGGATGATTTGCAAGAGGCGATGGCCGCATTGCGCAGCAAAGACTTTGGTATGCCGCTGCAGTACAACAACTTCCGTGATTAATACTGGGGTTTGAACCTTGCCGTCGAACAGGCGTCGCAACAGAGTTGATACTGCACCACCGCCACGGCATGCCGTGGCGTTTTTTTTAAAGCTTACAAGGATTAACGCATGGATATGAGTGTTGAAGAATTAGTGAAAATATCGGAAAGCTGGCTGCCGGTTGTACTGGAATACAGTGGCAAGCTGACCTTGGCCTTGATGACCTTTGTCATTGGTTGGTGGCTGGTCGGCAAACTCACCCGCAGTATTAGCCGCCTGCTTGATATGCGTCAGGTGGATCGTGTGCTGGGCAGCTTTATTGGCAGCTTGGTCAGCATCGTGTTGAAGATTTTGCTGCTGGTCAGCGTGGCGTCGATGATCGGTGTGGAGACCACCTCTTTTATCGCGGTAATCGGTGCTGCCGGTTTAGCCATTGGCCTGGCGTTGCAGGGCAGCCTGGCTAATTTCGCCGGTGGTGTATTGATTATGCTGTTTCGCCCGTTTCGCGCCGGCGACTGGATTGAGGCGCAAGGCGTATCAGGCAGTGTCGACAGTATTCAGATTTTCCATACCACGCTGAAAACCGCGGATAACAAAGTGGTGATCGTGCCCAACGGCAGCCTGTCGAATGGTCATATCACCAATTATTCACGCGAGAGCACGCGGCGCGTTGAGATCAACGTGGGGATCGATTACGCCAGTGATATCAAACAAGCCCGCGATGTACTGCTGGCTATTGCCCAGGACCCTCGGGTAAATCGCGACCCTGAGCCGGTGGTGTTTGTGACGGGCTTAGGCGACAGCGCGGTCAATTTGTCGCTACGAGTGTGGGTGGCAACAGCAGATTTTTGGCCAGTTACGTTTGCCTTTACCGAGCTGGCCAAAGAGCGCCTGATTGAAGTCGGCATTGGCATCCCGTTCCCGCAGCGGGTGGTGCATCTGGTGCAGCAAAACAGTTGAGAGCGGCCGCGCGTTAGCGGCGAGCCGCTGCATGGAGTATTTCGAACGTGCGGCCCATCACTTGTTGATAATGACCGACTAAGGTTTGCCAGTCGGTTTGATCCCAAGGCGAATGGCGCCGCAGTTGCAGCATGTCGTGCAGTGCGGCTTGCTTGCGGGTCGGGCGGCGGCGTGATTTTTCCAAATCGAGTAAGGCTATTTCGCAACAGGTCGTTGTGCCCTGTGTTTGGGTGCGCACAAAGATATGTTTTGCATACAGGCAGCCATGCTGCCAGCGAGCGTTGTGCAGCTTTGCTAAGCATCGCCCGATCTGTTGCAAAAGTTGTTGGTGGAGGGCGGCGTCGTCATGCTCGCGCGCCTGGCGTAAATACCATTCATCGAGAGGTTGAAACCCCTCCAGCGCCTTAGTCACAAGCATGGCGCGCCAGCCATCGGTGCCGTGTTCTGCGGCGCAATAAACAATTTCCGGAACGGTCACCCCAGCTTTCCTCGCGCCGAGCAACGCATCACGTTCGCGTAATACGGTTGGCCGCCCCCAAGGGTGAAGCAAGCTGCGGTAGGTGTGCCCAGTCTGTTTTTTCGCATACAGCAATTGGTCGTGCTGAATGATGCGCTGAACACCACTGCAACCACCGCGACGTTCATTGGGCTCCTCCACCCATTCACCTTGAAGTTGCCACCAACTATCGAAGCTCACGGGGTCGGTGGAGCGGCTGGCATTTCTCGACGCTGGGTCCATGGTCTGCCCTTATTCAGGTCTCAGTCGGCAGCAACTCCTACGTTTTACAGTGGTAGGTCGCTCGCTGAGAATTTTTATAGTGGTTCCGATACGTTTACAGCGTTGCTGTCTCCAGCCTGCGGTCGCTCACGGCGCCATTGGAAAATGATCAGAATCAACGTAGGGATGCCCAGCAAGGCGGTGATCAGGAAGAACTGAGCGTAGCCATAATTTTCCACCATGACCCCGGAGTAACCCCCAATCAGGCGCGGCAACAGCAGCATGATTGAGCTGAGCAGGGCGTACTGGGTGGCGGAAAACTTCAAGTTAGTCAGGCTCGACAGGTAGGCGACGAAGGCTGCAGTCGCCAGCCCGGCGCTAAAATTGTCGGCGGAGATGGTCACGATCAGCATCTGCAGGTCAGCGCCCATACCGGTCAGCATCAGGAACAACAGATTGGTCGCCGCCGATGCAGCGCCACCGATAAACATGATCGGCAAAATACCGAAGCGCACGATCAGCAAACCGCCGAAACCAGCACCAATCAAGGTCATCACTAAGCCGAACAGCTTGCTGACGCTGGCGATTTGATCCTTGGTAAAGCCTTGGTCGATATAGAACACGTTGGCCATTACGCCCATCACGGTGTCCGACATGCGGTACGTGGCGATCAAACCCAGCAGCAAAAAAGCCTGCCAGCGATAGCGCACAATAAAGTCGTTGACTGGCGTCAGCACTGGCGCCAAACCGCGTCGGCCCATGGACGAGAGGCACAGCGCGCTGAGGATGGTGTAGAGCAGGGCGCGCAACAAGGCGCGGTCTTCCAGCAGCAGATCGAGCAAGCTGGCTTCGCCGTTGACCAGTCTGGCAAAGTCGGTGTTGTAGAACTGGGTGAACATGGCCGGCACCGACACCAGCAGCACAATCAGCACCAGCACCGAGGCAATCTGATGGCTAAAGCCATAGCGTGTAGCGGCTAATTGAGTGCGCAAGGGCACATCCGGCTCGCGCATCCAGAGGCTGGTCAGCAGGCCGGGCAGCATCAACAAGGCAAATAGCAGGTAGGTACCGGCCCAAGCGCCATGCTGATAGAGCAGGGCAGTAGAGCCAAAACCTTCGGCAAAATACAGTGCACCGGCAGTGGCTAATAGCGCTGCAACCCGGTAGCCGGCCATATAGCTGGCCGCCAGCGCGGCCTGACGAGTGTCATCGGCGATTTCCAGGCGGTAGGCATCGACGGCGATGTCTTGTGTGGCGGAGGCAAAAGCTACCAGCACGGCCAAAGAAATTAGCCAGGTCAGGTGGGTTTGCGGGTCACACAACGCCATCCCGGCCAGGCCGATGGCGATTAAAATTTGTGACAGCACCAACCACGAACGTCGCCGTCCCAGCTTACCCAGCAGCGGTAAGCGCCATTGGTCGAGCAGTGGCGACCACACCCATTTAAAGGCATACGCCAACCCGATCAGGCTGGCAAAGCCAATGGTATCGCGTGCCACACCGGCTTCGCGCAGCCAAACCGAAAGGGTCGAAAACACCAGCATGTAGGGCAGGCCAGCGGCGAACCCTAACAGGAGCAGCACCAAGGTTGAGGGGCTGGAGTACGCAGCTATGGCATCACGCCAGCTTTTACGGGGCATTGAAGGGGTATCAGCCTGATGTTGGTCGGACAAAGGGCGCACTCTAACCGCTGTGCTCTATCGGGCGCCAGCCATAGCGCGGCATATCCACCCGTTCGTTATGGATTGGCACGCCTTCCTCACATAAACGCCTGCGTTGCTCGGCCCCGGAGAGGCTGTCGGCAGTCAGGCTGAGGCGTCCGCCGGCGCCTATCACCCGGTGCCAAGGCAGCGTACTGCCTTCGGGTAATTGGCTCAGCCTGCGGCCAACCCAGCGGGCTGCACGGCCCAGGCCCGCATAGGCGGCCAGTTGCCCGTAGCTCACCACGTAGCCTGTCGGCACGTTAGCCAGCACGGCATAGAGAGCCGTTTGCCGCTCGGCCTGGCTTGCTGTCGACTGGCCCCGCGCGGCATGCTGCGCGTCTTGTTTTGGCTGGCTATGCGGTTCTTCCATCATGTTGCTACGTACCCTGGTTTTTGTACTGATAACGGCCTTGAGTGCCCCGGTTTGGGCGGATACGGTGTGGTTGAACAATGGAGACCGCCTCAGCGGTGAGATAGTTCTGCTTGATGGCGGCAAGCTTGCGTTAAAAACCAAATATGCCGGGCAGGTGCTGATTGCTTGGAAGGATATCGACACCCTGCGCTCGGATAAACCTTTGTTGATGCGCCGCCAGGGTCTCGACAGCGAACACAGCAACCAACTGGAAGCCGCAGGTAAGGGCATGGTGCGGGTCATCAGTGGCAGCACGCAAACCGTGCCACTGGCCAGCATCAAACGGTTGATTCCTCCGCGAGCGGTACTCCAAGACCGCTTCTGGGAGGGTAATCTGGACGCCAAACTGGATATGAAACGCAATGACGACCACATCGATGAGTGGAAGCTCAAAGGCAATACGCGCTTAGAACACGGCCGCTGGCGTCACGTGCTGGGCGGCGAGCTGGAGCGCAAGGTCAAGAACCAAGTGCAAACCGCCGATAATTGGCAGCTGGAATACGACCTCGACCGCTTTATCACGGACCACTGGTTCTGGCGGGTCGGTGCTGAGCAAGATGAGGATGAATTTGCCTTTCTAACCAGCCAGCGTTCACTGGGCAGCGGGCCGGGTTATCGCTTTTGGGATAACGAATTGGGCCGCTTGGACGTGATAGGCCAGTTCAATCGCGTGCGGCTGGCAACAGCTGACAATCAGTTAGCCTTCAATACCTATTCGCTGTCTTGGGATTACAAGCGTTTGCTCTGGGGCACTCGGTTGGAGTTTTACAGCACGGCTGAGCTGCAAGTGCCGGCTATCAAGCAAATTGACTATGTACTCGACAGTGAAATGGGCCTGCGTTTTCGTTTGAATGACTGGGCGCGGCTGTCGTTGTTGTATGAGCTGGACCAAGCGCGCGGGCTTGGCCAAACCAGCAGCGAGCGGCGTTATTTGTTGGGGGTGGGCGTCGGCTGGTAAGGGGAGATGGGTGAACTCACGGTGCTTCTGTCGGTCTGTGCTTGCTCTGGCGTCGTGCTTACGGATAATGCCCGACCTTCCGCGAACCTGAAGTAGATAAGCCTTTCTTATGTTTTCCAAAACCCTGTTATGCCTAGCCCTTTGTGTGGCTGCTACTTCTGCGTTGGCAGATACCGTTTGGTTAAAAAACGGTGACCGCTTGAGCGGTAAAATCAAATTTTATGATGGTCGCAAGCTGGTGCTGGCAACTGACTACGGCGGCGCGATTGCCCTCAACTGGGACAAGATCGCCACCCTTGAAAGCGATCAGGAGCTGCTGATTAAAGAAGGCGCCGTCACCGGTGAGCGGGCCAAATCGCTGCGGCCCGCCGAGCCCGGCAAGGTCACGCTGGTTAATGGAGACGCACCCAAGACCATTGAGTTGGCCAGTATTGAGCAAATACTCAAACCCAAGCCCTTGGTTGAGGACTTGGTGTGGAGGGGCAATATTGATGCGGCGCTGGACTACAAACGTGCGGATCGCGACACCGATGACTATGACGTTAGCCTGAAAACCCAGGCGCGGCATGGCCTTTGGCGGCACCACGCCGAAGCGGAATACAACCGTGAATTCCAAGATGAAGTGGTCACCACGGACGACTGGAGTGCTGAATACGCGCTTGACCGATTCGTGACTGAAAAATGGTTCTGGCAGGGGCGCTTGGAGTACAAGCGTGATCGTATTGAAGAGGTCCGTCGCCAGCGTACTCTCGGCACCGGTCCGGGTTATCAGTTCTGGGACAACGAGTTGGGTGCCTTCTCCGTGGGCGGATTGCTGAACCGCTCGGACTATGAATATGACAATGGTGAGCGTGACAACTTCTATGCCGTGAGCATGAAGTGGGACTACAATCGCTACTTGGTCGGCAAGAGTGTCGAGCTATTCAGCGACGGTGAAGTGGGTAAACCGCTGGCCAACGTGGCGGATTACACCTTTGATGCCACCCTTGGGCTGCGTTACAAACTGACCGATTGGGCCTCATTAAATATGAAGGCTGAGAAGGATCTGGTCAGCGGCGCCGAAGGCGACCTGGACGAAACTCGCTTTAGCTTAGGTTTCGGTATTGGCTGGTAACCCTTAGCCCGCGTAAAAAGACCCAGCGCTCGCCAAAAATGCCCCGAACCAGGCAACGTTAGCCTACGCAGCCCTGCAGATCCGTGCTGCATGAAGTGAAGCCCAACAGGCAGCAGAGGCCTCGTTGGGCTTTATCGTTTGGGCTCCCTGGCGGCGTCTTAGCCGACCGTTAATCAGGGCTAAAGCAACGGTTGGTTGTTTGCAGATGTTTGCTGAACAGCGTGGCCGGTTATTCGCTTTTTAGACTTCTCGCACTTGCGCCTTAGCGGTTTTCTGCATCCTTGCGGCACTGCTGCTGCAGGGCGAGCCAGCCGTCAGTGCCGAGCTTTTCCAGGGTGTCGATATTGGCCGCGAAAATCGCCTGCGGATCTGGAAACGCGGCGACAGCGCGGTCGATACTGGCTTCTCGCAGAATATGCAGGGTTGGGTAAGGTGCGCGGTTGGTGGCGTTGCTGACATCCTCAGGGCGGGTGTCAGCAAACTGGAACTGCGGGTGGAAACTGGCCACCTGCAGAGTGCCGCTGTAGCCAAGATCGTCGAGGGTATGATCGACCACCGCGAGAAAATCATTGAAGTCGAGGAAGTCATTCAGCGCGGCGGGGTGGATAAGCAGCGTGGTGTCGGTTTCACTTGGCGTGCAGTTAGCGAGGGCGTGCAGCTCCTCGATCAAAGCGCTGAGCACTGCTTCAGGCTCTGCGCTGGCGCACAGCACATAACGGATTTGCCCTTTGACCTGCACCGCCTTGGCGAACGGGCAGAGGTTCAAGCCAATCACGGCGCGATCGACCCACGCGCGGGTTTCGGCAATAACGTGGGCGGCGCTGGGGTACGTGTTCATAGCAGTGGTAGCTCGGCAAAGTGGGCGGTGTGCAGTTTACCCTTGCGGCGACCTGCAGGCACGGCGGGTGAATACGCACACAACGTTGCCAGAGGTGCTGTGCAGTTAATGCGTTAACGCAAAGTGACCGCCCGACCGCGCTTGAGGGTACCGCAGGTACTCAGGTCGATAGGGCCAACAAACGGGTTGCCGTGACCCATCACGCACCCTACTTTTTGGTTGCGCCAGCGCTCCCATTCGCTCACCGGGTATTGGCGGTTCCAGGCTTCATAGGTGCGCCGATCGAGTGTGGACAAGCGCAGCCTGTAGTGGTCGGCCATGTACAGATAAATACGCGCCGAGGGGCCGCGGGCCGGCTCCGGCGGCATGGCAGTTTTGGCCTTAAAGTTCACCACCATGGGGCAGGCGCCATAGTGCTGCGGTTTATCGCTGAGCATGCCAAGGGCGTAATTGGAACGGTCGCCATTCACTTCACCCACGCTCGGCACCACGTTGTGCAAGTCGGCTTCGGCGGCTTTAAAGGTAGCGTCGTTGCGCGCGCAGTTCTTGCGGCCACCGTTCTGCCAACATTGGCGTTGATGGCCAATCACCCAAGCCGGTACCACGTGCTCCCATTCAAGACGTGCGGCTCGCCGTTGTTGTTTGCGCACCTTATAACCGCAGCTGTCGAGGTCGACGCGGTTACCGTTGAAGGCGCAGTCGCAATAAAAGGTGTTGGGTCGCTCGGCATACAACTGCCAAGCAATTTTCTTCGCGGCGTTAAAAGTTTTCGGGGCATCGGCAAACGTGGGCAGGGCCACTAACAGGCAAATCAGTCCAAGCAGGCGCGACATGAGCAACTCAGCAGCAAAAAAGCTGCGGATCATACCGTTTAAAGCGCTCTGGAGCGGGCCTTTTCAGCCTATACAAATGAATGGTGGCGCAGCTTTTACCACGGCTACTCTTTGTTAGTAGTCCACTTGAACGTGCACCGCTAGGTGCTTGATTACGCTGAAAGTCATGCCTTTGGGCAGAAAAACTGGTCAATCTGAGTTTTGTTGCTAGCGTTACCCCATCACACCGCAGCGGATGACCTCCTCTGATGAGCACCGAGCAGCAGTTAGCGCCGTTACAAAACCACAGCCATGCAATGGCCAATTTGGCTATGCCGATGGGCCGCAGGGTTAAGCTCGGGTTGCTGCTGGTTACACTGCTGGCGGTGAGTGGGTGCTCCACGCGGCAGGATCATCAGACCATCATCAGTAACCAAAGCCCGGTTAAACCCAGCGAATTCTTCCAGAGCCATGCTGACCGTATGGCGACCTTGGGCATGCGTAATAACCTCAACAGCCTTTACCGCTTGATGGACAAGCTGTACCTGCGCAACCCACGGGAGTGGCGCAAAACCGGTTTAGCTGACGTGGAGAGCGTGAAGCGCGCTGTGCATCGCGCGGTTGAGTTGGGCCAGCCGTTGCCCCAACTGGGCGGGCGTACTGATGTCGCGGCGCTGGGCTATGCCTTGAGTGCCGAGTACCAGGGTGACCGTGTTGGGGCGTTTATTTATTCGCTGGCGAGCACACTGATCACGGCCCATGGCGGGCGCACCGAGTATTACCTGAGTGACACGCTGGACCCGCAGTTTATCCATAACGCCGCGCGTAACGTTGAGAAAGCCAGCTGGATGCTCGCGCAACGCACCGACGCCGGCGGCAAGCCTTGGCTGCTGTCCAATGAGATATCCGCCGAGGAACGTAATCTCAGTTACGCCGTGGAATTTGGCAAAATTGTGGCGCGCCTAGACCTGCTCACCGATGTGCTGAATGAGCGCTACCGGCGCATGGGCGTGAGCTACGCCCAAGGGTTGCTGTTTATAAATTTCCTGCCGGTGCAGTAAACGCCGACTGACCCTTTGCCGCGCACCGGCACGTATGAGTGAAGCTGATGCGGCGCTGCACGCACCTGCTTCTAATAGCCTTCTTCAAGACGCTTGGTGCCTTGCGCGTTGGCTGCTTCGATCTGTTGTTTGAGTTGTTCGGTCTGCTGCTGCAGCTTTGCTGCCTGTTCGGCTTGCAGGCTGGCGGTTGCGGCTGTTTCGCCCAGGCCGCAGGCGCTGAGCAACAGCGTGGTCGATAACAGGGTGAGGGTCAGGCTGCGCATAGTGGCTCCGGGAGGGGTGGTGGTTGGATGATTTATTGCCAGCGCTGGTAAATAGCATCCAAGGCGCCAGCCTGCCTTAAACGTGCCAACGCCGCTGCGAACGCGTCGGCACGCGCGTGATCGCCTTTGTTAAAGGCTACATAACGCGGCATCTGCACCAGCGGCTTGGCCAAGATGCGCACGCTTTGCTCGGCGCGTTGTTCGTGCACGAAATACAGCAGCTGCAGCCGGTCGCCGACAATCACATCAAAGCGCCCAGCCAACAGCATCGACACCAGTTGACGGGGATTCTGCGCACTGCTGTCGCGGCGCAGGTCGGCTTTGTCGAATGCCGACTGGTAAGCGTAACCGCGCACTTGACCGACGACATAGGGCGACAGGTCGTCAAATTCGGCCCAATCGGTGAGGTTGGTGTTAAGCGAGGTCATAAATACGGTGGAGCCCGAGCGCAGCGGCCCCACCAGTTGGTATTGCTGCATGCGCTCCGGTGTGCCGGCGAACTGAAAGGCCATCACCACCTCGTTGCGGTCGAGCATGCGCTTGACCCTTTCCCACGGGTAAAGGCGCAGGGTGAAGGGGATCTTGGCTTCGGCCATCACCGCTTGCACCAGTTCGACATCCAGCCCACGCGGTTGGTTGTCCTCAAGGGTGACAAAACTATAAGGAGCGAATTGCTCGTCCCCCGCCACGTTCCAGCTCTCGGCTGCTAACGCGCAAGGCATCAGTAGCCACAAAAATAGCGCAGCGATACGCATAAAGACCCCTAATTTTCGAGTTTAGAGAGCAGTGTGCTCACCACTGATGCTAGCCAATGCTGTGCGAGGCTGCACGCTCGCTAGATATTTCTCGGCAGGGCTACAGAAAAGCTTCAGCAGAAAAACCTCGGCGTGGCGCACTGAACGCGGTCAGCGCGCTTAGACCTTACGCACGAACTCAGATTTAAGCTTCATCGCGCCGATGCCATCGATTTTGCAGTCGATGTCGTGGTCGCCGTCGCATAGGCGGATGCCTTTGACCTTGGTGCCGACCTTGACCACTAAAGATGAGCCTTTGACTTTCAAGTCTTTGATCACGGTGACGGTGTCGCCGTCCTGCAGCACGTTGCCTGCTGAATCCTTGATCACCTTGGCGTCATCGGTTGCTTCAGTTGCTGCATCGGCCGACCATTCATGGGCGCACTCGGGGCAGATCAGCTGCGCGCCGTCTTCATAGGTGTATTCGGAGTTGCATTTTGGGCAGGGCGGCAACGTGCTCACGGCGGGTCCTTGGTGGGTCTATAAGTAAAGGCCGTACAGTGTATAGGGTTTTGCGCTGTTGGTTTTTGCCAGCAGGTGCGCTGTGTGCGCGTGGCTGATGCGCCAGCGAGCTTAAAGTTGGATCAGCGCGCTGGCAGTTGCGGCCAGTTAAGAATGCCGCGGTCATTAAAGCGCCAAGTGTCGAACAAACCGCCGGCCAATTTGCCACGCAGCTCGAAGGGGAGGCCTTTGCCGTCCTGATAGCCGGCTGCGCCCCACGCTTGGCGCAGCGCCGCATAGGCGCTGAGGCTGACCGGAACGTGCAGGATGGTTTCGCCATAACGCGGTACTTGGCCGCTTTGGTCGCTGACGCCGCTGAGCAGTGGTTGCTGGTTGACCTCTAACTCCAAGGCGACGCCATCGAAGTTGATGGGGCTGGCGTTAGGGTTTTGCACGCGCAATTTAACCGCGAAACGCATTTCCAAGCCTTCACCCGGCAAGTGTTCAATACCAACCAGTTGAATCCGTAAGGGGTCACGTGGCCCTAAGGTGCTGCAGGCGCCTAGCGTAAGCAGCAGGCTGATAAGCAGCGCGCGCGTGAGTGTGCGGGGAAGGGGGTTGGCCATGCTGAGGCTCCACTGCTGAATAGTCACAGTAGAAGACCCCGATAAAGCGATTATTACGCCGCAGGGGCAAAAATAAGCATGGCCAAGGCTTTGCACAAGGAGTGCCCGCCAGCCTGCAGTTGCAGGCGCTGGCAGTCATAGCAATGGATTAGAAGTGGGCGTTAACCAGCAGGTTGGCGGTGTTCTGGTCGGTAGCGCCAACAAAGTTATCGCTAACAAAACCGCTGTCTTCGATGCCGTACTGGTCCTTCCAGTAGTCGTACTCAATGCCGACGTACAACTGCTTCTCGCCCCAGCTCATGGCTTTGCCTAGATCGTATTTGACCTGCGGGTTGAAGTGCAGGTTGGCGTGGTAGCTGTTGTCGTTATCGACGACCCAGTGCATAAAGCCGTCGATAACGATATCGGATTTGCCCACTGCGATTGTGTAACCCCATGCCGGCGTAATCTGCCAGACACCACTGCCATCGCGGCCACCGTCGGTTTGACGGTGGTAGAAATTCAGCGAGAAATAATCGAAACCGGGGATGGCTAGGTCGAAGCCTGGGCCGATCAGGTAAGCGTCAACGTCGTCTTCACCGAACTCATAGGTGGTGGCCAGCAGCACGTCCTTGATCGGGCCGAACGCTAGCGTGCTGTTGAGTAGTTTACCGAACGACAGGCGTGGCGAGAACTCACCATAAAAGCCATGGCCGTCCCCCGCGCCATTGGCCGCATCGGTGTTGTATTTAATGCCATCGACGAAAAAGAACAGGTCGCCAGCGCTCTAGCCGCTGGCGTGCTCGAAGGTCACGGTTTGCTGAATTTCGGGGTCGACCTTGAAGTTTTCACCGTATAGATAGGTCAGGCTGTTGTTCTGCCACTGCAACAAATCGCTCACCACGGCCCGACCACCCGCCAGCAGCCCAGCGCTAAAGAGCAAAGAGTTCGGTTCGTCGCTAGGTACTCGAAAAATGCTGAATTATCGTTTTGCATCCGCCTGAGTGAGCAAGCGGCAGGTGTTTGAGCAAAAGACGAAGGCCTGCATGCCGCAGGCGAGGTCGCGCAAAGCGGCGCGGGCCGCACTTTAGTGATTTACCTAGGAATGTAAAGCCATCGGGTGCTGGGAGCGGAGCTAAAGGACAGTTTTGTCCTTTGGCGGCGGCGCCAGCTAGCCCTGCTGGGGTGCAGTGCCGGCACGACGCTTAACGGGTTTGCGCGGCGGTTTATCGCTGCTGGACACATGCAAGTAAGACATCACGCTTTCGGTCAGCTCGGCGGCCAGTTGCACCGCCTCTTTATTGCGCGCCATCACGCCGGCGACCAGACCTTCGATCAGCGCCAGCACCGAGGTGTTGGAGCTGATCAGCACCGGGTGGTCTGCCGGGGCGAACAACGCATGCTTGGCGATGGTGGTTAGCGGCGAGGCGGGCGAATCAGTGATCGCCAGCACGACCGCGCCGCGCTCGCTGGCAAAGCGCGAAAGCTGCAGCGTGTCGAGGGAGTAGCGCGGCAAAGAAATCGACAGCAGCACATCATGTTCAGTGATGGTCGCCAGGCGGTAAGCGGCATTTTCGTTGCCACCCTCCATGCTCACGGCCGTGGCATCGGCGCAGAAGGGGACCAAGTTAGCGGCCGCTAAGCCGGCCATATAGGCGCTGTTGCCGAAGCCGAGAATGTAGATTTTGCGCGCCTGGATTAGGCAACTGACGAAGGCCTCAAAGGTGTCTGCACTGTTATTGGCACCGGTGGTGGCCAGGTTGCTGCTGGCGATTTGCACTTGCTCATGCAGGCCAAAGGCGCCATCGGGGCGGTGGGCCAGTTCATTGCGCAGCTTATCCACCGGCGACACCATTTGCTGCAGGGTGCACAGCAGTTCGGCTTTCAGCCCGGTGTAACCGCCCAGGTCGATGGCCTTGGCCAGACGGTTGACTGCGGCCGGTGAGGTGGCTGTTGCCACCGCCATTTCCTCGATGGTCAAGGTCGCGGCTTTCAAAGGGTGACGCAGGATAAAGTCAGCCACCTTACGCAGCGAAGGCTGCAGGTGCGGGGCGATTTCCGCCAGCTTGCGCATCACTGGAGCGGCGTAGACGGTTAGGTTCTTGGCAGAAGTCGGCATGGATGGGCTTTCAGCACGTTGAATGATCGGGCGTACGCGCCGGGTTGAGGCGGTTCGGGGTGATTGCGCCTGAAGTGTATCCGAAGCCGACTGCAGCTGGAGCACTGCGCGCGGTTGGTTTGGCCGAGGGCTTTATTTCAGGCTGCCGGCCAGAAACTGCTGCAAACGCTCGGATTTGGGCTGGGCCAGCACCTCACGCGGGCAGCCACTTTCTTCAACGCAACCCTTATGCAGGAACAGCAACTGGTTAGACACCTCGCGGGCAAAACCCATTTCATGGGTTACCACCACCATGGTACGGCCTTCTTGGGCCAGGTCCTGCATGACCTTGAGCACCTCGCCAACCAGTTCTGGGTCTAGGGCCGAGGTCGGTTCATCGAACAGCATCACCTCCGGCTCCATCGCCAGGGCGCGGGCGATGGCCACGCGTTGCTGTTCGCCACCGCTCATGTGCGCGGGGTAAGCATCTTTGCGGTGCGCCACGCCGACTTTCGCCAGGTAGTGTTCGGCTTTTTCCCGTGCGTCCTTTTTGCTCATGCCGAGGACATGCACCGGCGCTGCCATGACATTGTCGAGGGCGCTCATGTGCGACCACAGGTTGAAGTGCTGAAAGACCATGGCCAGGCGTGAGCGCATGCGTTGCAGCTGCTTAGTATCGCTGGCCTTGAGCGCACCGCTGGCGCGGTTTGGTTGCAGTTTTAGCTGTTCATTGTTGAGCAGGATGCGGCCGCTGTGCGGTTGCTCCAGCAGGTTAATGCAGCGCAGGAAGGTGCTCTTACCTGAGCCGCTGGAGCCGATGATGCTGATCACATCGCCCGCCTTAGCCGTCAGGGAGACGCCCTTTAGCACCTCATGGCTGCCATAGCGTTTGTGCAGGTTGTCGATTTCTAAGGTGTACATAGCAACGGGCTCTCTTATTTTTAGTCGGTAAGCAGGCGGCCTTGGCGAATCGGTTGCGTGCCGGCGACTTTGGCCAGCCAAAGGCCGGGCTGGGCGTAGCGTAGACGCTCGCGGGCATAGAGGATTCCTGACGTGGTGGCGTGCACCACCGAGTGCTGATCGCTCAGCGGGTCGATCACCTCAAACAACGGGTCACCGACCTCTACCTGCGCGCCCAGCGGTTGCAGAAAACTCACCACGCCAGGGTGTGGTGCATACGCGTATTGCGCGCCGGCAAAGGGTGTGGCTGCGCAGCAGGCGAGGGGCGCCGGCGCCCAGTCACCGCTGATCAGGCCTTGGTCGGCGAGAAAGCCCAGAATATCGTCGGCACTCTGCTGCGCTTGGTCGCGGTCGGTGTCGGCCATGCCGCGCAACTCAATGGTGGCGGCTAGGCAGGCCAGAGGGATGTTGGCCTCAGGGTGACGCTCAGCTAAGCGTAACCAGGTGACGGCGCAGGCTTCATCGAAGGAGTTGCCGCCGCTGTCTTCAGCCAGCAGAACCGCACCGGCGCGCAAACGGGTAGCCAATGATTTTAGCTGAGGCCAGTTTTGCGGTAGGGCATAGAGCAGCATGATTGACTCAAAATCACAGTGCAGGTCGAGCACCACATCAGCGTCGCAAGCGTGCTGCAGCAGTAAGCGGCGCAGGCCGTCCAGCTCTGATTTAGCGGGCGGCAATGCGCCAATGGCCGCGCGCATCAGGCGGCGAATTATCCTCACGTTGGCCTGGGCATCGTCACCCAGTTGACCTTCAAGCTGTGGCGCAATCAGCTCGGCCAGTGCGGGAAAGTCGCGATTGAAGTTCTGCCCGCTGGCCAGATCAAAACGGCCTTGGTGAGTGGCCTGAAACATCTGCCCCAGGCCAATCGGGTTGGCCACCGGCACCAGTTCGATCACCCCCTGTAAACGGCCCTGTTGTTCTAACTCGGCCAGGCGCTGTTTAAGTTCGATCGCCACGCGCATGCCGGGTAATTCATCGGCATGCAGAGCGGCCTGGATATAGGCCTTGCGTGGGCCACTGCCATAACGGAACAGCGACAGCCGTCTCTCCGTTCCCGCCGTGCTCCAGGGCAGTTGGTGTTGAATATGTTCCATGGGTTTCCCTTAGTTCTTGCGCGGGGCCAGGTGGACCAGCCAGCGGCCTTCGGCCAGTTTGAACAGGCGCACCAAAATAAACGTCAGCGCCAGGTAAAACAGCCCGGCAGTGATAAAGGCCTCGAAGGGCATGTAATAGCGGGCGCTGACGGTGCGTGCCGCGCCAGTGATGTCGATCAGTGTAACGATCGAGGCCAATGAGGTTGTGTGCAGCATCATGATCACCTCATTGCTGTACTGCGGCAGCGCCCGGCGCAAGGCTGAGGGCAGCAAAATACGCCGGTACAGGGTAAAGCGCGACATGCCCATGGCCCGCGCCGCTTCGATCTCGCCATGGGGCGTGGCTTTGAGGCTGCCGGCGAGAATTTCCGCACTGTAGGCGCTGGTATTGATGGCAAACGCCAGGCAAGCACAGAAGGTGGCGCTGGAGAAGTACGGCCACCACACACTCTCACGCACCGCCGCAAACTGCGCCAGGCCGTAATAGATGAGGAACAGTTGCACCAACATTGGCGTGCCGCGGATTACATAGGTGTAAAGCCAAGCTGGAGCGTTAAGCAGCGGCGAGCGCGACACGCGCAGCAGCGCCAAGGGGATGGCAAAGGCCAAGCCCAGCGCCAGAGCAATAATCAGCAGTTTGAGGGTTACCAGTACGCCACCAGCATAAAGCGGCAGGCTGTCGGCTATAACTTGGAAATCGAGCACGTTAGAAAGTCTCGCTTAGAGTTCGGCCAGGCGGGCGCCCACGCAATAGCGTTTTTCCAGCAGGCGCAGGGCCAGCAGGGAAACCGTGGTCAGCAACAGGTACAGCGCGGCCACCGCGAGGAAAAAGGTAAAGGGTTCGCGGGTGGCGTCGGCGGCATTTTTTGCTTTGAACATCATGTCCTGCAAGCCCACCACCGAAATCAGTGCGGTGGCTTTGGTCAACACCAACCAGTTGTTGGTAAAACCGGGGATGGCAAAGCGGATCATCTGCGGCACTAAAACGCGCCAGAACACCTGCATGCCACTCATGCCGTAGGCTGCACCCGCTTCAGCCTGACCTTTGTCGATGGCCATAAAGGCCCCGCGAAAAGTTTCCGAAAGGTAGGCGCCGAAAATAAAGCCCATGGTGCAGACCCCGGCGATAAACGGGTTGATGTCAATGTAGTGGTGGTAGCCGAGTAACGGCGCCACACGATTAACCACATCCTGGCCGCCATAGAAAATCAGCAGAATCAACACCAAATCAGGAATGCCGCGAATAATCGTCGAGTAGCCTTCGCCGAGCAGTGCCAACCACCTCAGCGGGGACAGACGAAACGCTGCGCCGACAAGCCCTAGGGCAATGGCCAAGGTCATGGAAGTCAGGGCCAAGCTGAGGGTCAGCCAAGCGCCCTCGAGAATGGTCGAGCCGTAGCCGTGGAGCATGGTGGGTTCCTCACGCTTAGGCCGAATGGCCTGCGCTACAACGAGAAAAAGTGCCCCGTTGGGGGCACCCGCCGTTTATCAACAGTGCTTACTTGCCGTAAATGTCGAACTCGAAGTACTTGGCCTGCACATCCTGGTAAGTGCCGTTGGCGCGGATCGCGTCGATAGCAGCGCTGATGCGTGCTGCGTTTTCGCTGTCGCCTTTGCGCACGGCGATGCCGGCACCGTTACCGAAGTACTTCGGGTCGTTGAAGTCCGGGCCGACTAGAGCAAACCCCTTGCCAGCGTCAGTTTTGATAAAGCCTTCATCGATATTGATGATGTCCGCCAAGGTGGCGTCTAAGCGGCCCGAAACCAAGTCAAGGAAGGCTTCGTTCTGCGAGGCGTAACGCACAACGGTGATACCGGCTGCCTCAAATTGATCAGAAGCAAAACGATCATAGGTGGAGGCGCGTTGCACCCCAACTTTCTTACCTTTGAGGTCGACCAGCGGGTCATTCACCACGCTGCCAGCCTTCATGGCCAGCTTGCCGGGGGTGTGGTAGTACTTTTTGCTGAAGTCCACCGACTTCAAGCGGTCTTCGGTGATCGACATGGACGACAGTACCGCGTCGACCTTGCGCACTTTCAGCGAGGGAATCAGGCCGTCGAATTCCTGCTCGACCCACTGACAAGTGACCTTCATTTCCGCGCACAGGGCATTGCCGATGTCGTAG
Source organism: Pseudomonas sp. TMP9 (assembly GCF_037943105.1). Taxonomy (NCBI): domain Bacteria; kingdom Pseudomonadati; phylum Pseudomonadota; class Gammaproteobacteria; order Pseudomonadales; family Pseudomonadaceae; genus Pseudomonas; species Pseudomonas vesperimontis. The sequence continues at coordinate 724,905 of NZ_CP149803.1, forward strand.
TCAAACCCGCTGATATTGCCGTCTGGGGTTTTAAAGGCGAAGGGCGGGTAGGCCGCCTCGATACCGATGCGCAGAGTGTCCTGGCTGGCGAAGCTTAAAGAGCTGGCGACGCTGAGCGCCAGTGCGCCGAGAAGTGCGATCTTGTTCATTTTATTGACTCCTGAATGGGGCGTTTGGGTGTGGGCCAACCACTAGGTTGTGGTTCGCGGTCAACGGGTGCTGCTTGTAGCAATGGTCTCGTCAAAAGGTGAGGCGTTCAACCTGAAGCCTTGTGAGCTTCTGTGGGGTCAGACCGGGCAAGGTGGCCAAGCCCGGCGTCTCAGTGAGCTAGTTTGTGACATGTTTATTTTCATAAAGCTACTAATTAGAAATATTTGTGTCAAATGAGTTTTACCGGATCAGCGGTTGAAACCTGTCTAGAACGGCGTTTACCTGCGGATAAAGTTTTTTCTGCGCCGTCTGCGCGGGTTGACCCAGCCGTTAAAAGCTTGATCGGGTATTCCTGTTGGTATATAAATTTTCACATTACTAGATTGTGAAAATTTAAATTCACGCTCAGATCGCCAGAGCTGACGAGGTGTTTGCTGCAGCAAGAATGCGTTGCGAAAGTGAAAGGGCGCCTCACATGACATCTAATAACAAGAGCAAAAACCATGAAAAAGCAGCTGAATAAACGCGTGGCGGTGGCCACCTTAATCCTTGCCTGTGCGAGCTCTGCGGCCCTGGCCGACGGTAACCTGCTGGCCGTTGGCGGTATGTTGCGCGCCGGCAACTCGCCGGTGTATGCCAAGTTCATCGAGCTGGCCGGTGGCCAGCAAGAGGCGCGCATTGTGATACTGCCAACCGCCAGCGGCAGCCAAGGTTCGAGCAAGCGCTTTATGGGTGAGTTGGTGGCCTTGGGTATCCCGGCCGAGCGCATCAGCATTGTCGCCGTCGACAAGAGCAACTACCAAACCAGCATGAACGATGCCGCCGTGCTCAAGCCACTGAGCGAGGCCAGTGCGGTGTGGTTCGTGGGGGGTGATCAGGCGCGTATCGCCCGTGCGCTGTTCAATGCTGACGGCAGCCCGTCGCTGCTGATGAAGGCCGTGCGCACGGTGTATGACAAGGGCGGCGTGGTCGCTGGCACCAGCGCCGGTGCCAGCATCCTCGGTGCGCAGATGCCCACTGCCTATGGCGTGGTGATGGACACCCTGGACTTCGGCGTGGCCAGCAAGGCCGACCAACGCGGCGCTGCGGTACTGAAAGGTGCGGGCCTGTTCAGCGCCGGGATCATCGATCAACACCTCGACCAGATTGAGGAAACCAGCACCGGCCGTGCAGCCCGCATGGCCGCCTACTTAGCCGGGCAGAAAGCCAGCAAAGGCTTCGGTCTGGACACCAATACCGCCATGTGGGTGAACGCCGAGGGCCAGGTGCAGGTGCTTGGCGAGGGTTACCTGACGGTGATGGACGCAGGCCAGGCGCAGAAAACCTTCGGTGTCTATGGCACGCAGCTAAGCAACGTGCGCCTGGCCATGCTTGGCCATGGCGACCGCTATGACTTGGCCAGCGGCACGGTGCAGCCGGCTGAAGGCAAAGCAGCTATCGAAGCCGGTAATGAATACCTGGTGGGCAACCAGCTGATCACTGACTTGTCTGCCGTGTCAGCGATTGGTCGGGCAGTGCTCTACGGTCTGGCGGACAACACGGCAATGCGCCAAGTCGGCTTGATGACCCGCTATAACCCGCTTAATGGCTACCACTATGGCTACCGTTTCGAATTCAGCAAAACCGCTGATTTCAGCGCCCATAGCCAGTTCTACGATGCGCTGACCAATTACACCGTCGATGGCGTGCGCCTGGATATTCGTCCGGTCAACGCCAACCTTGGCGACCCGGCTACAAGCGCGCCGCAGGATGCCGGCAATGGCCCGGCGGGCGATGCGATTCGCGCCGTGAGCTTCCGTGGCCTGATGACGCTTAACGGCCAGAACGCCTTCGAGCCGCAACGGCCAATCACCCGCCTGGAGTTGGCCAATGCCCTGCAGATGACCCTCGCTGCGGAGCCTAAGCTGGATGCCCTGCCCAAACTGGCGGACATCAGCGCCGATGACCCGATGCGCGATCAGCTCAACGTGGTGCTTTCCAATGGCTGGATGACCAGCGCCGAGGCGTTTGCCGGTAACCAGCCGGTCACTCGCAAGGAATGGGCGCTGGCCTGCAAGGCATTGGTCGAGCGTTATCAGGGCCTCAGCCTGGCAAAAAGCGCCGCGCTGACTGACCTCGAGGGTGTCGATAAAGCCTCCGCTGAGGCGGCCAGTCTGACCGTGGGCGAGGGCTGGTTGCAGGCTGAACAAGGCCGCTTCAACCCGGAGGCATCGGTTACCCGCGCTGAAGTGGCGCAGGCCCTGGCCAAGGTCAGTGGCTTGCTCACGCTGTGAGCTAAATCGGCACGCGCCGCGCAGTTCGCGGCGTTAACCCGCCCCCATTGCATATTCACCTAAGAGCCCTGTATGCAAATCAGCAGTTTGGAATCGTTCGCCCTGGAAAAGCTCTTGCAGCCTCAGGCTAATCACGCCTTAGCCACCGCCCAGCCTGCGCTGCGGGTGCTGGAGCGGGTGCAAACCAGTGCTGGCTTCTATTCGATCATCCAATTTCCGAAAAGCCTGCGCGCGCTGCAGGAGAGCGTCGAGCTGGAGTGGTCATTCAAGCTCAAGCGATTGAAAGCAAGAGGGTATTTTATTTGCTGGGCCGAGTCGGAAACGACCCTGTGCCTGGAGGCCGTGATCAGCAAGGGCGTGTGCCCGCCTGAGCTGTCGCTGGAGCAGTTTGCTTAGTGGCAGTGCTGGAAAGAATGCGTCGCTGCCCAGCGGCGGATTTTAGAGATGTTCAATAATAACCAATGGAGTAAGCCATGAACGTTGTAAAACTGAGCCTGATCGCCCTGGCTGTCGCCGCGGCCAGCTCGCAATTCGCCGTCGCCGGTGAGCAGCAGGAGTCCAAGGGCTTTATCGAAGACAGCACGCTGACGCTGATCAACCGCAACCTGTATATGCAGCGCAATTTCGTTAACAGCCAGCGCAACACCCGTGAAGAGTGGGCCCATGGCATGCACCTCAACTACGCCTCTGGTTTCACTCAGGGCACTGTGGGCGTGGGTGTTGATGCGTATGCCTATGGCGGGATCAAACTTGACGGTGGCCGCGGTAGCGTGGGTAACGGCATTCTGCCGGTTGACGGTGACGGCCGCATCGAAGACAACACCGGTGAAATGGGTGGTGCGGTGAAGGCACGTATTTCCTCCACCGAGCTGAAGTTTGGCGAGATGCGTCCGACTGCACCGGTTTTTGCCACCGGTGATTCACGTCTGCTGCCAGAAACCGCCACGGGTTTTCAGTTGTTCAGTCACGAAATCGACAATCTGTCGCTTGAGGCCGGTCACTTCACCGCCATCAACCGCCGCAACTCCAGCAACTCCGATGGCGCGCTGACCAGCGAGTACGCTGAGGTCGAAGCGCGCAGCGTCGATTTCCTCGGCGGTACCTACAACTTCAACGACAACCTCAGTGTGGCGTTCTATGGCAGCGAAGCCGAAGACCTCTGGCGTCAGTACTTCGGTAACGTCTACTACACCATCCCGTTGTCCGACGAGCAGTCGTTGAACTTCGACCTAGTGGCTTACAAGACCAGCGACCAGGGCAAGTCCTTGGCCGGTGAGCTGGACACCCTGACCTACTCGATCAAGGGTGCCTACAGCTTTGGCGCGCACAAGGTCAGCCTGGCGTACCAGAAGGTTAACGGTGATGAGTTCTTCGACTACATCGGTGGCGACTCGATCTGGCTGGCCAACTCGGTGCAGTACTCCGACTTCAACGCCCCTAATGAGCGTTCCTTCCAGGTGCGCTACGACCTGAACATGGCGACGTTTGGCGTGCCGGGCCTGAGCTTTATGGCGCGTTACATCAAGGGTGATCAGATTGATGGCACCAAGGCCGATCCAAATGGTTCCTTCGCGGGTTGGGCGGGCGATGACGAGAAGCATTGGGAGCGTGATCTGGAAGCCAAGTACGTGGTGCAGTCCGGCGCTGCCAAGGATCTATCCCTGCGTCTGCGTCAGGCCACCCATCGCTCCACAGCCTTTGACAATGACTTGCAGGATGTCCGCCTGATCGTCGAATACCCGCTGAGCATTTTGTAAGGCAGTCGCCGGCCGCTGATGCTGGTGAAGCGGTCGGTTGTTTATTCAAGGTCAGCTCCCATTGCTCCTTTGGCCTTAAGGCGCCCTCTGTGGCGCCTCTTTTCCCGGTTTAGAGCCTGGCCTCTGAGGCCAAGGTTGTCATTCCTGAGAGCACTTACAAGGGGCACCGACATGCTACGAACAAGCCTATTTTTGCTGAGCGTGATGCTGCTGGGCAGCGTTCAGGCGCAGCCTTTGCGTATCGCCATGGAAGGGCAGTTCCCGCCCTTCGAACAGGTCGATGCGAATGGCCAATTGCGCGGCTTCAATGTCGACATCGCCCAGGCTTTGTGTCAGGTCATGGCGGCCGATTGCCAACTGCTGCGCTTTGCCTGGGATGACCTAATCCCCTCGCTTAACGAGCAGCGTAGCGATCTGATTTTGGCCTCAATGTCGATCACCGCGCAGCGCGCTGAATTAGTCGACTTCACCGCCAAATATGCGCAAACCCCGGCCTTCTTTTTTGCCCGTAAGGGCCAGATCAACCAAGTGATCATCACCCCAAGGCGCATCGCCGGTAAACGCCTGGGCGTGCAGCGTGACACCACCTATGACCGTTTCCTCACCGACAAATACCAGCAGCACACCGAAGTGCTGCGTTTCGACTCCGCCGCAGGCATGTACCAAGCGCTTGCCCAGGGGCAGGTTGATCTGGTGCTGGATGATGCGGTGTCCGGTTACTTTGGTTTTCTCGAAACCGAACAAGGTCAGGGGTTTGAGCAGGTCGGCAACAAGGTGGTCGCGCCCAAACACTTTGGCAAAGGCCAGGGTATCGCCGTGCGCAAAGGTGACCACGTGCTGCGTGAGCGGCTGGACAGGGCGCTGAGCATCATTCTCAGCAATGGCGTCTACAAACGCATCGAGAAGCAGTATTTCAAACAATTCACCGTGTATTAACCGAAGGAGTCAGCCACCCAGAAAGCTATGCCGCGTTATTTGCAGCAGTTCCCGTTTTACAACACCCACAATAAACGTGCGCCGAGCGCACATTTCGGAGAACTCAAACCATGATCAAATCACTTATGCGATGCAGCGCTTTGCTGCTCGCCCTTTTACCCGTCACCGGTTACAGCGCCGGCCCGCTGATATTGATTGGCGGCGGCCTCAAGGATGACAACACGGCGATCTATCAGCGCTTGATTCAACTGGCCGGTGGCAGCGGCCAGGCACGGATCGGCGTGATCACTGCCGCCTCGGTCCCAGAAAGCGCCGACCCGAATGCCGGTACGGTTGAAGCTAAAAACTCACGCGCCAATGGCGAGTTCTACGCTCAATTGCTAGAGACGTATGGCGCGGCCGATGCGCAATGGATTCCCATCGATCTGGATCAGCTCAGTAACAACAGCAACCCGCAGGTGGTCGCGCAGATCAACAGCATGACCGGCTTCTTCTTCGGCGGTGGCGATCAGTCGCGCCTGACCCGGACCCTGCAAACGACGACCCGTGCCGACAGCCCGGCACTGGCGGCGATTCGTGCGCGGCACAACGCGGGTGCAGTATTGGCGGGTACCAGTGCGGGTACCGCAATCATGGTGCAGGGCCCTATGGTGACTGGCGGCGAAAGCTATGACGGGCTGCGTTATGGCGTCTACACCTCGCCCGGTGATGATGACCTGGCTTACGACATGCAGGGCGGTTTTGGCTTCTTCAACTATGGCTTACTCGATACCCACTTCAGCGAACGTGGCCGTCAGGGCCGTATCGTGCGCCTGGCTGATTACACCCAAGTACCGTTTGCCTTTGGCGTTGATGAAAACACTGCGTTGCTGGTGCAAAACAACCCAACCTTGGGCCAGGTAGAGATGGAGGTCATCGGTGCGGCAGGGGTGTTTGTCTTTGACCTGCGTAACAAAGAGCGCGGCACCGGCAGCAACTACGCCGTGTATGACGTGCTGGGCAGCTACCTCACTGCGGGTGATCGCTACCGTCCGGCAACCGGTCAGTTCGTGATCGCCACTGGCAAGACCAGCCTGCGCGGGCGTGAACGCTACAGCTCGGCGATGACCACGAGCACCGATATTTTCAGCAGCCCGGATAACAGCGGTACCGCTGGCCGGCGCAAGCCGCGCGAGTTCGTTACGGTCAGCGCGGATCTGTTCGACAGTCGCGCCACCAGCACGCTGGGGCGCACCTACGAGACCAATCCACGCTTTCGTGTTGATTTCATCAAGAGCAGCCAGTTTGACAGCCGCGGCTACCAAGGCACCATCGGCGGCAAGAACATGCTGTCTTACCTGCGTCTGCTGATGGATTTTCGCCCTAACTAAAGTAGTTCAGGCCATCGGCGCTTTTAAGATGGCCTTACTGCACCTGCCATGGGTCGAGATCGTTCAGGGTCTCGGCCTTTTTATTGCTCAGCACTCGCAGTGAGCTGCTCCATTGCACGTGAATGGCGGCCAGCTCCGTCCCTTCCTGGCTAACGCCACTTTGACATCCGCCTTGAGAACGGCCTTAAGGCTTCGCTTTTGGGCTAGCGAGCATCCTCGCCTATTCTGCTCGGGCGAACTTTCCTTCTTTATGCGCCGGTCGCACTGCTCCGCGCGGGCAGTTCGTCAGTTGCTGGGCATTCGTGAGGCTGTTGTGCTTTGCTCAGGTGGACGGCTTTAAGCAACAAAGTGCAACTTTTTGCAGTATTCGGGTTGCACCTGTTGCCAGAAAAGCCAAGTTTTTTAAAACAGTCGTTTTACCTTGCCAGCGCGTGTTTTGCCTGCGACCAGCCGCAGGCTTGAGGCTTAGCCCCTATTCAGCGGGTTTTCAGCGGATGGGTGTGATGTGAATAGTGCGCTTATGTTCGGTTGCGCCTAGTTGCACCTTTAGCCTTTGCAGGTTTAATCTCGCGCCTGTTTTGCTGTGCTCCAGCCCCTCATAGGACAAACCAATGGCCACCACTACCCTTGGCGTAAAGCTCGATGATGCAACCCGTGATCGCCTCAAACAGGCGGCGCAGTCAATTGACCGCACGCCGCATTGGCTGATTAAACAGGCGATTTTCAATTACCTGGAGCAGGTCGAGGGTGGCTTGACCCCGGCCGAGCATTCCGGCCTGGCCGCGGTTGCCGGTGAAGAGGCCGTTGAGACGCTGACCGAGCAAGGCCTGCAAGTGTTCCTCGATTTCGCTGAAAGCATCCTCCCGCAATCGGTATTGCGTGCTGCGATCACCGGGGCTTATCGCCGTCCGGAAACTGAAGCGGTGCCGATGTTGCTGGAGCAAGCGCGCTTACCCAAGGACATGGCCGAGGCCAGCAATACCTTGGCCATGAGCATTGCCGAGAAGCTGCGCAGCCAAAAGAATGCCAGCGGCCGTCAAGGCTTGGTGCAAGGGCTGTTGCAGGAGTTCTCACTGTCCTCGCAAGAAGGTGTGGCGCTGATGTGCTTGGCCGAAGCGCTGCTGCGGATTCCGGACAAAGGCACCCGTGACGCGTTAATTCGCGACAAAATCAGTAACGGCAACTGGAGTCAGCATCTGGGCAACAGCCCGTCGATGTTCGTCAACGCCGCTTCTTGGGGCCTGTTGATCACCGGCAAACTGGTGTCCACGCACAATGAAGCCGGCATGGTCACCTCACTCAATCGCATCATCGGCAAAGGCGGCGAGCCGCTGATCCGCAAGGGTGTGGACATGTCCATGCGTCTGATGGGCGAGCAATTTGTCACCGGTGAAACCATTGCCGAAGCGCTGGCCAATGCCACCAAAATGGAAGGTCGGGGTTTCCGTTATTCCTACGATATGCTCGGCGAAGCAGCGCTCACCGACGCAGATGCCAAGCGCTATTTGGCGTCTTACGAGCAGGCCATCCATGCCATTGGTAAGGCGTCCCATGGCCGCGGCATCTACGAAGGTCCGGGCATTTCCATCAAGCTCTCGGCCCTGCACCCGCGCTACAGCCGCGCCCAGCACGAGCGGGTGATGGACGAGCTGTACCCAATCTTGCTCAATCTGACCAAACTGGCTAAGCAGTACGATATCGGCTTGAACATCGACGCCGAAGAAGCCGACCGCTTAGAGCTCTCCCTCGATCTGCTTGAGCGCTTGTGCTTCGACCCGGCCCTAACCGGTTGGAACGGTATCGGCTTTGTGATTCAGGCCTACCAGAAGCGTTGCCCGTATGTGATCGATTACGTCATCGACCTGGCCAAGCGCAGCCGTCATCGCCTGATGATCCGCCTGGTTAAGGGCGCGTATTGGGACAGCGAGATCAAGCGCGCCCAAGTTGAAGGCTTGGAAGGCTACCCGGTATTCACCCGCAAGCCGTACACCGATATTTCCTACATCGCCTGCGCGCGCAAGCTGTTGGCGGTGCCCGAGGCTGTTTACCCGCAATTCGCCACCCACAACGCCCACTCGCTGTCGGCGATTTACCAGCTGGCCGGGCAGAACTACTACCCCGGTCAGTACGAGTTCCAGTGCCTGCACGGTATGGGTGAGCCGCTGTATGAGCAGGTCGTCGGTAAAATCGCCGACGGCAAACTGAACCGTCCGTGCCGCATTTATGCACCGGTGGGCAGCCATGAAACCTTGCTGGCCTACCTGGTGCGTCGCCTGTTGGAAAACGGCGCGAACACCTCGTTTGTCAACCGCATTGCTGATCACAGCATCTCGATTAAAGAGTTGGTGCTCGATCCGGTGCAGCAAATTGAGCAGATGGCCGCAGACGAAGGCGGCCTCGGCTTGCCGCACCCGCGCATCGGTCTGCCGCATGCCTTGTATGGTGCTGCACGGAAGAACTCCGAAGGCATCGACCTGGCCAACGAACACCGTCTCGGCTCGCTGTCTTCAGCGCTGCTGAGCAGCACCAATAATGCTTACAAGGCCATGCCGCTGCTGGGCTGTGACACGCCTGAGCTGGGTGAGGCACAGCCGGTACGCAACCCGGCGGATCATCGAGACATCGTCGGCCACGTGCATGAGGCCAGCGCGCAAGATGTACACAATGCCGTGCTCTGCGCGGTGTCCAGTGGGCAAATCTGGCAGTCGACCCTGCCAGGCGAACGCGCTGCTGTACTGGATCGCGCCGCGGATCAGATGGAAGCGGAAACCCAGCAACTGATGGGCCTGCTGGTGCGCGAGTCGGGCAAGACCTTTGCCAACGCCATTGCTGAGGTGCGCGAAGCGGTGGACTTCCTGCGCTACTACGCCGCGCAGGCGCGTAATCATTTCAGCAATGACAGCCATCGCCCACTGGGCCCAGTGGTGTGCATCAGCCCGTGGAACTTCCCGCTGGCCATCTTCAGTGGTCAGGTGGCTGCTGCGTTGGCCGCCGGTAACACCGTGCTGGCCAAACCCGCAGAGCAAACGCCGCTGATCGCCGCGCAGGCCGTGCGCATCTTGCTCGAAGCCGGCGTACCCGCCGGTGCCGTGCAGCTGCTGCCGGGCACCGGTGAAACCGTCGGTGCCGGCTTGATCGGTAACGAGCGGGTGCGTGGGGTGATGTTCACCGGCTCCACCGAAGTGGCCGGGATTATCCAGCGTAACTTGGCCGGTCGCTTGGACGCACAGGGCCGCACTATCCCGCTGATCGCTGAAACCGGCGGCCTCAACAGTATGATCGTCGACTCCTCGGCGCTCACTGAGCAGGTGGTGGTGGATGTGGTCGCTTCGGCCTTCGACAGCGCTGGCCAGCGTTGCTCGGCGCTGCGCGTACTGTGCGTGCAGGACGATGTGGCGGATCGCGTGATCAGCATGCTCAAGGGCGCCATGGCCGAATACAGCCTGGGCAACCCGGAGCGTTTAAGCACGGACATTGGCCCGGTGATTGACGCCGAAGCCAAGGACAATATCGACCAGCACATCGCGAAAATGCGCGAGAAGGGCCGTACGATTTTCCAAGCCGCGCGCAGCACCGGTGATGACCTCAGCCGTGGCACGTTCGTCACGCCAACCCTGATCGAGTTAGACAGTTACGCGGAGCTGCAGCGCGAAATCTTCGGCCCTGTGCTGCATGTTGTGCGCTACGCCCGTGCCGATCTTGCCAAGCTGCTGCAACAGATCAACGACAGCGGTTATGGCCTGACCTTGGGTGTGCACACCCGTATCGATGAAACCATCGCCCAGGTGATCAACAGCGCCAAGGTCGGCAACCTCTACGTCAACCGCAATATGGTCGGCGCCGTAGTCGGCGTGCAGCCATTCGGCGGTGAAGGCTTATCGGGTACTGGCCCGAAAGCCGGTGGTCCGCTGTACATGTACCGCTTACTGGCCACCCGGCCACGGGATGCGGTGGCCAAGCAGTTGCAGCAGGAAGAGGGTGAGATCCAGCGTCCGGCGGCGCAGGCCGCGGTGATTCAGGCGCTGCAGGACTGGGCGGTTGAGCATGAGCCGAGCTTGCCAGCCTTGACCATGCAGTATGTTGAGCTGGCGCAAAGCGGCACCGTGCAGCTGTTAGCGGGCCCGACCGGTGAGCGCAACAGCTACAGCCTGCTGCCGCGCGAGCACGTGTTGTGTTTAGCCGACGACCGCAGCGATTTGCTGGTACAACTGGCAGCCGTTTTGGCCGTGGGTTGCCAAGTGCTGTGGCAGGAGAGTGAGCTGAGCCAAGCGTTGTTTGCGGCATTGCCCACGCTGGTGCAGCAGCGCATTACCCTGCTTGGCCAGTGGAGCAGCAGTGAAACCGCTTTCGATACCATCTTGCACCACGGTGACTCTGATCAGTTGCGTGAAGTCAGCCAGTTGGCGGCTAAGCGTGCTGGCGCGATCATCGGTGTGCATGGCTTGAATAAAGGTGAGACTGACATCCCACTGGAGCGCCTGCTGATCGAGCACGCGTTGAGCATCAACACCGCAGCGGCGGGCGGTAACGCCAGCTTGATGACCATTGGTTAAACCGCTGCCGTTGTCAGCGGCGCAGCTGTTGTGCGCCGCTTACCGCACTGAGCATGAAACCTGGCAGGTTCGCCTGTCGGGGCAGTACGCACTACCGGCTTACCGCCACTCCCAGGTACTTTGCCCAAGCACCTGATGCTGCACGCGGCGCTTGCCGTAGCGCAGCACCCTTCGTACACCCGGTAACGGGGGCTACCCGCCCGTACGAGGCGTTTCTTCCCCCTCTGGCATTTCGATGCGATGCACCGGCCGACCCGGCGGGTGCTGGAGCGGCGCTACCCGCGCCGCTCCAATCGATCGCCTGCCGGCTACTAAATTGCAGTTCCCCCCCCTCTCATGTGCCGACTGCAGGTGGATGCTTTTCACCCAGCGTTAGCACTCGGCCGCTCAGGTTAGGCGCGCACCCAGCGCTGTCGGGTCCAGCCGCTTAGGGCATCAACGCCGAACACCAAAATCAGCATCGCCAGGATCACCGTGCTGGCCTGGGCTTCTTGGAACAAGCTTAAGCTGACGTAAAGCATCTGGCCCAAACCGCCGGCCCCGACGAAGCCGAGCACGCTGGCCATGCGGATATTGTTTTCCCAGCGGTACAGGCAGTAGGCCAACAGCTGTGGCCACAGGTTAGGCAGGGTGCCGTAGCAGAACGCTGCGACCTGGCCACCGCCTTGTAAGCGAATCGCTTCGGCAGGCTCGTTTGGGGTGTTTTCCAGCGCTTCGGCAAATAGCCGGCCGAGTACGCCGGCGGTGTGCAGGGCCAGTGCCAAGGTGCCGGCATTCGGGCCGAGCCCAGCTGCCAGCACCATCAACGCCGCCCACACTAACTCGGGAATTGCCCGCAGGGCATTTAGCAGCAAACGGGCTGCGCTCTGCAGCGGCCAGCCGAAGCGCCCTGCAGCGGGCAAGGCCAGCAGCAAGGCAACTGCGGCCGCCAGCAAAGTGCCGATGGCCGACATGGCCAAGGTCTCCAGCGCGCCACGGCTGATGACTGCAAGGTGCTCCGCGCTCAGGTCTGGGTTGAGAAAACGCCGCACGTAGCTGGCCATCTGCGCCAAGCTGTCGCCACCGATCAGCGTGCCCAAGTCGATGCCCAGATAAACAAACGAGGCGATTATGGCGGCGCCAATGCCGAGCAACAGCGCCAAGTTAACCAGCCGATTCATGCCAACCGCCGGCGCAATACGCGGCTGAGCTGATCGGCCAGCAGCACCAGTAACAGGAAGGTCAGCAGCATGCTGGCCACCTCACCGCCGGCAAACATGCGCAGCGACAGGTCGATCTGCTGGCCGAGGCCGCCGGCGCCGACGAAACCCATCACCACCGAGGCGCGGATCGCACATTCCCAGCGATACACCGTGTAGGAGGTCAGTTCCGCCGCCGCATTCGGCAGGATGCCGTAGACAAACGCCGCTAAGCGGCCGCTGCCGGACTGCAGCAGGGCATGCATGGGGCGTTGATCGACCGATTCGTAAATTTCCGCATAGACCTTGCCGAGCATGCCGCTGTAGGTGATAGCGATGGCCAGCACACCGGCGCTAGGACCAAGGCCGACGGCGCGGACGAACAACAAGGCCCAAACGATTTCCGGCACGCTGCGCAGAAAAATCAGCACGCCGCGCACCGGCCAGCGCAGCAGTTGCCCCCGCGCACTTGGCCGCCCCGCGCGCGAGGCTGCTGACAGCGACAGCGCGCGGCTGGCGAGCAAACTGGCTGGGATCGCCAACAGCAACGCCAGCGCCATGCCGGCGGTGGCAATGGCCAGCGTTTGCAGGGTGGCCTGCAGCAACAGATCAAGAAATTCGGCCTCATGCGCCGGTGGCCAGAAGGCGGCGACGAAACGGCCCATTTCACTCTTGCTGTCGGCTTGCAGCAGCACGCTGAGGTCCAGCTCGCTGAGCTGAATGCCCGGCCATAGTAGCGCCAGGGCTAATAGGCTCAGCAGCAGTCGCGGCAGGGCAGCAGGGTCACGCGGGGTGCGGCTTAACATCGGGGTATCTGCAGGCGCAGGCTTGCCTCAGGGGCGAATGGTGAGAGCAGCTGGGCGTTGGCATACAGGGCGTCAAGCTGCGCCTGGTCAACCTCGCTGGCCGGGCGGTCGAACAGTATCTGCCCATCACGCAAGCCAATAATGCGCGGGAAATGCGCCAGCGCCAGCTCCACCGCATGCAGGCTGGCAACCAAGGTCACGCCACCGGCGCGGGCATGCCGACAGAGTACGTTGAGGGTGTGCGCGGCCAACACCGGGTCCATGGCTGACACTGGCTCATCAGCCAGCAGCACCTCGGGGGCTTGGTACAGCGCGCGGGCAATGCCGACGCGCTGCAACTGACCGCCGGAGAGCTGTTGGCATTGGGCGAACAGCTTGTCGGCCAAGTCCAGTTTGGCTAACTCACGCTGCGCGCCGGGAATATCCAACGGGTGCAGCAGGCTTAGCAGGCTTTTAAGCACGCTCCACTGGCCGAGTTTGCCGGCCAGTACTGCCGTCACCACGCGTTGCCGGGGGGGCAATGGCGGTGTTTGCTGGACCAAGCCGATACGCGCCCGCAAGCGCTGGCGTTGCCGGCCAGAGAGCTGCCAAGGTTGTTCGCCGAGCACATGCAGCTCGCCGCTGCTGGGTTGCAGGGCGGTGGCCAGGAGGTTGAGCAAGCTCGATTTTCCGGCCCCGGAGGGACCGATGATCGCCACCTGCTCGCCGGGCGCAATGTGCAGATCAACAGTGCGCAGGGCGTTAACGCCGTTACCGTGCTGCAGCGTCGCCTGAGTCAGGCGTAGGCTCATTTCAGCAGGTCGGCAGCGCGGGCAGCGTCCTCGATGCCTTGGTAGTTTTCGGGCTTGGTTTCAATAAAGCGGCTAGCGGCCTGCAGGTCGAGAATCGCTTTGTGCTCGGGGTTCGCCGGGTCGAGGGCGAGGAAGGCTGCTTTAATTTTTGCAACCAGCACCGGGTCAAGTGTGCCGCGTACGGTCCAGTTGTAATCGAAGTAAGTCGGCGTGGTGGCGAACACCTTGACCTTATTGGTATCGACTTTACCGCTGGCGACCAGCTTGTCCCAGACGCTGGCATTGAGCACGCCTGCATCAACCTTACCAGCTTGCACCCACGCCGCGGTGGCATCATGTGCGCCAGAGTAACCGAGGCGGCTGAAGTAGCTTTCTGGCTGGATGCCATCTTGCAGCATGAAATAACGCGGCATCAGGCTGCCAGACGTCGACGACACCGAACCGAAGGCGAAGGACTTGCCCTTGAGGTCGGCCAGTGAGGCCACATCGGGGTCGGCGGTGATGAATTTACTGGTGAACTTTGCATCCTGCTCGCGCTGCACCAGCGGGATGGCATTGCCCGTTTTCTGCCGTAACTGAACGAAGGTGAAACCGCCCAGCCAGGCTAGGTCCAGCCGATCGGTGGCCAGCGCTTCGACCACAGCGGGGTAGTCGGCCACCGGGGTGAACTGCACGGGCATGCCCAGTTGCTGTTCCAGGTAGGCACCCAGCGGTGCGAATTTACGCAGCAGTTCGGTCGGCGCTTCGTCTGGGATGGCACTGACACGTAGGGTTTCGGCAGCGTGGGTCAGGCTGGCGGACAGGCACAGGGCGGCAAGCGCCAAGGAGCGTTTAAGCATGAAAATTCCCCGGTTCAATAGCGGAAAAGGTTCGAAGTAACAGCGCAGCAACGGGGCTGACTGGATGTCGTCAAGGCTATCGACGTGGCGCGATTATAGGGAGCGCGGCGGCAAAGGCTAGTTTTGCTAGAATCCTCGCCTGTTTTTTGATTTGCCGAGAGCCTTACCGATGAGCGAGCCTATCCGTCTGACCCAGTACAGCCACGGCGCAGGCTGTGGCTGCAAGATTTCCCCCAAGGTGTTGGACGTGATTCTCGCCGGCAGCGGCGCACAACACCTCGACCCCAAGTTGTGGGTCGGCAACGCCTCACGTGACGATGCGGCGGTGTATGCCATTGACGACGAGCGCGGCGTGGTTTCGACGACCGACTTCTTTATGCCCATCGTTGATGACCCTTATGACTTTGGCCGCATCGCCGCCACCAACGCCATCAGTGATATCTACGCCATGGGCGGCGACCCGCTGATGGCCATCGCTATCCTCGGCTGGCCGGTTAACCTGCTGGCGCCGGAAGTGGCCCGTGAAGTGATTCGCGGCGGCCGCGCAGTGTGTGATGAAGCCGGTATTCCATTGGCCGGTGGCCACTCTATCGATGCGCCCGAGCCGATCTTCGGGTTGGCCGTCACCGGCGTGGTGAATAAACGCCACATGAAGCGCAACGACACGGGCACCGCCGGCTGCCGGCTATACCTAAGCAAGCCGCTGGGCATCGGCATTCTCACCACGGCTGAGAAAAAAGCCCTGCTGCGCCCCGAGGATGTTGGCTTGGCCTGCAAGTGGATGTGCACCCTAAACAAGCCCGGTAGCCATTTCGGCAAGCTCGCGGGTGTGACCGCGATGACCGATGTCACCGGCTTTGGTCTGCTCGGCCACTTGGTGGAAATGGCCGACGGCGCCGGGCTCACTGCGCAGCTCGAGTACGCTGCCGTACCGCGCCTGCCAGGGGTGGACTACTACCTGACGCAAGGCTGCGTACCCGGTGGCACGTTGCGCAATTTTGACAGTTACGGCGAGAAAATCGCGCCCATCAGCGAGGCGCAGCGCGACCTGCTCTGCGACCCGCAAACCAGCGGCGGCTTATTGGTGGCGGTTACTCCGCAAGGTGAGGCCGAGTTCCTGGCGGTCGCCGCCGAGTTGGGTTTGCACTTGGCGCCCATTGGTCAGCTGGTTGCGCGACAAACCTTTGCGGTTGAGGTGCTTTGATGCGCGGCAACAGCAGTGATTACCGCGATATTTTTCTTAATGATCGGCCGATGATGGATGCCCGCGCCCCGGTAGAGTTTGCCAAAGGCGCCTTCCCGGGCGTACTCAACCTGCCGTTAATGAACGACGTAGAGCGGCAAAAAGTCGGCACCTGCTACAAACAAAACGGCCAAGATGCCGCCATCGCGCAGGGTCAGCAGCTGGTCAGTGGCGCGGTTAAAGATGCGCGCGTCGCGGCGTGGCGGGCTTTCGCTCAGGCCAACCCCGAGGGTTATCTGTACTGCTTTCGCGGCGGCTTACGCTCGCAGATCACCCAGCAGTGGCTCAAGGAGGCGGGTATCGACTACCCACGGGTGCTGGGTGGGTATAAGGCAATGCGCAGCTTTTTGCTGGAAACCACCCAGCAAGCTGTTACTGAGTGCGCGTTTGTTATCGTCGGCGGCATGACCGGCACGGGTAAAACTGAAGTGATCAGCCAGTTGAGCAACAGCCTTGATCTGGAAGGCCACGCCAACCACCGTGGCTCCAGCTTTGGCAAACGGGCCACCGTTCAGCCCGGGCAAATCGATTTTGAGAACCGCCTGGCCATCGACATCCTGAAGCAGCGCGCGGCCGGCACTCAGCAGTTTGTGCTGGAAGATGAAAGCCGTTTGGTTGGCATCTGCTCACTGCCGCTGGAGCTGTATAAGGGCATGCAGGATTACCCGCTGGTGTGGCTGGAAGACAGCTTCGAGGGGCGCGTTGAGCGCATCCTCAGTGATTATGTGACCCACCTGTGCGCCGAATTTATCAGCGTGCACGGCGCCGAGAATGGCGTACTTTTATTTGCTGAACGCTTGCTGCAAAGCTTGGGCAATATCCAAAAGCGCTTAGGTGGTGAGCGTTACCAGCGCTTGTTAGCGAGCATGCAGGCGGCGTTAGCTGAGCAGCAGCGCAGCGGTCAAGTTGACCTGCACCGTGGCTGGATCGAAGGGTTGCTGCGTGAATATTACGACCCGATGTACGACTTTCAGCGTGAAAACAAACGCCCACGCATCGAGTTTGCCGGTGAGCAGGCGGCGGTGGTTGCCTACCTAAAAGAGCGACAAGCCAAGCGCTAAACTGGCGCGCAGAATGCGCTGTGTGCCGTTTAGTGGGCGTTAAATACGTGCGTTAAGGGCCGCAATAAACGCTGAGATATTTTGTTCATGGCGTTTGTAGTACGTCCACGGGCCAATGCGCTGGGACGTCACCAACTGCGCGCGCTGCAGCGCCGACAAGTACAGCGAAACGGTGGACTGCGACAAACCTACGCGCTTCTGAATGATGCTGACACACACACCAACATCTTCAGGGTCGATCTCTTGCTCGGGGAAATGCGTTCGCGGGTCTTTCAACCAATTCAAGATCGCCAAGCGGGTGGGGTTGTCCAGGGCCTTAAGTGCTTCGCTGACGTCTATGTTCATAACTTCCGATACCTAGTTTTCTCGATATTACAATTTATCGAGTTTAAACACACGGTGCCGGCGTTAAGGCCGAACACCGTGCGTGGGCGATCGGTTATTCGTAGGTTGGGTAGTCGGTGTAACCTTTGGCCGTGCCGCCGTACATGCTGCTGGGGTCGGCAAGGTTCAGCGGCCAATTATTGGCAATCCGTGCTGGCAAATCAGGGTTGGCAATAAATGGCCGACCGAATGCAACCAAGTCGCCCCAGCCGGCCTCAATCACGCGAATCCCCCGCTCGGCGGTGTATTTGCCCGCGTAAATAATTTTACCGCTGAAGGCTGACCGTACGGCGCTGCGAAAGCTGTCCGGCAGTTCCAGTGCGCTGTCCCAGTCGGCTTCTGCAATCGAGAGGTAGGCAATGCCGATTTCTTGCAGCACCTTGACGGCCTCGAGGTAGGTTTCGTGCGGGTTTTCTTCCACCAGACCGAGATAAACGCGGTCTTCGTCGGTGCTGGCAAACAGCGGTGCAAAACGTACACCCAGGCGCTCTTTACCCACCACCTCGGCCACCGCCGTAGTCACTTCGCGCAGAAAACGCAGACGGTTTTGCAGGGAGCCGCCGTATTCATCCTCACGGTGGTTGCTGTGGGCTGAAATAAACTGGTTCACCAAATAACCATTAGCGCAGTGAATTTCAACCCCGTCGAAGCCCGCCGCAAGCGCATTGCGCGCCGCTTGGGCATACAGTTGCACAATGTCTTTGACCTCCGCGGTGCTCAGCGCGCGCGGCGCTGAAGGTGCAGCCAAGGCACCCGCGCCTGGGCCGGTTTCGATAAACACGCTGACGTTGTCGGCGGCAATTGCAGACGGCGCTACCGGCGCACCGCCGTCCGGTTGCAATGAGGTGTGAGAAACCCGGCCTACGTGCCACAGCTGAGCGAAAATCACCCCGCCTTGTGCATGCACAGCGTCGGTCATAGTGCGCCAACCTTCGATTTGCTCAGGGCTGTGGATGCCCGGTGTCCATGCATAGCCTTGGCCACGCGGCTCGATCTGCGTGCCCTCGGTGACCATAAAGCCGGCACCGGCACGTTGTTGGTAGTAGGTGGCCATCAAGTTATTGGCGATATTGCCAGGCTGCGAACTGCGCGAGCGGGTCAGCGGCGGCAACACGATACGGCTTTTAAGGCGGTAGGGGCCCAGCTCAGTGGTGTGAAACAGAACAGAATCTTTCATTGTTAATACCTCGATATCTAGATTTATGAATGTATTGAGTTGGCGATTGGCGATTGGCAATGGGTCAGGCTCAGCACCGTTTGGCTGGGTGTTTACTAAGGTAGAGGTGCACGCTTAGTTGCAGGCTAGGCCTAACTCGCTGTAACGCGCCAAGTCAGGCACCCAAGCGCGGTAGCTGAAGGGTTGCAATGGCCTTCGCGCACTCCGCTGGCAGGCGTGCTTGGCCAGTAACCATGCATTGCTACTGCGTAAACAGACGGCAAGACTATTCGCGATATTGAGATTTGTCTATATATAAATTTATATGCAGTGCAGTGCAGTGCAATGCACAGCAGGCGAGGCGGCGTGTCTACTGGCCGGTATAAGCCCTGTGGTTGGCACATGCCGTTGGGCTTTGATGTGGCCGCGCATTAAGCGTGTTAGGAGGCCGACCGGCTAAAGCGGCCATCCGTTCTCACAGCCGGTAAGACTCAACCTTCCACCATGTTGGCAGCAGGTCTTTGATTTTGCTCTGGCCGAAGCGGTCATCCAGCAGGTACACCACGCCCTGATCGTCTGTGGTGCGGATCACCCGCCCTGCGGCTTGCACCACTTTTTGTATGCCAGGGTAGAGGTACGCATAGTCGTAGCCGTTTTCGGCACCGAACATTTGCTGCATGCGTGCTTTGACCTCTTCATTAACCTGGTTGATTTGCGGCAGCCCGAGGGTGGCGATAAAGGCGCCGATTAAGCGTTTGCCGGGCAGGTCGATGCCTTCACCAAAAGCGCCGCCGAGAACGGCAAAACCAATCCCCTCAGAGTGCAGGGTGAAGCTGTCGAGAAAGCCCTGACGCTCGCCCTCGTTCATGCTGCGGGTTTGCACGCTGGTGGGGATCTCGGGCTGCAACGCGGCGAATAACTCGCGCACCTGTTCCAGGTAGGCGTAGCTGCTGAAGAACGCGAGGTAGTTACCCGGCTCGCGCTGGTATTGCTCGGCCATCAGCCGGCAAATCGGCGCCAGGCTGGATTCACGATGTTGGTAGCGGGTCGATAAGTTACTCACCACGCGCACGCTAAGTTGTTCGGCGGCGAAGGGCGAGGCCACATCAATCCATTGTGCTTCTGGCGGCAGGCCAAGCAGGTCGCGGTAGTAGTTATCCGGCCGTAACGTGGCCGAAAACAATGTGGTGCTATGCGCATCGCTGAAGCGACTGGCGATAAACGGCGCGGGCACCACGTTGCGCACGCACAGGGTGGTGTCGATGCTCAGCGCCTGCTGGGTTTGCCGGGTGATGTCGAACAACGAGTGCGGGCCATAGGCCTCACTCAAACGGCAGAACAGCATGGCCGCCAGATAGAACTGCAGCAGGATGCGGTCGTTGCCGTTTGGCTGTTCGCTCAGGTGATCGGTGATCGCGCTGACGGCTTTTTGCAGGGTGGCGACGAACAGCTCGGGCACCAGCGGATAAATCTGGTAATCCCCTGTTTGCACCCGATTGAGTTGCTCCCAGTGCCGGCTGACCCGTTGCAATGCGCTGCGCAACCCCGCGGGTGCGTGTTGGCAGAGCTGGTGGAACAGCCCTTGATCCAGCTCGGCGGTGTACATGCCGCGCGCCCGGTCGACCAAGTTGTGTGCCTCGTCCACCAGCACCGCGACGCGCCACTCGTTGAGCAGCGTCAGGCCATAGAGCAGGGCGTTCATGTCGAAGTAATAGTTGTAGTCGCCCACCACCACATCAGCCCAGCGGCACAGCTCCTGGCTCAGGTAGTAGGGGCACACCTGATGCTGAAGAGCGATGCGCCGTACCTGCTCATGGGTCAGCCAGCTTTGTTCAAGGGCCGCTAAACGCGCGGCGGGCAGACGGTCATAAAAGCCTTTGGCCAGCGGGCAAGATTCGCCATGGCAGCTTTTGTCCGGGTGCTCACACGCCTTATCACGGGCGACATGTTCCAGCACCCGTAGCGGCGAGCCTTGCGCTTGCTCGCGCAGGCTGTGCAGGGCGTCTAGGGCTAAACGCCGACCGGGGGTTTTGGCGGTGAGAAAGAACAAGCGATCCAGTTGCTGACCGGGCATCGCTTTGAGCTGCGGGAACAGCGTGCCCAGTGTTTTACCAATGCCCGTGGTGGCTTGCGCCAGCAAGGTATGACCATCGCGGGCGCTGCGATACACCGCTTCGGCCAGTTGCCGTTGCCCGTGCCGGAAGCTCGGGTAGGGGAAACTCAAGGTCTCTAGGTAGCGGTCACGCCGTTTGCGGTGGGCTTGCTCCTGCAGCGCCCAGCTCAAAAAGTGCTGGCACTGTTGCGCGAAGAAGGCGTGCAGTTCATCGGCGCGGTGTTCTTCGACAAAGGCATGCTCGGCGTGGCTCATCACGTCGAAATACACCACCGCCAGCTCAACCTTCTGCAGGTTGAACTGTTGGCAGAGCAGCCAGCCATACACCTTGAGCTGCGCCCAATGCAGCAGCCGATGATTGGCCGGGATGCGGCTGATGTCGCCGCGGTGGGTCTTGATCTCTTCTAAGCGATTGGCCAGGGGGTCATAACCGTCGGCGCGGCCACTGACCAGCAGCGTTTGGTAGGTCCCGCTGAGCGGTAACTCGGCCAGGTAGTGATCGCCCCGGCGACCGACCACGGTCTGGTGCCCGGCCATGCCTTCCTGCGCGGTGGGCGATGGCGTGAAGCGCAGGTCAAGGTCGCCTTGTTTGGCGGTGAACTCACACAGCGCGCGCACTGCCACCCGATAACTCATGCCGCCAGCCAGCTTACGTAACACACGTCGACGGCAATACCGTGCTGCGCGGCGAACGCCAGCCAGCGTTTCTGGTTGTCTTGCAGGCGGTCGCCGGGGCCTTTTACTTCGATCATGCGGTAGCGTTGCTGCTGCGGGTAAAACTGGATCAGGTCAGGCATGCCGGCACGATTGGCTTTGAGGTCTTGCAGCATGCGGCTGAAACACGCCCGCAAATCCTGCGCTGGGATGCACTGCAGCGCCATCTGCAACAGCGGTTCATCAAGCAGTGCCCAGACTACAAAGGGTGACTGGATGCCGTTTTTCTCGCGGTATCGTTCAAGCATCAGCTGCGGGTAGTCAGGGCGCTCAAGGCGCGCCAGGCATTGCTCGAACAGCAGGTGCCGGCGGGGATAGAACTCGGGGCTATAAAGGTCTACCGGGCCTGTATGGAAGGGGTGAAAAAACGCCCCGGGCAGCGGCGCGAAGATGGCATCCCAACACAGCAGGCCGAACAGGCTGCAGAGCAAGGTGTTTTCCAGGTAATGCACCGGTGCGTCATCGCTGTGCAGGTGGTTGCGCACGGCAATTTCTACACCGCCGCGCTCCGGCACGGCTAAGGCTACTTCAAGGCGTGACTCGCTCGTCACCTTGGGCTGTTTCGGCACCGGCCTGCCCAGCTTGCGGCCCAGGCGGGTGAGGGCGCGTTCAAGGCGCTGGCGCTCTTCATCGCTGCCAGGTTGTTGGCTAAAGCTGCTGGCCTGCTCATAAGCCTCGGTGTAACGGTTTAGCGATTCCAATACACGAATCTGCCGCCAGCGCGCCTGGCCGTGAGTGCTGCGCTGATAAAGCCTCAAGGCTGATTCCAGCTCGCCACGCTTTTCCTCGTGTTGAGCGATTTGAAACAACAACCGCGATTGGCGGCCGCACAGGTAAGGGTTGCTCGATGAGAAGGCCAACAGTGCCGGCACAATCGTCTCAACGGCGTCGCCCTCCTCGAAGCGCACCCGCAGCCCGCGCACATGCAGGTAGTCATCAATGTCTTGGCGGCTTTGAAAGCCCCGTGACTGCGGGCTGATATCGACCGCCTCGTAGCGAAAGATGCCCAGATCCGCCAAGACAAACTCCGACCAGTCCTGAGCCAGATTGCCGAAAAACATCAGGCGCAGACGGTCGCACAGCTCGCCCACCTGCAGGCTCAACAGTTGATCTTCCAGTACCGGGCACCAGCTCGCAAAGGACTGAGCCGGCAAGTCTTGCGTCAGCAATTGCTCGACCAATTCAGTTTTCTTTTGGGCGGCGCGTTTGTCGGCAAGGGGCAGGTGCGCCAACAGCTCATCTTTGCGCAACAAGTCGGCAATCTCCGACGTCGTCAGCGCGGTATCGTCGCTCAGCCAGCCGAGTTCAAGCGCAGGCTGAGCCGCCTTTAGGCAATCGCCGATTTCCGGGTAGTCGAGCTTGCTCAGGCGAAAGTGACTGCCGCGCCGCATGATCATCCGCACTAATATTGCTTGGGATGGCCACTGCAGCTGCTGGAAGGTTGCAATAAAGGCCTGCTCCTCAGTTGTCAGCAGGTCGGCGTAGCGCCCACCGACCCAAACGAGTGCAGTGCGGAAGTTGCTCAGGTAGTACAGCTCGGGGGGAAGCGGGGCAGGCATGGCGGTTATCACTGTATTCTTGTACAGGATTGTCCGTGTTGTAGCGCTTGGGAGCAACTGCAGTGTTGGGTGTGGCCTAATCAGTCGGCGTGCTTGGGTGATGGCGCTGCAGCCTGGCCCAGTGCTCATGCTGTCAGCAATATCGTTAGCCCGTTAAGTAAAAAATATGACAAGGTCATGAGCTGGCTGATTAGACCTAAACTGCGCGCAGTCGCCGTTAGGCCGGCGCCTGGGCAGCCTCTGATTGGAATTTACCCTGTGCTTGATGGTCGAGTTATTGCCCGCGAGCTTTTGCTAGCTAGGCTTTCAAGTGCCACCGTTTTTTGCTTTAAGGAGTCTCACCATGACATTTATACAGCGCAGTTCGGCTCTGCTTTTGGCCGGCTTACTGGCCGCAGGCAGCGCTTTCGCTCAAGCGGATGCCCCGGTGCGGGTAGGCTCCAAAATCGACACCGAAGGCAAGTTGCTGGGCAATATGATCGTGCTGGCGCTTGAAGCCCGCGGCATCAAAACCGAGAACAAGTCAGGCTTGGGTAACACCAAGGTGATGCGCGGCGCCCTAATAGCCGGTGAGATTGACCTCTACCCGGAGTACACCGGCAACGGCGCCTTTATGTTTGGCGAAGAGTCCAACCCCGTGTGGAAAGACGCAAAAGCCGGCTACGAGCGCGTTAAGGCGCTGGACTATGCGCAAAACAACATTGTTTGGTTGACCCCCTCGCCGGCCAACAACACCTGGGCGATTGCCATTCGCCAAGATGTCGCCACCCCTAACCAGCTGAAAACGCTGGATGACCTGAGCCAGTGGCTGGGCACAGGCGGGCAGTTCAAGTTGGCGGCCTCGGCTGAGTTTGTCGAGCGCTCGGACGCGCTGCCGGCCTTCCAAACGGCCTATAACTTCACCCTCAAGCCCGACCAACTGCTGACGCTGGCCGGTGGCGATACGGCGGTGACGATTCGTGCGGCCGGTGAGCAAACCTCTGGCGTTAATGCGGCCATGGCCTATGGCACAGATGGCGCTGTCGCGGCCTTGGGCTTGGTGATTCTGGATGACCCCAAAGGCGTGCAACCTATCTACGCGCCGGCGCCGATTGTTCGCGAAGACGCACTCAAGCAGCAGCCAGAAATCGCCGAGGCGCTGGCGCCGGTATTCGCCCTGCTGGATGGCCCCACGCTGCAACGCCTGAATGCCAAAATTCAAC
The DNA here is from genome assembly GCF_037943105.1 of Pseudomonas sp. TMP9. NCBI lineage: Bacteria > Pseudomonadati > Pseudomonadota > Gammaproteobacteria > Pseudomonadales > Pseudomonadaceae > Pseudomonas > Pseudomonas vesperimontis. The sequence continues at coordinate 748,990 of NZ_CP149803.1, forward strand.
TTGAAGGCCAGGACGCCAAGAAGGTTGCCGCAGACTTTCTCAAGGCCAAAGGGCTGCTGCAATAAGCTCGCAGACAGCATCGCGCTGCAGCGGCAACTGCGGTGGTTAGCGCCATGAGCTTAGCGGCCCAGCCGCGTTGGCAAACGGCGCAAGCCGCCCTCACGTTGTTGGCAGTGGCGGCTTTATGGGCGCTGCCGCTGGTGCGGGTGGCGCCCAATCGCCTGGTATCCGGTGAGGCCGTTTCATTCTTCGCTTTGTTGCACGGGCCGGTGTGGGCGGCGGCGGTGCTTCTGGCTGGGCTGTTGGTGCTTTCGCTGGCACCGCCAAAGCGCCTCTATTTGTGGCTGATCGTCGCGGCGGCAACACTTTTAGCGGTGGGGCTTGGCGTTCTGGCGGCCAACCACGCCGCTCACGTGGTGCAGGCGAGTGCGCCGTTTGCCCGCACCGCGTTGGGCAGTGGCCTTTGGCTGGTCTGGTTGCTGCTGGGTCTAGTGCTGGCCGACGCGCTGCAAACATTGTGCGCGGGCAGGGCGGCGCGCGTGGGTGTGGCCATGACGGTTTTGCTACCGTTAGTGTTTTTGCTCGCCAGCGGCGGCGCCGATGAGTTGTCGATCATCAAGGAGTACGCCAACCGCCGCGATGAGTACTGGGGCCTGATCGCACGGCATTGCCAGATCGTCGCCTTGGCCCTGCTCTTTACCTTAGCCATTGGCCTGCCGCTGGGGTGGGCCACGCACCGTTATGGGCGAGTCGGGCGGGTGATGTTCCCGCTGCTCAATATCATCCAAACCATTCCCTCGATTGCCCTGTTTGGTCTGCTGATGGCGCCACTGGCGTGGCTGGCGGTGAGCTGGCCGGTGCTGGGTCGTGCGGGTATCAGTGGCGTGGGCCTGGCACCTGGGGTTTTAGCGTTGACCTTGTACAGCTTGCTGCCAGTGGTGCGCGGCACGTTAGCTGGGCTGGCGCAGGTGCCCTCAGCCGTCACTCAAGCGGCGCAAGGTTTGGGTTTTACACCGGCGCAATTGTTTTGGCAGGCGCAGGTGCCGTTGGCGCTGCCTGTGGTGTTGAGCGGTGTGCGCGTTGCCAGTATTCAGGCGGTGGGCTTGGCGGCGGTGACCGCGCTGATTGGTGCCGGTGGGCTGGGCAGCTTGATGTTTGAAGGTTTGTTTAGCAGCGCTCAAGATTTAGTGCTGCTCGGCGTCGTGCCCATCGTCGCACTGGGGATACTGGTAGACGGCCTGTTCAAACTGCTGATCGGCCAGACTCGCTCAGCCACCGCTCATAGAGAGTTAGCGCCGTGATCGAATTTAACAACGTTGGTAAAACCTACGGCCAAACGCCTGATGCAGCCAAAGCGCTGGACGATGTCAGTCTGCGCATTGGTCGGGGTGAGTTGGTGGTGTTGATTGGTGCTTCGGGGTCGGGCAAGTCCACCTTGCTGAAAATGATCAACCGCATGGAGCAGCCTGATGCCGGCAGCGTCAAGCTCGACGGCCAAGACATTGCGCAGGTGCCGGTGCGTCAACTGCGCCTGCGCATGGGCTATGTCATTCAGTCGGTGGGGTTGTTTCCGCACTGGACAGTGGCGCGCAATATTGGCGTGGTGCCGAGCATGCTCGGCTGGTCGCCGCAGCGCATAGCCGCTCGCGTGACTGAGTTGTTAAGCCTGTTTGATCTGGACCCGGCCACTTACGGCCCACGCTACCCGCACCAATTATCGGGTGGCCAGCAGCAACGCGTAGGGGTGGCGCGTGCATTGGCGGGCGACCCGGAAGTGCTGCTGATGGACGAGCCCTTTGCCGCGCTGGACCCGCTGATCCGCACGGCCCTGCAGGATGAGGTCAAGCGTATTCACCAGACCTCGGGCAAGACCATCGTTATGGTCACCCACGACATCGACGAGGCCCTGCACTTAGGCACGCAAATTGTGCTGCTGGAGCAGGGCCGTATTGTGCAAGTCGGCTCGCCGCTGGCGCTGCTGAGCAATCCCGCCAATGACCAAGTGGCCGACTTTATTGGCCGTAGCGATGTCGGTATTAAGCTGCTTTCGCTGCAGCGCGCGGGCAGTCTGGCGCGGGCGCAAGCGCCCCATAGCGGGCCGAGCTTGGCCGCTAGCGCCAGCCTGCGCGAGGCGGTTTCGACGCTGGCGCAGCACGGCTGCAACACCCTTAATCTGCTGGATGAAACAGGCGCGCACGCGGGGGTGCTGCACGCCGCTGACCTGTTTAGCCGCGCGCATAATGACGCGCCGCTGATAGGCACGCAGCATGCTTAAGCCGCGCTGCGCCTGGTTGGGCGACAAGCTGCTGTTGGCCGCATTGTTGTTGGCCGCATTGGTGGTGGGTCTGCCCCATAGCGAGCCGCTGTTCGCCAGCTTGTTCCCGCAGTTAGAGCGCCCGGTTTACCGCCAAGAACCGTTCACCCAACTGCTTTGGCAACACCTGTTGCTGGTGGGCGTGTCGGGCGCGGCTGCAGTTGCAGTCGGTACGCTGGCAGGCGTCTGGGTAACCCGTCCGGCGGGGCGTGCTTTTCGCCCGGTGCTGGAAACGCTGGTGTCCATGGGGCAAACGCTGCCCCCCGTCGCCGTGTTGGCACTGGCGGTGCCAGCGGTGGGGTTTGGTGAACTGCCCGCCTTGATCGCGCTAACGCTGTATGGCTTGCTGCCGGTGGTGCAAGGCACCATCAGTGGCTTACAAGGCGTACCGACTCCGGTGCTGCAAGCCGCCAACGGCATGGGCCTGTCGGCGTGGCAGCGGTTGCGGCAAGTCGAAGCTCCGCTGGCCATGCCCGTGTGGTTGGCGGGTGTGCGCACCTCAGTCATTATCAATATTGGCACCGCCGCCATTGCCTCCACTGTGGGCGCGAAAACCCTAGGTTCACCCATCATCGTCGGTTTGAGCGGCTTCAACACCGCCTATGTGTTACAAGGCGCGGTTGTTGTGGGCATGCTGGCTGTGGTGGTGGACATGGGCTTTGAGCGCCTGGCTCGGCGCGTAGACTGGGCGCACTGAGTCAGCTCCAGCACTGTTGCTGTGACGACAAAGACGGTTAGACAGTCGCAGTTGCACACGCTCGATTAGAGATGGATACCGTCCATGATGGCAACGCCCGAAAGCACGATGAGCGCAAGCGGACTGAATGGGTGCATCCCGGGCCGATTACCTGCGCATCGATTACGGCCTCGTTTGTGCACACTGCTACTCACCTTGGCACTGGCAGTGCTGTTGCCAAGCCTAGGCCATGCTAAAGCAGGCAGAACTAGTGCTCAGCTGGCTTTAACGGAAGAACAACAAGCGTGGCTCGCGCAACAGCCAACGCTGCGTGTGGGGCTGGTTATGCAAGCGCCGTGGGCCCGTTACGATCAGCGGTTGCAAACACTTTCCGGAGCGAACGTCGAGTTGATCACCCTGCTGTTGAGCAGCATGGGTGTTAAGCCGCAATGGCAGCGCTTTTCCAGTTACACAGCGTTAGACGCTGCGGCAAAACGTGGTGAGCTAGACCTCGTGCCCGGTATGCAGCAATCGCCGGCTGGGCTGCGCCAATGGCTGTTTTCTGACCCCTACATGCGCGTGCCGCATTTGCTGGTAGGTGAGCGCCAAGCAGGCAGTGGGGTGGACATTGATAACCTCGAAACCGCAGAAATATTTGCCGTGCGCGCCCCCAGTGCCGCCAAGACATACCTGCGCAGCACCTACAGCCAACTGCACATTCTGCCTGTGCCCTCTGCGCGCGCCGCCTTGCAAAAAATAGTACAACGCCAAGCTCGCTATGCCGTAGTTGATGAGGCGCGGCTTAGCCTGCTTCTGGGTGAGTCGCAATTTGCCGGGCTAAGCATTGTCGGTGATTTAGGCTTACCGCAATTACTGCGCATTGCCAGTCGGCGCGATCAGCCCATGCTGGCAGAGATCATCGAGCACGCTCTGCGCGCCCTGCCGGTGGGTGAGGTTGACCGACTGCGTGAGCGTTGGTTGCCGTTACAGTACCCACAAGCCAGTGACTCCCTGTCGTTTTGGCGCAGTTTGACCCTGCTGCTGTTTATTGCGCTGCTGGGTACAGCTGCTGTTGCTGTGCATTTGCGCCGGCAACGGCGCTCATTGGAAAACCAATTACTGCATAGCCGTCAGCAATTGAGCCTGCGCGAAGTGGCCGAGCAGGCGTTGCACCTGAGCCAATTTTCTATCGACCACAGCACCGTAGGTATTCTCTGGGTTAATTGGGACAGCCATGTGCGCTACGCCAACCATGCCGCTGAGACAATGCTCGGATATGCCTCAGGGGCGCTGGTTGAGCGGCCCTTGCGTGAGCTGGAAACCAGCCTGAGCATGGACCGTTGGTTGAGTTTGTGGAAACAAGTTCGTAACCGCGAAGAGGGCCTGCTGAGCTTTGAAACCGAATGCGTGCAGGCCGATGGGTGTTTGTTGCCTGTGAATATTTCGTTGAGTTTTTTGCGTTTCCGCGAGGCTGAATACCTAGTGGTGTTCCTCACCGATATAACTGAGCGCCGTCGCAGCAATGCCGCCCTGCAGGAAAGTGAAGCGCGCTTTAAGGGCATCGCCGGCAATATCCCAGGCTTGGTATTTCGTCTGGAGCGGCCGGTCATCGATCAGCCGGTGGTGTTCGCCTACATCAGCTCAGTCAGCCAAGCATTAGTCGGTTATCCGGCTGAAGAGCTGCAGCGTGTTGATCGCGGCATCAGAAGCTTGGTCCACCCCGATGACTTGGCCAGTTACAACCTGAGTCAGGAAGCCGCTCTGGCCCGTGACAGTGATTGGTTCTGGCAGGGGCGCATTATTAAACGTGACGGTGACGTACGCTGGGCGGATATTCGTGCCACTGCGCGCCACCTCGACCACCAACGGGTGGTGTGGGATGGCGTGGTCTGGGACATCACCGCGAATAAACACATTGAGCTGGAATTGGCTGAATCGCGCAGCCAGTTGCGTGAGCTGTCCAAGCATTTAGAAAGCGTGCGTGAAGAAGAAAAAACCCGCATTGCCCGCGAAGTGCACGACGAATTGGGCCAAATACTCACGGTACTTAAGCTTGAAACCGCCATGTGCGAGTTGGCCTGCGCCGGCCAAGTGCCAGCGCTTGATGAACACCTGCACACGATTAAACGGCTAATCGCGCAGTTATTCCAGCTGGTGCGCGATGTGGCAACGGCGCTGCGCCCGCCGATTCTGGATGCCGGTATCGCCTCGGCCATCGAGTGGCAAGTGCGCCGCTTTGAGACGCGCAGCCACCTCACCTGTTTGGTCGAGGTGCCCGACAACTTACCCCAACTCAGTGACGCGAAAGCCACCGGTTTATTTCGCATTCTTCAAGAAGCCCTGACCAACGTGATGCGTCACGCAGACGCGCACAGCGTGCACGTGACCTTGAGTTTGCACGACGCTGAGTTGTGCTTGTGCATCAGTGATGACGGCAAGGGTTTCACCATCAGCCGCGATAAACCGGTAAGGTCATTTGGCGTGGTCGGGATGCGCGAACGCATCTTGATGCTCGGCGGCACCCTGACCATTGACAGCCAGTGCGGCGAAGGTACAACCCTGTGCGCACGCGTGCCCTTGAGTGAAGAGGAATTGCGGTGATCCGAGTCATGGTCGCAGAAGACCACACCATTGTTCGCGAAGGCATAAAAACCCTGCTCGGTATGTGTCATGACCTGCTTGTAGTGGGGGAGGCTGGTAATGGCGAGCAGTTACTCGAATGCCTGCGGCGCACGCCGTGCGATGTGGTGCTGTTGGACATTTCCATGCCGGGAGTCAACGGGCTTGAGGCCATCCCAAGGATTCGTGCCCTCGCGGATGCGCCGGCGATTTTGGTGTTGTCCATGCATGATGAAGCGCAGATGGCGGCGCGCGCGCTCAAGGTTGGGGCGGCGGGTTACGCCACTAAAGACAGCGAGCCGGCGTTGTTGATTACCGCTATTCGCAAAGTGGCGGCGGGTGGTCGTTATATCGACCCGGCCTTGGCCGACCGCATGGTGTTTGAGGTCGGCCTTACCGATTCAAGGCCGCTGCATGCGCAATTATCTGAACGGGAGTTTTCGGTGTTTGAGCGGCTGGTTCGCGGTGAGGGCGTGAATGACATTGCCCAGCACCTGGCCGTCAGCAATAAAACCGTCAGCACCCACAAAGCCCGCCTGATGCAAAAGCTCGGCATGACCTCATTGGCTGACATGGTGCGCTATGCCATTGATCACAAACTGATGTAAGTACTCAGCCTGGTGCGCCCTGCGTTTTGTAGGGCAATCCTTACAAAAGATTGTCCTACAGCCTGATAACCAGTTGTCATCCTGCCCGATTCTTCCAACCTGAAAGCGTGCCTACTCTCTGTACCTAACAGCGTGCAGACAATAACAAGGGTATGGCGATGACCGGGTCTCAGGAAAATGACGTGCTGGTAAGCTTTCGTGGCATTCAGAAGAGCTACGACGGCGAAAACCTGATCGTTAAAGATCTCAATCTGGATATACGCAAGGGCGAGTTTCTCACCTTGCTCGGTCCTTCTGGTTCGGGAAAGACTACCAGCCTGATGATGCTGGCTGGTTTCGAAACCCCCACTGCTGGCGATATCCAGTTGGGTGGCCGCTCGCTGACCAAGCTCCCTCCGCACAAGCGCGACATCGGGATGGTGTTCCAGAACTACGCCCTGTTTCCCCATATGACCGTGGCTGAAAACCTGGCGTTCCCGCTGTCGGTGCGGGGTATGTCACGCACCGACAGCACCGAGCGGGTGAAAAAAGCCTTGTCGATGGTGCAGCTCGACAGCTTTCGCAATCGCTACCCCGGCCAGTTGTCAGGCGGCCAACAGCAGCGCGTGGCCTTGGCCCGTGCGCTGGTGTTTGAGCCGCAGTTGGTGCTGATGGATGAACCCCTCGGCGCCCTCGACAAACAACTGCGTGAACATATGCAGATGGAAATCAAACACCTGCACAAGCGCCTTGGCGTCACCGTGGTTTACGTCACCCACGACCAAGGCGAAGCCTTGACCATGTCTGATCGCGTGGCGGTGTTCCACCAAGGTGAAATCCAACAAATTGCTGATCCCCGCACCCTCTATGAAGAGCCGTGCAACACCTTCGTCGCCAACTTTATTGGTGAAAACAACCGGATCAATGGCCGTCTGCTTAGCCAGACCGGTGACCGTTGCACGGTCGAGTTGGCCCGTGGTGAGAAGGTTGAAGCGTTGGCGGTGAATGTGGGCCAGCCCGGCGAGCCGGTGACACTGTCGGTGCGCCCGGAGCGCATTCGCCTGAATGGTTCGAGTGAGTCCTGCCAGAACCGTTTTTCCGGCCGCGTATCAGAATTCATTTACCTCGGCGACCACGTACGGGTCCGTCTGGAGGTGTGTGGCATGAGTGACTTCTTCGTCAAACAACCGATTGCCGAGCTGGATTCGGCCTTGGCTGTGGGCGATGTCGTACCCCTAGGCTGGGAGGTCGAGCATGTGCGCGCCCTAGACCCGCTGATCGAAACACAGTGAGTTCAACTCACTCAATCAACCCTGCACGTGGAGAAAACAACAATGAACAAGACTCTCTCGCTTACCGCGCTGACCTTGGCCATGGCATTCGCCGCGCCCGTAATGGCCGACGACCTCACGGTAATAGCCTTTGGCGGTGCTAACAAAGAAGCGCAAATTAAAGCCTTCTACCAGCCGTGGGAAAAAAGCACCGGCGCAAAAATTATCGCCGGCGACTACAACGGTGAAATGGCCAAGATTAAAGCCATGGTTGATACCAACAGTGTGACCTGGAACTTAGTTGAAGTTGAGTCACCGGAACTCTCGCGCGGCTGCGAAGAGGGCATGTTCGAGGAACTCGACCCCGCCCAGTTCGGCAGCGCTGATACCTTTATTACCGGCGCGATTCAGCCCTGCGGTGTGGGCTTCTTTGTCTGGTCGACCGTCCTGGCCTACAACGCCGACAAACTGGCTACAGCGCCAACCGGGTGGGCAGATTTCTGGGACACCGAAACATTCCCAGGCAAGCGCGGCTTGCGCAAAGGCGCCAAATACACCCTTGAATTCGCCCTGATGGCTGACGGTGTTGCGCCCAAAGAGGTGTACCGCGTGCTGGCCACTAAAGAAGGCCAAGACCGCGCGTTCGCCAAGCTTGATCAAATCAAACCGAGCATTCAGTGGTGGGAAGCCGGTGCCCAGCCGCCGCAGTTTTTGGCCTCTGGCGACGTGGTCATGAGCTCCGCTTACAACGGGCGAATTGCCGCAGTGAAAAATGAAAGCAACCTGAAAGTGGTGTGGAACGGCGGCATTTATGACTTCGACAGCTGGGCCATTCCTAAAGGGGCGAAAAACCTTGAAGCGGCGCAGAAGTTCATTGCCTTCACTCTGCAGTCTGAGCAGCAAAAAACCTTCTCCGAAAACATCGCCTACGGCCCGGCCAACAAAGAAGCCATCAACCTGCTGAAGCCAGAGTTGATCAGTGATATGCCCACCGCGCCAGACAACATCGCCAACCAGGTCGCGATTGACGTGACGTTCTGGGCTGATTACGGCGAGCAGCTGGAACAGCGTTTCAACGCCTGGGCGGCCCGTTAACTACCGCTTAGCACCCCGCCCTGAACGGGCGGGGTGCCTTCCCTGATTTTCGGAGTTCGTTATGGCCACTGCAGCGCCTCTTAATGAGAACGCCGGCACCACGCTGAAGCAGCGCCTGGCCCGTGCCGAGCGGCTTAATCGGCTGAAAGCTCAGGCACTGATCGCACCGCTGGTGATCTTTCTGGTATTGATCTTTCTGGTTCCAATTGCCGCACTGCTGTTCAAAAGTGTGAACAACCCAGAGGTGGTCGAGACGTTACCGCTCACCGTGGCCGCGATAGCCGATTGGGACGGCCGTGCTTTGCCTGACGAGCCTGTGTACAAGGCGCTTAGCCTCGACCTTGCCGAGGCGCGCAAAAACCGCAGCATTGGCGATCTGTCCAAGCGCATGAACATGGAGCAGGCGGGCTACCGCAGCTTGATGATGAAAAGCGCCAGAGCGTTACCGTTCAAGACTGAGCCGGTGTCTTACAAAGATGCCCTCGAAGGCCTCGATGAGCGCTGGGGCGACCCCGCGTATTGGCAGGTCATCCGGCGTAACACCAGCAGCATCAGTCCCTATTATTTATTGGCTGCGGTGGATCATCGTATTGATGACCTAGGCGAGCTGGCTGCAGCGTCTCCTGACCAGGCCATTTATCTCGATATTTTCGTGCGTACTTTTTGGATGGGCTTGGTCATTACCGCCATCTGTTTAGTCTTGGCCTACCCATTGGCTTACTTGTTGGCCACCCTGCCCACGCGGCAAAGCAACCTGCTGATGATTTTGGTCCTGCTGCCGTTTTGGACCTCAATCTTGGTGCGGGTGGCTGCCTGGATTGTGCTGTTGCAGTCCTCAGGGTTGATTAACGGTGCTTTGATGGGCATGGGCATTATTGATGAGCCCTTGCAGCTGGTGTTCAACCGCTCCGGGGTTTACATCTCCATGGTGCACATCATGTTGCCGTTTATGATTTTGCCGATTTACAGCGTCATGAAAGGTATTTCACCCACCTATATGCGCGCTGCTATTTCCCTCGGCTGCCATCCATTTGCCAGCTTCTGGCGCGTGTACTTCCCGCAAACCGTGGCGGGTGTCAGTGCCGGCTGTCTGTTGGTGTTCATCCTGTCCATTGGTTACTACATCACCCCGGCCCTGCTCGGCAGTCCGAGTGATCAAATGGTCAGCTACTTCGTGGCCTTTTACACCAACGTCAGCATCAACTGGGGCATGGCCACCGCGCTTGGCGGCTTATTGCTGCTCGCCACCTTGGTGCTCTACGTGGTTTACAGCTGGCTGGTGGGCGCTAGCCGCCTGCGCATGAGCTAAGGAGAACGTCGAGATGCTAAGCCCCTACATGTCGCCTATTGAACGCATCTGGTATTACAGCTTGCGCACCCTCTGTGGCCTGGTGCTGCTGTTTTTGATTCTGCCGGTGTTGGTCATCATCCCGTTGTCGTTTAACTCAGGCAGTTTTCTGACGTACCCCCTGCAAGGATTCTCCCTGCAGTGGTACCAAGACTTCTTCGAGTCGGCCAGTTGGATGCGCGCGCTGAAAAACAGCCTGATCATTGCTCCTGCAGCAACGTTTATCGCCATGGTGCTGGGTACGCTCGCCGCCATCGGTTTAACCCGAGGTGAGTTTCGCGGTAAGGCCTTGGTGATGAGCTTGGTGATTTCACCAATGGTAGTGCCCGTGGTGATTGTCGGTGTGGCCAGCTACCTGTTCCTCGCGCCATTAGGCTTGGGTAACAGCTACATCTCACTGATTCTGGTGCATGCGGTACTGGGTGTGCCGTTTGTGATCATTACCGTGTCGGCCACCCTGCAGGGCTTCAATTACAACTTGGTGCGCGCCGCTTCAAGCCTTGGCGCTTCACCGATCACCGCCTTTCGCCGAGTGACCTTGCCGTTGATTGCTCCGGGTGTGATCTCCGGTGCCCTCTTTGCCTTCGCCACCTCGTTTGATGAGGTTGTGGTGACGCTGTTTCTCGCCGGCCCCCAGCAAGTCACTCTGCCTCGGCAGATGTTCAGTGGCATCCGCGAGAACCTCAGCCCGACCATCGCGGCAGCCGCGACCCTGCTCATCGGCTTCTCCATCTTGCTATTGCTGACCTTGGAATGGCTGCGCGGACGCAGCGAAAAAATGCGCACCCAACAGCCTGAATGACCTGACCCCAGAGCCCGACCATGCCACTCGACCTACAAGACCCAAGCCTGTTGTGCCAGCACGCCTACGTGAATGGCCAGTGGTGCGAAGCCGATAGCCACGCGCGCACCTCAATTTTTAATCCTGCCACCGCTGAGCAGGTGGGCAGCGTGCCGAATATGGGCCGCAACGAAACCCGCCGCGCCATTGCCGCCGCACAAGCGGCGCAGCCTGCCTGGCGCGCCCTTACCGCCAAAGAACGCGCCAACTGTTTGCGCCGCTGGTACCAACTTGTGATGCAAAACCAAGAAGACTTGGCGCGCATCATGACGGCGGAGCAGGGTAAGCCGCTGACCGAGGCCCGCGGTGAAATTGCCTACGCGGCCTCATTTATTGAGTGGTTTGCCGAAGAAGCCAAGCGCGCCTATGGCGATGTCATCCCAGCCCATGCGGCGGACAAACGCATCTTGGTTCAAAAAGAACCCGTGGGCGTTACGGCAGCCATTACGCCCTGGAACTTCCCCAGCGCGATGATCACCCGCAAGGCGGGCCCTGCTTTAGCAGCTGGGTGCGCCATGGTGCTTAAGCCTGCACCGCAAACACCTTTTTCCGCATTGGCACTGGTTCTTCTGGCTGAGCGTGCGGGCTTACCCGCGGGCTTGCTCAGTGTGATCACTGCTGATGTAGAAGCCTCCCGTGAAGTCGGTGCCGAGCTGTGCGAAAGCCCAGTGGTGCGCAAACTGTCCTTCACCGGCTCAACCGCAGTGGGCATCAAACTGATGCAGCAATGCGCACCGACACTCAAGAAGCTCTCGTTAGAGCTGGGCGGCAACGCGCCGTTTATCGTGTTTGATGACGCTGATTTAGACGCGGCCGTCGAAGGCGCGATGATTTCCAAGTACCGCAACAACGGCCAAACCTGCGTCTGCGCTAACCGTATTTACGTGCAGAACGGCGTATACGACGCCTTTGCCCAGAAGTTCAATGCCGCTGTCGCCACCCTTAAAGTGGGCAATGGCACCGAAGAGGGCGTAACCACCGGTCCGCTGATCGACAGCAACGCCGTAGCCAAGGTCCAGCGTCATCTTGCCGATGCCCTCAGCAAAGGCGCGCGACTGCTCGCCGGCGGCAAACCGCATGCTTTGGGCGGGACTTTTTTTCAGCCGACCATCCTTGTTGACGTGCCCAACACGGCGGTAGTGGCCAAGGAAGAAACCTTCGGTCCTTTGGCACCCCTGTTTCGCTTTGAGCAGGAAGCCGACGTGATTGCCATGGCCAACGACACCGAGTTTGGTCTGGCGGGTTACTTCTATTCCCGTGACCTAAGCCGGGTGTTCCGCGTAGCCGAAGCGTTGGAGTACGGCATTGTCGGCATTAACACCGGGGTTATCTCAACCGAGGTGGCACCGTTTGGGGGGATGAAAGCCTCAGGCCTGGGCCGCGAAGGTTCTAAGTACGGCTTGGATGAATACCTGGAAATTAAATACCTGTGCTTAGGCATCTAAGCGCGGGCACCGCATCGTAACGACCGCTTATAACTTCAAAAGTCAGTCGCCTGAGGTCCATGAGGAGCAGCATGAAAAACACCAATGAATCGTTGATGAAACGCCGCGAAGCCGCTGTACCGCGCGGCGTCGGTCAGATTCACCCGATTTTTGCCGACACGGCCAAAAACGTCACCGTGATCGACGTAGAAGGTCGTGAATTTATCGATTTCGCCGGCGGCATTGCCGTCCTTAATACGGGCCATCTGCACCCCAAAGTCATCGCTGCCGTGCAGGCCCAACTGGGCAAGCTCACCCATACCTGCTTTCAGGTGCTGGCGTATGAGCCCTATGTTGAGCTGTGCGAAAAGATCAACGCCAAGGTGCCCGGCGATTTTGTGAAGAAAACCCTGTTGGTCACCACCGGCTCTGAGGCGGTCGAGAACGCGGTGAAGATTGCCCGTGCGGCCACTGGTCGCGCTGGCGTAATTGCCTTCACCGGTGCTTATCACGGTCGCACCATGATGACCTTAGGCCTGACCGGTAAGGTTGTGCCGTACTCAGCCGGTATGGGTTTGATGCCCGGCGGTATCTTCCGCGCGCAGTACCCGTGCGAATTACATGGCGTCAGCAGCGATGACGCCATCGCCAGCATCGAACGCATCTTCAAAAACGATGCGCAGCCGCAAGATATCGCTGCGATCATCATCGAGCCGGTGCAAGGCGAGGGCGGTTTCTATGTCGCGCCAAAAGGCTTTATGCAGCGTCTGCGCGCCTTGTGTGACCAGCATGGCATTCTGCTGATTGCGGACGAAGTGCAAACTGGCGCAGGTCGCACCGGGACCTTTTTTGCCATGGAGCAAATGGGCGTTAGCGCTGACCTCACCACCTTTGCTAAATCGATAGCCGGCGGTTTCCCAATCGCGGGTGTATGCGGCAAAGCCGAGTATATGGATTCGATTGCCCCTGGCGGCCTAGGCGGCACGTACGCAGGCAACCCGATTTCGTGCGTTGCCGCGCTGGCCGTGATGGAGGTTTTTGACGAGGAAAACCTGCTGGAGCGCTGCAAAATCGTCGGCGAACGTTTGGTCGGCGGGCTAAAAGCCATCCAAGCCAAACATAACGTCATCGGTGAAGTGCGTGCCCTCGGTGCGATGATTGCCGTCGAGTTGTTTGAGGGTGGCGACCCTCACAAACCGGCGGCTGCGCTGGTCGCTCAAGTGGTGGCCAAAGCCCGCGACAAAGGGCTCATCCTGCTGTCCTGTGGCACCTATGGCAACGTACTGCGTGTGCTGGTACCGCTGACAGCAGAAGACACCTTGCTGGATAAAGGCATGGCCATTATTGCCGAGTGCTTCGATGAGCTCGCCTAACGTTTACCGCGTCGCAGGTAACGCTAAGCGGCCCTTAGCTCAGGTGCACTAACTGCTGAAGGTGACTGTTTCGGCATTAAAAAACCGCTCAATTAGGAGCGGTTTTTTTTGGTCAAATTATTACATCGCAGTTATTGCGATATACAAACGTGACTGATCAGAAATAGATTACCCCACGGTCTATACCGCCGCTAAATTCAAACAGGTGCAGCGGGCATTCTGCTTGTTCTCATGCCGCCTTTAGGCGCATACACGCAAGCTGGGTAGCGTTAAAAGTAAATTGTATGGTCCTGTTTTTTGCCCGGTGCCTACTCTATAAATCCGTTTAACTAAACCGCCGCTGTCGCATTGCAGCGGCCATCAATAATAAGGGCGTGCATTCATGTTGGGTAATTTAGGGTTGTTTTTCGGGCTTGCATTACTGATATGGATGGCCCTGCGCGGCGTCAATATTTTAATTGCGGCGTTGTTATGTTCGCTGGTTATTGCGCTGACTAACGACTTGGCAATACCGCAAACATTGCTTGAGTACTTCCCTTTCGGGCCGTTGGGTGCCTTCAGCTTCGCCGGTAAATTTTTCGTTCTGTTTCTCTGCGGCGCGATCTTCGGCAAGGTTATGGCCGCCAGCCAAGCGGCCAGTAGCATTGCCCAAGCCATTACTCGCAGCTTAGGCATTAAGCGCACGTTGTGGGTGACGGTGGCGGTTTGCGCGTTGCTGACCTACGGCGGTGTGGTGGTGTTTGTAGTGATTTTCACCATGTACCCACTCGGTATCACCCTGATGCGTGAGGCTAATCTGCCTAAGCGGCTGTTTTGCGCTGCAGCGGCGCTGGGGTCGGGCACGTTCACCATGACTGCATTACCCGGCTCACCGTCAATCCATAACGTCATTGCTTCCAATGCCTTGGGTACCGATCTGTTTGCCGGTGCAGGTATTGGCTTGCTGGCGAGCGCGGTGATGATCACCTTAGGCATGGCGTACTTGCAGCGTGAATGGCGCGTTGCCAGCGCTCGCGGTGAGGGTTTTGAGGTCAATGCTCAGGATTTGCGCATGGAGCAAATGGCCGGTGAGCCTGGCGCGGGGCCGCATTGGGGTATGGCATTGGTGCCAATTTTAGTGGTGCTGGGCGTCATCATGTTGCCTCGCGTGCTGCTCAGTGCTGGGCTGCCCCTTGATGGCGGGCTGTTCAGTCAAATGCTCAGTTTCAGCCAGAGCCAGCCCATCATTTGGCCGAGTTTGGCGCTGGTGATTGCCACGCTGTCGGCCATTGTGCTGTTCCCGGCGCTGCGCCGTAATACCTTCGCCATGCTTGGTCAGGGCGCAGACGACTCGATTATGCCGCTGCTGAATACGGCGGCTGTGATCGGCTTCGGCAGCGTTGTCACGCAAACAGCAGGCTTTAGTCAGTTCGTTCAGTGGGTATTGTCGGTGGACTTACCGCCGCTGCTGTCCATTGTGGCCTCGGTCAGCGTGGTGTCTGGCATCGTCGGCTCATCCTCCGGCGGGCTGCAGATATTTATGCAAACGCTTGCGCCTAAGTATCTTGAAATGGGTGTGGAGCCAGAAGTACTGCACCGTATCGCTAATATTGCCGCCGGTGGCCTGGATTCACTGCCACATTGCGGTGCTGTGATTGCCATGTTGATGATCATGGGCCTCAACCATAAGCAGGCTTATAAAGATATTTTTGTGGTGACGGTGCTAGTGCCCCTTGCGGCAGTGCTGGTTTGCGTTGGCGTATTGAGTCTGATGGCGAGCTGATTACGCAGTCGCTGGCGCCACACGTTAAATAACCGACGAGCCATGAGCCGTTGGCTGCAGCGAAAACCACGTGCATATTAGGCAGGCGGCGAGGTGCAAGACCTCGCCGCCTGCCTTAACGGCCGTAAGCGCAGAGGCTCAATAAAAATAATAATGACGCCAGGAGCGACCAGCATGCAGCAAGAATTTGACTACATAATTGTGGGGGGCGGTTCCAGCGGCTGCGCCTTAGCGGGTCGCCTCAGTGAAAACCCAACTGTTTCTGTGGCCCTTTTGGAAGCCGGTGGTGATGGCAACACATTGCTCACTAACGTCCCTGCTGCGCTGATTTTTACTGTGCCCAGAAAGCTCAATAACTGGGGTTTTGAAACCGTTCCACAAGCCGGCCTAAATGGCCGCAAAGGCTACCAGCCGCGCGGTAAGGTGTTGGGCGGCTCATCGGCGATCAATGCCATGGAGTACGTTCGCGGTCATCAGAGCGACTACAACCACTGGGCTGCACTGGGTAACACCGGCTGGTCGTTTGCAGATGTGCTGCCGTACTTTATAAAAAGTGAAAACAACCACGACATCAAAGACCAATGGCATGGCCAAAACGGCCCGCTGCACGTCAGTCATCTGCGCACCGACAACCCCTTTCAGCAGTACTTCAAAGACGCCGCCGTGCAAGCGGGTTTCCCGCTCAACGATGACTTTAACGGCCCCGAGCAAGAAGGCTTAGGCACCTATCAGGTCACGCAGTTTGAGGGCGAGCGTTGCAGCGCTTACCGAGCTTATTTGCACCCTGTTAAAGACCAGCGCAAAAATCTACTGATTGAAACCGCCGCCATGACCCACCGCGTGTTGTTCGAAGGTAAGCGCGCAGTGGGCGTGGAATATCGTCAAGGCGGCGTGATCAAAACAATTCGCGCTCGGCGTGAAGTCATTCTCTGCGCCGGCGCTTTTCAGTCACCGCAGCTCTTGCTGCTGTCGGGCATTGGCGATGCCGATGAACTGCAAAAGCTCGATATCCCGGTGCTGCATCACTTACCCGGCGTGGGTAAAAACCTGCAAGACCATCCCGACTTTATTTTTGGTTACTGCTCAAAAGACACCCACTTGGTAGGGTTTTCTATCAAGGGCCTATTACGAATGGGCAAAGAAGTTCTGCGCTACTGGCGTGAGCGTCGCGGCACGCTGAGCACTAACTATGCGGAGAGCGGCGGGTTTCTCAAAACACAGCCTGAGTTAAGCGAGCCAGACATCCAGCTCAGCTTCGTTATCGCCCGCGTTGACGACCATGGCCGTAAGTTACATATCAGCCATGGGTTGTCCTGCCATGTCTGCCTGCTGCGCCCTAAGAGCATCGGTTACGTTGGCCTGTACGATAAAAACCCCGAATCGCCACCACTCATTGACCCCAATTTTCTTCAGCATCCAGACGATGTCGAGAACATGTTGGCCGCCTATAAAATGACTGAGAAGCTAATGAAAGCGCCGGCGCTGGCTCAGCATCTCACCGAAGATGCCATCACCGCGCATGTGCGCACTGACGACGATATTCGCGCCATTTTGCGTGAGCGCGTTGACACCGTGTACCACCCCGTTGGTACCTGCAAAATGGGTGTCGATGACATAGCTGTTGTCGACCCTAGGCTGCGGGTTTATGGCGTGAGTGGTTTGCGTGTTGTTGATGCGTCCATCATGCCGACGTTGTTAGGCGGCAACACCAATGCGCCCGCCATCATGATTGGCGAGAAGGCCGCTGATATGATTCTGCAAGACTTCGGCTAGCTCAGCTGTGAAGCTTCCCTACCGGCATCACCCATGGCAGTGACGATGCCCAGCACCCGGACGGCTCTGTATGCAAGACAGCATTAAACTGTGGGATTTGCCCCTGCGCTTGTTTCACTGGCTATTGGCCGCCTGCGTCAGCGGTTCGCTGGTCACCGGTTGGCTGGGCGGCGGCCTGATGGTCTGGCACGGGCGGCTTGGTTTGGCGGTGTTTGGCCTGCTGGTGTTTCGTCTGGGCTGGGGGCTTTGCGGTTCAACTTATGCACGCTGGTCCACCATTCTCCCATCGCTTATGTCCATCCCCCAGTACTTAAAAGGGCAGTGGCGCGCGGCTGGGCATAACCCATTGGGTGTGTTGTCGCTGCTGGCCATGCTGGCGCTGTTGAGTTTTCAGGTCGCAAGCGGCTTGTTTGCCAACGATGACATCGCCATGAAGGGGCCCTTACAACCGTTGATCAGCTCGGCTACGAGTGACTGGCTGACGTCGCTGCATCGTCAAGCTAAGTGGCTGTTGCTGGCACTCATCGGCCTGCATGTGGCAGCAATTTTAGTTTACCGGCTGCGCGGCAAAGCCTTGCTGCGCGCCATGATCAATGGCCGTGCCACGCGTGAACATGCAACACAACAAGACGCACGAGGCGGCACGTGGCTGCAGGCCGCACTGGTGTTGTTATTGGCGCTAGGCGCGGTTTGGGCTGTGCAGGAATTGCCGAGCTACATCGTGCCCGCACCTGCCGCCGCGCCCGCTTTGAATTGGTAGAGAGGCGGCCGCCACCGTAGCCGCCAGCCGTCTGTGGTTACTCGGCGCGGAATTTATCGTGGCACGCTTTGCATGAGTTACCCAATGCGCCGAACGCTTGCTTGATAGCAGCCTGGTCATTGCCAGCCGCAACGGTTTTTAGCTGATTGGCGTTTTTCACGTACTCCGCGCCAATACGGCTGACTTCTTCTAAGTTGCTAAAAAACTCAGGCTTGAGACGGGTCATATCGCCCAGTTGTGCGGTCGTGGTGTCAGGCCCGAACAGCGCGCCCATGCCCGAGTTAGCGATGCCTGCAATAGCGTCGGCGGCTGCAGCGACCTTGGCTTGATCGTAAGGCTCGGTGCCATCAACCACCTGCGCCTTGATCTTGCCCATGTTCCACGACATAAACTGGTAGCCAGCTTGGCGCACCTCCACCTGCTTCTCAGGCTTCAGTTGCGCCTGCGCAACGCTCGCGAACAGCAGGGCGCTGGCAAGCGCACTCATCATCAGAACCTTCATGATTGAACTCCTTTATTTTATTTATTCAGGCATGTGTGTGCCGATTAGTACTGTACCCGGCTGAGTATCATGGGTGCGATTCACTTGCTTGTGCGAATTATCCGCCTGAAATAAGTCATCTACTCGACCGGTCTAGTCAGATCGACCATCTACAAGTATATCGGGGAGGGCAACTTCCCGAAGTCGGTCTCGTTGGGCGAACGTTGCGTTGGCTGGGTCGACACCGAAGTGCAGGAGTGGATCTTGGAAAGGATAAAGGAGCGCGACGTGACTGCGGGAGATACCTCGCGCAGTTAGAGCTGTTCGCTAACACAGTGGCGGCAAAGGCTGGCTAAGGCTAGATAAATACCTTGTTCCAGTTCCGGCTGACCAGTGCCTGGCAGGCTTCTGCAGTGCCGCCAAAGCATCTCCGGGAAACTGTCTGCATGCTGACTTCTGTGGCATACGTAATGCCGATTCCATCTTGATCCACTAGCACTCCGCCGGCGCCAATTAGCAGCGCATGACCGGCAGCCACGTCGTGCGCAGAGACAGGCACAAGTGATACACCTGCATCCCCCATCACCTGCAGCTACTCGTGCCAACCGATAGGCGATGCTAGGCATCGCAATAAAGCTGCCGGGGGAGCACAATTCTGAATTGACCTCGTGCTTGCCTTTTGCTGCCGTGCTGACCATAACTTTGCTGCTTTGATTCCATTCCTTTTGGGGAAGAGTTGCGACGACTGGTTTTCCATTGCGCAGCAAAGTTGGTGAACCTTTGGCCCATGCGATGCAGTCAGGTTTCCCCTCGTCAAGAACAGGGGCATAAACCACGCCAAGCACCGGTTGTGAATCTTCTAGTAGGCCGACCGATATAGCAGAGCCTTTGTGGCCTTTCAGAAAGTCGGCAGTTCCGTCATTGGGGTCAACAACCCAGCAATGCTGTGCTCCAGTTAGCCGATAACCTGTTTCTTCTCCCCAGAAGTCGCAGTCGAGCAACTGAAGGAGCACTGGCTTCAACATTGACTCAATCTCGATATCTACTTCTGCCTTATCACCTGAGCCACGAGTTCCACTCGGGCGCTGCCACTCGGCGATTAGAAGCTAGCCCGTGTCTTCTACTAGCTGGATGACACTCGACAGCAATTTTTCGTAATCCTTACGGCTCTGCTCTGAATGCTTGTTCGTCCTTTGCGGGGCCTGTTCATTGATGGCTGTCCTTGAACTCATCAGTATCCATGGAGCGATTTCCATGACATGAACTCCGATGGTCGTAGCCCGTAGCGCGCTAGAACACCTTCGTGCAGTCGACGGAGTTCTTCAACGATCAGGGCCTGCACCTCGGGCTGCTCAACGCCTGAAACATGCTCAGCTACAGAGTTCTGAATGCAGGACAGCGGATCAATCTCTGGGTGTGTTACGACCTCGCGAATGGTCGTTTTGATGAGGTCTCGCCAAGTCAGACGAAGTGGGTCAGGCTCAGCAAGGTTTTGCTTGATTGCTAGGTACTCCTGCGTTGAGCGTTCGTAGGCCCAAACGTACAGGTCTCTCAATAGCTCTATCCGGGTCATTTCATAGACGCCCAGCGTGGAGCGGCTGTAGGCCTGTTCGGGTACATCCAAAAATGTCAGCGGACAAAGGTTAGCGCGGAACAATGGCAGGTTCGCCGCTAGTCGGGAGGTGCGTTTGTTGATGCCTGCAAACGGTTGCAAGTAGGGCAAATGCACCATCATGAAAAAGGACTGCTCGAACGAATCAGTAATCTGATTGGCTTTGCTGAGCAGAGCGTCCAGTGCGTCCTCAATCTGCTGTGGCGTTGATAGCGGGCGGTAGGTGCTTTTCCCAATGTCGACGGCATGCTGACGAATTCGACCTTCATCTGCTGGGTTGGGAAGTAGGTTTTCGGCCAGGCAGCTGTGTATGTTCATCAAGGTGTAGCGGTTGAACTCAGCGCTCTCGATGTTCTCGACCAGCAGCTCAATTGCGGCCTTATGGTTCAAGATCATCTTTGTTTCGATAGATGCTTTGCCTCGTGCGGCCTTGCCATTTTCAATGAGCTGTCGCGTGTCTAGCCGCGAGTAAGTGTTCCCTTCCAGGTGGCTGGATGCCCACGACAAATCAATCAGCAGGCGATTTAGAACTGCACGGCTGTATGTGCCAGCCGGCTCCACTGCATCTGTGGTTTTACCCATTCTGTGCAGTTGGCGCCGCAAAGAATCGGATAAGTAGCTAGTTTCGTTCGGTTGGTAGGAATCCAGAAAATCACGCTGGTAGCCAACTGACTTGCGCGCCTCTGTTGGTTGATTGATATAGGCGAGTACGTCCCGGCTATCTGCGGACAGCGGAATATAAGACGGGAAGTTATCGGTGTCCGCATTCAATGTGCTGGCGTCAGCCTGAGCAGCTGCAACGAAATAGCGTCGTGCTCTGCCTTCACCGCTTGCTGTGATTTGTTTGCTTTCGATTAGCTTTGCAATTTGCCGCTGCGCCGTTCTCCGAGCAATGCCGGGGTGACTGACCAGCAGCTCAGTCAGCGTCAATCCGTTCCCAGATGCTTGGATACTACTGAGTATTTCGGTGGTTGAGGGCATGGCTGAGTTGGCGCCGTTTAAATGCTGTTGGCGCAATTTTGGCGCAGTTTTCAGAACTGCGCCATTTTTGTCTAAAAATGTGGCGCAGTTTTTGATGAGCTTCGCCACATCTAGGTGGGCAAGGCGTTCCAGGGAATTGCGAAAGACCGGATGTGCATGCGTTTCGGATATTGGTGCGTCCGGTCAAGATGAACCCATGTCCAGCCTGGATCGTCAGCTTTGTGCCAAAAGCAGACATTACAGCGCCACACGCCCTTTAACGCATAAGCAGACAAGGAGCGATGTACTTAATTGGCCTATAGCAGTTCGATGCCAAAACGACGGACGCACAAGGCAAACAAACCGAAACAAGCTGCGGTGGCGACGATGTAGATCAGCAGAGCTGGCCAGAAGCCGAAGCGGGTCAGAAGCATGGGGAACGCGAGTAGCGTCGGCAAGGTGGGCAACACGTACCAGAAGGTGTACCACGCATGGTTAGCGATCTTTTCTGCTGGCTGGTTTTCAACGTTTAGCCAGATAAGCGTCAGTACGGTAATCAGGGGCAACGCCGCAATAAGGCCCCCAAATTTGTCACTACGCTTCGCGATCTCCGAGACCACAACGACCACGATTGCTGTCAGGAAATATTTGCTGATAACCCAAGCCATCTTGCATCTCCTTGAACGCTATTGTGGATGCCTTTTACTTAGAGGTACTTGGTGATTTGCTTGAAATCTTCGAGTGATGCGCGCTCGCCTATCGCAAGTGCTTCGACCGTATGTTCCAGGCAGTGGTCGATATGGTCTTGGATAAGAACACGCTTGGCCTGGCAGACGGCTTTTTCCACCGCATGCAACTGCTGAGCGATGTCGACGCAGGCTCGATGGTCTTCGATCATGCTGATGGTGCTGCGCAAGTGCCCCTCCGCACGCTTCAACCTTTTGATGATGTCGCTATGACTTTGGTGCTGGTGGCCGTGCTCGTGATCGCTCATGCCTTGAGTCTCATGCGTCGATGAATTACGCTCGCATGCTATCCTCATGGGGGGGATATGGTCAAACCTACCTTCCTTTCTGATAAACCAACCGCTCAGGCATTGAAAGAACCACAACATGCTCAGCAAACCCATCAGCACCCAGGTGATTTTTGTCCTTGCTCTCGCCATCTTGATGGCTTGGGCCGGGCATACCTCTGCGCTGTTTATGGGGGCGAGTCAGCCGGCCGGGAGCGGAAATACAAGTGTTCATTCGCATGTGCACGACGACGGCACATTTGCCTGTGCGGTATGCGCGGATCATTACCACTCCTCGCTGACAGCTGACCATCTACACGAAACACCGCACCTGACCACGCTACTGAGCATCAGCACGCTGCCAGAGCGTACACAACCGATAGAAGCCCCTCGCTATTCTTTCCCCCTCAGCCCGATCTTTCTAATCGAACGGCCACCACGTCCCACATTCGTGCTCTGACACTGGCCGCCGCGCGGCCCAAGACCACTGCAATTTAGGACTCAACCATGCATTCGCTATCTATGAGCGCAATGGACGCATCAACCGTGCGCCCGAATCGCTCGTTACTACTGTTTCTGCTGCTCGCAGCACTGCTCTTTCTTGGCAACGCCATCGACCGACTCCAGATTGGCCAATGCATGCGAGTCATGCGCGGTAAAGCTGAATGACCAAGACTATTTTGCTGACCGGGTTTGAGCCGTTCGCCGGCGATACGCTCAATTCGTCCTGGGAAGTTGTCCGCGCGCTCGCCGGCCAACGCATTGGTCACGAACATGTCGTCGTGAGTGAACTGTTGCCCTGTGCTTTCGACGATTCGCTGCTGCAACTGAACCAGTTGATCGCTTTGCATCAGCCGGAAATCGTCGTAGCGGTTGGCCAGGCTAGCGGTCGTGCTGCCTTCTCAATAGAGCGAGTTGCCATCAATCTGAAAGATGCCGCAATCCCCGACAATGTTTGGCAGCAGCCAGTAGATCAGCCGGTCATGGAGGATGGACCTTCGGCCTATTTCTCGACCCTGCCCATCAAGGCAATCGTCGCAAGATTGCGTGAGCACGGCATCCCCGCCGAGGTGTCTCAGAGTGCAGGCACCTACGTGTGCAACGCAGTCTTCTACGGCCTGATGCATGCAGCAAGCAACCTTCAGCGTCCAGTTAGAGCTGGATTCGTACACATTCCATATCTTCCAGAGCAGGCTGCGAACAGGGCG
Source organism: Pseudomonas sp. TMP9 (assembly GCF_037943105.1). Lineage (NCBI taxonomy): Bacteria > Pseudomonadati > Pseudomonadota > Gammaproteobacteria > Pseudomonadales > Pseudomonadaceae > Pseudomonas > Pseudomonas vesperimontis. The sequence continues at coordinate 772,106 of NZ_CP149803.1, forward strand.
GCATCCCCGAGCATGGCAGGGCCAATCATCGCCAATGGGCTTCGTCTTGCTCTATCCGTCACGCTGTCGGCGAAGCAGGACCTGAAACTCAGTGGCGGAGCGACACATTAATGGGAGCCACCGCGCGGAAACCATCACGAATGCACGGGACAGCTTACTCACACGGCTCTAGCTTCAGCATCTCAAGGTATCCAATGCTAACCAAGACACTTTTACTGACCATGTTCGCTGGTCTGCTAGCTACCAGCGCCCTAGCCGACGATTGTCGATACAGCGACACGCACCTGCATTATGTGGACTTTTTCCAAACGAGTGCCGGCATGCAGCCATTGCTCAAGGAGATGGCCGCAGCCAAGATCGACCATGCGATGCTCGCAGGGATATCAGTTGCCAAAGAGTGGGACGAGGATGAGCCCAAGCGCCCACGCTACTATGCGGGTGACGACGCAAGAGCCTACTGGTATAGCGCCACCGACACCCTGATCTCCCACGCCTATAAACAGTTATCGGTGGAGCAGCGTAAGCGCTTTCACCCCTTCGTTTCAGGATTCAACCCGAATGACATGAATGCCGACGCGCATGTCCGGCGCCTGCTGGAACTCGATCCTGGCCTGTGGCAGGGAATCGGCGAGGTATTCACGCGTCATGACTACTTGACCGCCCTGATTTACGGCAAGGCACCGCGCGCGAACAGCAAAGCACTGGCAAGGGTGTACCGGGTCGCCGCCGAATACGATCTCCCTGTATTGCTTCACTCCAACATAACCTCCAAGCGGGAACGCAACCCACTCTACCTGGACGAGTTCGAGGAGGCATTGCGCTCCAATCCCGACGTACGTTTCATCTGGGCTCATGCGGGGACGAGCATGGGGATCTATCGAACTCAGGGCAAAATGGACTTCCTGCTGCCGACCCTGCAACGACTGCTTGGCAAGTACTCAAATCTCTACATCGATTTGTCCTGGTCCGTACTTAATCCCTATTTGATGGACGAGCAAGGGAAACCGGACCCATTGTGGGTCGGCCTGGTTTCACGCTTCCCAACCCGATTTATGGTCGGCTCTGACGTAGTAGGCACCTTCGGAAACCTGGGCAAATACATGTCCGGGTTCGAGCCGTTCTTGGAGGCTCTGCCGCACGAGGTGGCGCATCAGGTTGCCTTGTCGAATTTTGTCTCGGTACTTCCTGCTGAAAGACGACAGCAGATCCAGTAAGTACGGCCCCGGAGCGGCACTGGCTTTTTGCTTCCAAGGAAAAAGTACGCGCATGAACCAGGCGGTTTTCGCTTTCAAAATCGTCGGAGGCTGAAGTTAGACCAAAACACATGACTATTTCAGATCACCCCTATGACTTTCGTGCTGATGGCCGTATTCATGGTCACTCATATCTTGAGTCTCATGCGTGGGTGAATTATGCTAGCCCTCAATCCCCTTGGGGGGGATGTGGGCAGCCACGCCTCCCCAGAAACTCCACCCGCTCAGGCATCGAAAGAACCACCGCATGCTCAGTAAACCCATCAGCGCCAAGGTTATTTTTGCCCTTGCCCTCGCCATCCTGATGGCTTGGGCCGGGCATACCTCTGCGCTTTTTATGGGGGCGAGTCAGCCAGCCGGGAGCGGAAATGCCGGTGCTCATTCGCATGCGCACGACGACGGCGCATTTTCCTGCGCGGCATGCGCGGATCATTACCACTCCTCGCTGACAGCAGACCATGTGCACGAAACACCGCACCTGACCACACTGCTGAGCATCAGCACGCTGCCAGAGGGTATGCAGCCAATAGAAGCCCCTCGCTACTCCATTCCTCCTAGCCCGACTTTTCTGATCGAGCGGCCACCACGCCCCATATCCGTGCTCTGACACTGGCCGCAGTGCGGCCCAAGACCACTGCTATTTGGGAATTAAATATGTATTCGCTATCTATAAGCGGTATGAGCGCGCCTGCCGTGCGCCCGAACCGACCGCTATTACTGTTGCTGTTGTTCATAGCACTGCTCTGTCTCGGCATGCCTGACGCGTTGGCGCACGCCGTGGCAGAAGGAGACAAAGGCTTTATCCAGGAAAGCTCTGGGGTGATGTTGCTGCCGTTCATCTACATGGGCGCGAAACACATGATGACCGGATACGACCACCTGCTGTTTTTGTTCGGGGTGATTTTCTTTCTCTATCGGCTGAAAGACGTGGGCCTCTACGTCACGTTGTTCGCTGTGGGCCACACCGTAACGCTGCTGCTGGGCGTACTGGCGGAAATTAGCATCAGCTCTTATGTGATCGACGCCATCATCGGTTTCTCGGTGGTGTACAAGGCGCTGGACAACCTAGGCGCGTTCCAGCGCTGGTTTGGCCACCAGCCGAACACTAAGGCGGCCACGCTGATCTTCGGCTTACTACACGGCTTTGGTCTGGCGACCAAGATTCAGGAATACGAGATATCGGCAGACGGCCTGATTCCTAACCTGATTGCCTTCAACGTTGGCGTCGAAATCGGCCAGCTTCTGGCCTTGAGCGCCATTCTGATTGTCATGGGGTATTGGCGGCGCACCGCCAGCTTCTGGCGCCATGCCTACACCGCCAACGTCGCCATGATGAGCGCAGGTTTCCTCTTAATGGGTTACCACCTCACCGGCCTGATCGTCTCTCAGTAAGGAATTCTCACTATGTTCAATACCAAGCTTCCGACCCTTAACGAACTACCGACATCCCGCCAACTGCTGCGCTCCACCGTGATCGCAATAGGTGTAGCCGCTGCATTGCTGACCACAGTTGTCATGCCATCGGAGTACGCCATCGATCCAACGGGCGTCGGCCGCGTACTCGGCCTGACACAAATGGGCGAACTGAAGATAACCCTGGCCGAAGAAGCGGCAGCAGATACAGCGGTTCAACCACTTATGGCTCCAGTCGCTCAAGCTTCTGAGCCTGTTCAGCCTGTGGCTCAAGAACAAGTTGCGGCAGCACCTGTGGCCGAACCGGCAGCAGCGCCTGAGCCCGACCAAAAGTCCGATGAGATAATCGTCACACTGAAACCGGGCGAGGGTCGTGAAATCAAGCTGGAGATGCTGAATAAGGCTACTGTCAGCTACAAGTGGACAACCAACGGCGCTCCGGTCAACCACGATACCCACGGCGAGCCCTACAACGCCCCAAATGGCTTCTACCACAGCTATAGCAAAGCCAGGCAGGTCAAGGGTGATAAGGGTGAGTTCACTGCCATCTTCGACGGTACCCACGGCTGGTTCTGGCGCAATCGCAGCGATAGCGACGTGACCATCACGCTCAAGACCAAGGGCGAGTACCTGAGCGTCAAGTAAGTCATCTAAGGAACATGCCCCTCCGTCATTAGGCGCAGGGGGTTTTGCATCCATGATCGAAATAGAAAGGATTACACGATGAGCACCACAATCACCCTGAGCCGTTCCCTGCTGCTGGTTTGCCTGTTAGGTCTGCTGTCGGCATGTGGCGGCGGCGAGCCGGAAACCCAGTCTGAAGTCGAAAGCCACGGTCATGCTCACGACTAAGAACTGAAGTGCAGTGTTGTCACGTACAAGGAGCCGTTACTTGGACGTGACAATCAAATAATTCCTCTTCCTCTCGGCTTCCGCTACATGTGCCGCCGAATTGTTGAATGGCTGCTTTTGGCCGGTTCCTGCCTGTCACCACCGTCAGCTCTGGGTCAAAAAAGTCCGTTGCTATGGTTCGCGGTGTGGGATCCCTGAGCGGTAGGTTCGGATAGATCCATAGCGCTGGTCGCAGGGATTTGCCATGCACGGCGTTGCTCGACAAAATCCCGCTCCAATTCGGCCTAGAGTGCCGGACGTCGATGGTGAAAAGGAACTGGTGTTGAACGAACAGACATTGTCTATGCGCCTAGAGCGTGTGGCGGCGCATGTGCCTGCAGGTGCGCGGTTAGCCGATATTGGCTCGGATCACGGCTATCTGCCGGTGGTGCTGCTGAGCCGTGGTGCCATCAAGACTGCGGTGGCTGGGGAAGTGGCCTTGACACCGTTTCACGCGACGGAACGTACCATACGCGAGAGTGGCCTGAGCCATCTGATCAGCGTGCGTCTGGCAGATGGTTTGGCGGCAATCGAACCTGGAGACGCAATAACTGCAATCAGCCTCTGCGGTATGGGCGGCAAGAAGATTCGCGACATCCTCGACAGCGGTAAGTCCCGCCTGAGTGGCCAGGAGCGCCTAATCCTGCAACCCAACGGCGGTGAGCAGCCGCTGCGCCAATGGCTGATGGGAAATGGCTATCGCATCCTTTGCGAGGAAGTGCTTCTGGAAAACCGCTTTGCATACGAGATCATCGTTGCCGAACGCTCCGGGCCGGTGATGTACACCGCCGAGGAACTGTACTTTGGCCCTATGCAGATGCGGAAGCGCAGCCCGGCGTTCCTGGCCAAGTGGCAACGCATGTTACGTCTGAAGCAGCAGACCCTGGCCGACTTCGCTCAGGCGCGGCAGGCTGTGCCGGAGGAGAAGGTGCAGAAGGTGGCTCGACAGACGCAGTGGATTATTGACCTACTGGCGTGAGCCCGGCGCAGAAAGCGGGCGCTAAAAGGGTGATGCCCGATCTCAGAGCACACGGCGTAACTTGAGCCGTTATTCACTTGACCTTCACAAGTGACTTTTCTGGCCGGTATCTGCCGGTCTTCACTGGTAGTTGTGACTCGGCTCCGTTCAGTCATGGCCGTTGGTTGACCACCTATTGCAGGCCAGACACACCAACCGCTCGCTGGTTTCCCATAGCGAAAGGCTTACACGCATTGGCTGCTATATCCTCTATCAAGGCTCCGGCACTGAACCTAAACTACACCCATCAACTGAAGCGCAGGACGCGCTCAGGATCATGGATGACCGACCATTGCCTTGGAGGCTGCCGACAGGATGTCGGAATGGTCTTGAAGAAACTCGCTTCGGCGGGTTTTTTGTTGCCTCGCAAAAGAGGCTGGTTGATTCTGATGCTTCCTGGGTTTCCGCTTCTGGCACATTGCAGACTGCAGCAAAGGACTGAAATCGGTCCTTACCGCTCTTTGAGTTGCCTAATCATAGCCTCCGTAGCTTGTCAGTGATTGGGCAATTCAGTGCAGAGGGCGAGTGATTTTAATCCAGGGTCTGTTCCACAGTGCTATCGACGGGCTCATCCTGAGTACGCTCTTTCGGCGTTTTCTGATTACGTCGTGCTTGTCCGCGCTGGCGCTTCGCCTGCTGCTTGGCATACAGCGCCTGAGCCGCCGTTACCATTCCAGCGGCCTGACCGCTTAGGTCTAAGCGCGGCGCATTCTCCGTCATGCTTGCCCAATATCGACTTCCCCGACACCAGGTAGCGATGCCCTGCTTGAGCTGTTCGCTGGATACTCCAAGCAGCTCTAAATGCTGCTCTGCATCCTTTAAAATCCCTTCCTTAAGCGGAACCTTGGGGGCCGGATTGACCGGGAAGGCCAATGGAAAATGCTTCTGCAATCGCCAGATCGCCTCCACCGCAGGATCTTGCTCGCGAGGCTTAACGTGCTCAGAAGGCTTGCGTATAGGCTGCTTCGCACTATCAGTCTTTACCTGCACTTTTTCGGACCGTAGGCGGTCTCGTAGCTCAGCTAGTTGTTCAAAACCCATCGTTCAGTTCACAGCCTTATGATTGATTCATGATGCAAGGTTATCCCATGCAGTCTTTTGACACAGCCTGGGCCGGAAGCTGCTCCGATAATTTGTCGGTTTCGTCTATTCAAGATGAACTCAGGTCCAGGTATGTATCGTCGGCCATGAGCTGTCATTGTTTGCCTACAAAATCAGGGTCGATTCCAAGCAAGTTAGAGCAGATCTCGATCTGTTAGCTGGTGACAAAGTGCTCCGAAGGCTAATAATCCTCATGTTCTTGAGGATTATATTGATGGCTTGAGTATATTCGCTATAATCCGCATGTTCGTGAGGATTAGTAATCAGGTAGGTCTCATTTCTACATAATCCTCTTAATCGTGAGGATTTTTATGTGAAATTCCAGATTGAATCCCCGGAAAAACTGGGCCTGCTGATCCGTGCCAGCCGGAAAGCCATGGAGCTTCGCCAGGATGATGCAGCAGGCAGCATAGGTGTGAGCGAGAACTTTCTGGGTAAAGTCGAGCGGGGCGCAGAGACGGTGCAATGGGGAAAGCTGTTTCTAGTGATGAAAGAGTTGGGCCTGGATATCTCGGTCGAAGTGCCTGAGGAGTTCTCGTCTTCAGCGGAGCTTCACTTGAAGCGCTTATTGGATAAGCGGCAGAGCGGTAATACAGCAGCCTCTGGTGAGGACGCGTGATGACTCGGCAGCTCAATGTGTGGATCAATCAGACTTTGATTGGTGACCTGGAGGAGCGTAACGGCCTGTGGACATTCGGCTACAGCCTGGAATGGGTCAAGTCTGCAGGTGCATATCCGTTATGCCCCGGTTTGCCGCTGCAAGTCGACCGGCATGCTGATGGTGCTTCTGTTCGCCCGGTGCAGTGGTATTTCGATAACTTGCTGCCGGAGGAGGAGCAGCGCCGCTTGATTGCGAGCGCGGCGCGCATAGCAGAAGCGGATGCCTTTGGTCTCTTGGCTCACTTTGGCGCTGAGTCTGCCGGTTCGATCACGCTTCTTACGCCAGGCCTGGAGCCTGAAGGCGGTGGCCTGAATGTGCTGCCTGAAGCGGAGTTGTCACTGCGTATCCGGGAGATGCCCCAGATACCTCTGGCGGAGCGTTCAGCTAAACGCATGTCGTTGGCAGGGGCGCAGCATAAAGTAGCCATCGTCTATGACGGTGCGCAGCTGCTGGAGCCAACTGGAAATACCCCATCAACCCATATTCTCAAACCAGATCATCCGGGTGAAACCTGGGTCCACTCGGTGGTTAACGAGTGGTTCGTTATGCGTTTGGCCAAGAGAGTGGGGTTGAACGTGCCCGAGGTTCATCGGTGTTACGTTCCTCAGCCGGTGTACTTGGTTGAGCGTTTTGATCGTCGTCGAAGTGAGGACTGTTGGGAGCGTTTGCATTGCATCGACGCCTGCCAATTACTGGGGCTTGATCGCGTGTACAAATACAGCGAAGGGAGCATGGCTCGTCTGAGTGAAATCAGTTCCCTGTGCCGCCCTTCAGCGATGGCGCGCCTGTCACTTTTTCAGTGGTTGGTTTTCAATGTGCTGGTCGGCAACGAGGATGCCCACCTGAAGAACCTCAGTTGCATGATGACTAGCAAGGGTGTCGTGCTGGCTCCTTTCTATGACTTGTTATGCACGGCAGTCTATGGAACGCGTGCCTTTGATCAAGACCGCTGGCCCCAGCAGGCCGAATTGGCTTGGCCAATTCTTGGTCAGCAGCGACTGCAGCTTATCAATGCATCTGTGCTGGTGGCGGCGGGCGAGTCCATGGGCATCAAGCCGGCTACCGCACTAACTACACTGCAAAAAATGATCGATTCCGTTCGAGTTCATGCTCCAGAGCTGTTGCAGCTCGTTGAGCAAGAAAATCAGGCTCTTGCACAAATGAAACCAGAAATTCGCGCCACTCTTGCTGGTGAAATACGTCTCTTGCGCGCGATTGTAAGTATTGTGATCGGCGATATGACTCGGCAGCTGACTGATGTGAATGGGTAATCCCCCTAAAAGCATAGATCCTGTTGGACGCTCGTAGGCACTAGTGGCCCTGAAAGCCGCGTATTTGCCGGATTACAGGCACAAAAAAGGACGTCCGTGGACGCCCTTAGATGTATATTTGGTGGCCGGGGTCACCTTATATCGATGGGCAACATTATGATATTAAAAGGATTATTCAGTTCTAAAAATTCATGGGATACATGAGGGGATACATTTCTCTGGCTGCTGGGGCCTTTTCTGCTACTTCCGCTGGTACTGAGCCACCGCATTTCCATGGATACCAGCGTGGGGTAACCAACGAGAAAACAATAACGAATTCGAGCACCTGAACCGCCGTCGTGTTTTTCGTATAGGTAAGCAGCTCAAACTCGGCATCGGCATCGACTTTTTGCTGTAAACCAGTCCGCCATTGTTTCTAGTTCTGGCTCAAACAGGTTAATACCCATGGGGACCATGCTTGGTAGGCGGGAACCCGCTCAGCAACAGCCCTCAGCGCCTTAGCCCCAGCAGATTACTAGCCCCGCATCGATTGTGAGCTATCAGAACAACCCTATGCTCCAATAGGAAGGTCGCTACATAGTGAATATGTATTGAAATTATTTAGTTTATGCAATTAACATAAACCCTTTAACTTTCGTATACCCGGAGGCACTATGGACGCCGTTCGAAATCCCTACTCGCCTGGTGCAGGCACCCGGCCACCTGAATTGGCTGGCCGCGACCAGTTGCGTGAGCGCGTCCGCATTGCTATCGAGCGTATCCGTATCGGTCGTCCTGCGAAGAGTGTGATCCTCGTTGGCCTGCGCGGTGTTGGCAAAACCGTGCTGCTTAACCAGATCATGCTTGATGCTCAAGCGGCCAAGATCGAGTGTGTATACGTCGAGGCTACGGAGTCTCGCTCGCTACCTGCTCTGCTAGCGCCGTCGCTGCGCAGGGCATTGCTGTCCCTTAGTACTGTAGACGCGGCCAAGGACTTATCTGTTCGTGGGCTGCGAGCACTGGCGGGTTTTGTCAGCGGACTAAAGGTCAAATTTGGCGACATCGAGGTAGGTCTCGACTATGCGCCAGAAGCAGGTTTAGCAGACAACGGTGATCTCGAGGGGGATCTGAGCGATCTACTTGTGCAGGTTGGAAAGGCAGCGAAAGCAGCGGGTACAGCGGTAGTCATGTTCGTGGATGAGCTTCAGTACGTTGACGAGAGTCAGTTAGCCGCACTGATTACTTCCCTGCACCGGGTGTCTCAGCTGTCCTTGCCAGTGACATTGGTTGGGGCTGGGCTGCCTCAACTTCGGGGCAGGGCTGGGAATGCCAAGTCTTACGCAGAGCGCTTATTTGACTACCCGGACATCGGGCCATTATCACCTGACGAGGCACGCCTAGCATTCGTAAAGCCCGCCACTGACGAAGGTGTTCGAGTCGATACGAATGCAGCTGACATGATTGTCAACGTTACGCGCGGTTACCCCTACTTTATCCAGGCATGGGGAAGCTGTACGTGGGATGTCGCAGAGAATGATGAGATAACCTTAGAGGATGTCCAAACAGCCACAGCAATCGCGACAGCTTCTTTGGACGAAAGCTTTTTCCGGGTGCGTTTTGATCGCATGACTGTTGCTGAAAAACAGTATCTGCGGGCGATGGCATCTCTTGGTGAAGGGCCGCATCGTTCTGGCGATATCGCGGCTAGTTTGCATCGCACAGTTCAGTCGCTCGGGCCAATTCGTGGCTCACTTATCAACAAGGGAATGATCTGGAGCCCTACACACGGCGACACAGCGTTCACCGTTCCCATGTTCGATCAATACATGTACAGGATCATGCCTGGCGAGGATTGGCGGCCAGCACCACCGAGCGCTACATCCAGTTGACCCAGGGGCTCCGAATGGAGCCCTATTTATTTGTGGGCCAGGCATGGCGTTTTGCGCGCAAGCGAATGCCCGCAATTGCCGCTCTACGCTATCTTCTCCTTGACGATTCTCATCACGTCTGATGAGAGTAATGGCCAGCTGCGATGCCATTCAGCCGGCAATTACGCGGCCACCACAAAACTAGCATTTCCATGGAAACCAGCTTGGAAACCAGGCTGGGAATGGAGGGTAATCGAGCATCTGAACCGCCGTCGCGCTTTTCTGAGCGGGAGGGCAACCTTGATCGTGCACCAACATTTCTCCGTAACCTTGTTTGTTAACCTCCGCCTAGAAAACCTCGTGGTTCCGCGCTAACTATCACGCTAACCACGGCCCACTAACCTGCTCATACCGTGCGTACCAAGCTGCGTACCACTCCACTGCGTACCAGCCATTCGCTAGGCGTTAGGGGCATGTGGGTGCATACGGCCACATTGATCTGATCGAATACCGTTCGGCGCGTTAAACTACGTGTTTTTGTTTGAACACCCAGGAGCTATCGCGTGAACACGGAAAACCATTCCCAGACGGCCGCCTTTCTTTGGTCGATTGCCGATCTGTTGCGCGGGGACTTCAAGCAGTCCCAGTACGGCCGCATCATTCTGCCGTTTACCCTGTTGCGCCGGATGGAGTGCGTGCTCGCGCCGACCAAGGATGAGGTGGTCAAGCAGACCTTTGCGCAGGAAGGCCGCCCCGATACCGTGCGCGAGATGTTTCTGTTGCGCGCTGCTGATCAGCAGTTCTTCAACGCCTCGCCGCTGACCCTTGGCACGCTGTCGGACACCCAGACCGCCGCCGACCTAATGAGCTACGTGCAGGCATTCAGCAAGGATGCCCGCGAGATCTTTGAGCACTTCCACTTTGAGGATTTCGTTCAGCAGCTAGAAACCGCCAACCTGCTGTATCAGGTGGTGCAGCGTTTCGCCGCCACTGATCTGAGCCCCGAGTTCATCAGCAACTTCGGCATGGGCATCATCTTCGAAGAGCTGATCCGCAAGTTCGCGGAAAGCTCCAACGAAACCGCCGGGGAGCACTTCACCCCGCGCGATATCGTGCACCTCACCACCTCGCTGGTGATCACCGATCAGGACCACAAGCTCGCGCCCAACAGCATCGTCACCATCTATGACCCAACCGCCGGCACCGGCGGCTTTCTGTCCGAGGGTGATGAGTACATCCAGTCCATCAGCACAAAGGTCAGCGTGTCGCTGCACGGCCAGGAGCTCAACCCCGAGTCCTACGCCATCTGCAAGGCGGACATGCTGATCAAGGGCCAGGACGTGGCCAGCATCAAGCTCGGCAACACCCTGTCCAATGACCAGCTGGCCGACAAGCGCTTCGACTTTATGCTCAGCAACCCGCCGTTCGGCGTGGAATGGAAGAAGGTGCAAAAGCAGATCACCGACGAGCACAGCCACAAGGGCTTCGACGGTCGCTTCGGCCCCGGCCTACCGCGCGTCTCCGACGGTTCGCTGCTGTTCCTCCTGCACCTGGTCAGCAAGATGCGTGACCCGCGCGACGGCGGCTCGCGCATCGGCATCATCCTCAACGGCTCGCCGCTGTTTACCGGCGGCGCGGGTTCGGGTGAGTCGGAGATTCGCCGCTACCTGCTGCAGAACGATCTGGTCGAAGCCATCGTCGCGCTGCCCACCGACATGTTCTACAACACCGGCATCGCCACCTATGTGTGGATACTCAGCAACCACAAGGCCGCTGCGCGCCAGGGCAAGGTGCAGTTGATCGACGGCAGCCAGCACTACGCCAAAATGCGCAAGTCGCTGGGCAGCAAGCGCCAGTACATCACCGAGGATCAAATCAGCGAGCTGGTGCGCCTCTATGGCAGCTTCGAGCAAACCGCACAGAGCAAAATCTTCCCCATCGACGCCTTCGGCTATCGGCGCATCACCGTCGAACGCCCGCTACGCCTGAACTTCCAAGCCAGCGCCGAGCGCCTCGCTAAAGTGCTGGAAGAAAAAGCCCTGCAAAAGCTCGACAGCGCCGCTCAGCAGCAGCTACTGGCCGCACTGCAAGCCATGGACGCCAGTGTGTTGCACCGCAACCGCGAGCAGTTCAGCAAGCTGCTAAAAAAAGCTCTCACCGCCCACGGCGTCAGCCTCAGCACACCGGAGCTAAAAGCTTTGATGAGCGCCTTTAGCGAGCGCGACCCCGAGGCGGATATCTGCATGAGCAAGGGCCAGCCGGAAGCAGACGCCGGCCTGCGCGATAATGAGAACGTGCCGCTGGGCGAGTCGGTGCACGACTACTTCCAGCGCGAAGTCATCCCCCATGTACCGGATGCCTGGATCGACGAAAGCAAAACCGACGCGCTGGACGGCGAGGTCGGCATCGTCGGCTTCGAGATTCCCTTTAACCGCCACTTCTATGTGTTCCAGCCACCTCGCCCGCTGGTCGAGATCGACAGCGACCTGAAAGCCTGCACCGACCGCATCAAGCAGATGATCGAGGGGCTGTCAGCATGACGCTCCCTTGCTATCCGAAATACAAGGACTCGGGCGTAGAGTGGTTTGGTGATGTTCCTGAGCAATGGACTCTCTTACGTGGGGATGCATATATCAGTTCAATATCAAAGGTTGTGAGCGCTGAAAGCTTGAACGATAAAGAGGTCTTTCACTATTCAATACCCGTTGTTCAGGCATCCGGCGATGGGCAGCTTGAAGATGGAAGTGAGATCGATAGCTCAAAGCTTTTAGTTGAGCGCAAGCAAGTTTTGATATCCAAGCTTAATCCGAGAAAAAACACAGTTTGCTTGGCTCAACCGCATGATGCCCTTACTGTTTGTTCAGGCGAATTTGTTCCCCTGCAGTCAGACATTCTTAACCATAAGTGGGGCGGCCGCAAAATCTGAGTGCAACACCTGACCTTTCCGGTACGGTGCTGCCCCTATGTCTTATACCGAACTCAGCGTTGAAGAGCGCGCCACCATTCAAATCGGTCGTGCCCAGGGCTTCAGCCTGCGCGAGATTGCCTGCTTGATCACTCGATCCCCTTCGACCATCAGCCGGGAGTTGCGGCGTAATCAAGGTGCCTGTGGCGGCTACTCGGCCCGGGTGGCACAACAGCAGATGCAAGCCCGCCGGCAGGTGTGTCGACCGATGCGAAAGCTGTTGCCGGGTAGCGAGCGCTTCGCGTTGGTGACCCATATGCTGCGTGAGCGTTTGTCTCCCGAGCAGATTGCCGGCAAGCTGCGCAGCATGAATATTCCCAGCCTCAGAGAGGCCTACGTCTGTCGCGAGACGATCTATAACGCGATTTATGCCCTGCCGGTCGGCGAGCTGCGTAAGGAGTTGATCATCTGCTTGCGCCAAAGCAAGACGACGCGCAGACCGCGCTCTGGCGGCGTGGATCGGCGCGGCCAGATCCCTGAAATGGTCAGCATTCACGTGCGCCCCCCTGAAATCGAAGACCGGCTTATGCCGGGGCATTGGGAAGGCGACTTGATCAAGGGTAAAGCCAACGCCTCATCTGTAGGCACGTTGGTGGAGCGCACCAGTGGTTACTTGATGCTGGTGAAGATGAACGACGCGACGGCGACCTCGGCGATAGAGGGCTTCAGTGCAGCGCTCAATGGCATGCCGTTTGCGATGCGCAAGAGCATGACCTACGACCAAGGACGGGAGATGGCGCGGCACGCTGAGATCACCCAGAAAACGGGTGTAGCGATCTTCTTCTGTGACCCTCATAGCCCTTGGCAGCGAGGTAGCAACGAAAACATCAATGGCCTGATCCGCCAGTACCTGCCCAAAGGCACAGACCTGTCGGTACACAGCCAGGCAGAGTTGGATGCCATCGCTCTGCAACTGAACATGCGGCCGCGTAAGCGCTTCGACTTCAAGTGCCCCATCGAAGTTATGGGCGAGGTGATGCAAGCAGCCATGACAATGCGGCATGATGCTCCGACTTCAATTCATTAACCGTGTTGCACTCAGCTCCTGCAACCGCCTGGCTTTATTATCTTGTTGGGTCTGAAAACTTCAGGAAGCGACTTGAATCATTGGTTGAATCAGCTACTCGTAGCCATCAACGAGTTAACCCAACTGATATTTTGAAGTTTCAAGGCGCTTTTCCGTCTGCACTTGAGCAAACCCAAATCGCCCGCTTCCTCGACCACGAAACCGCCCGCATCGACGCGCTGATCGAAGAGCAGCAGCGCCTGATCGAACTGCTCAAGGAAAAGCGCCAGGCCGTGATTTCCCACGCTGTCACCAAAGGCCTCGACCCCACGGTGCCGATGAAAGACTCCGGCGTGGAGTGGCTAGGCGAGGTGCCGGCGCATTGGCAAATAGGCGCATTAAAACACTTCATTTCTCCTGTGCCCGGCGCTATCAAAACAGGGCCATTTGGAAGTCACCTGAAATCGGAAGATATGAAGGAAGGGCCTTATAAGGTTTTTAACCAGCGCAGTGTGATAGATGCTGACTTCAGTGCTGGGGATAATTTTATTTCGGAGGAAAAGTTCGCGGAGCTAAGAGGGTTTACTGCATTCCCTGGTGATGTATTAGTGACAACCAGAGGGACGATTGGACGAGCCGCCATTTTGCCAGATAACGCCGAAGTCGGAATTCTCCATCCTTGCTTACTCCGGGTTCAGGTAGAAAAATCGAAGATTACTTCGTCATACCTTTGTCGGCTAATTCAAGAAAGCCACCTGCTGAAAACGCAGCTTTCATTGATGAGCAATTCAACAACGATTGAGGTTATCTACTCCGAGACGATGGCCAATCTATTCATTCCTGTTCCTCCGATTACAGAGCAAGGGCTGATTGCAGCCTTTCTCGACGATGTAATCCGTAAATTTGGTGCTTTAACCAACGATGCAAATGAAAGCGTCAGGCTGCTCCAAGAACGCCGATCCGCCCTAATATCCGCCGCCGTCACCGGCAAAATCGACGTGCGCGGCTGGCAGCCACCGGCCAGCGTGCAAGCCCCCGTATTAGAAGCAGAGGCCGTATAAATGGCGGACAGCAAGGAAGCGCAATTCCAGCAGGATATTATCGACGCCCTGGCCGCCCAAGGCTGGCTGGTCGGCACCGCCAGCGGCTATGACCGGCGCACGGCGCTGTATACCGAGGATGTGCTGGGCTACTTCAAGGATGCCTGGCCGGAGCGTTGGGACAAGTTCGCCAAGGCCAACCCGAATAACCCGGATGATGTGCTGGTACAGAAGCTGGTGCGCGAGCTGGAGCAGAGCGGCACCCTCGATGTGCTGCGCCACGGCTTCAAGCTGCCAGCGGTAAAGGTTGAGCTGTGCAGCTTCCAGCCCGACCACGGCATGAACCCGGATACCCTTAAGCGCTACCAGTGCAATCGCCTGCGCGTGGTGCCGGAGGTGTCCTACTCGCCGCATGCGCGTGAAGCAGGCAGCGATGGGCAGAGCTACAACCCACGGCTGGACTTGGTGCTATTCGTTAACGGTATACCCACCGCCACGCTGGAGCTGAAAAGCGAGTTCAAGCAGTCGGTGGAAAACGCCAAGCGCCAGTACCGTTACGACCGCCCGGTAAAAGACCCGCTGACGCGCAAACCCGAGCCACTGCTGACCTTCAAGCGCGGCGCGCTGGTGCACTTTGCCGTGGGCCAGAACGAGGTGGCGATGACCACCAGGCTGGCGGGCAAGGACACCTTCTTCCTGCCGTTCAACCTCGGCAGCGCGGAAGGTGGCGCGGGCAACCCGATGCCGGAGGACGACAGCCACTACGCCACCAGCTACCTGTGGCAACGCCTGCTGCAGCCGGATGCCTGGCTCAAGGTGCTGGGGCGCTTTCTGCACCTGGACAAGAAAACCAGCGAAGGCTTCGACGGCACGCAGGTGACCAAGGAAACGATGATCTTCCCGCGCTACCACCAGTGGGAAGTGGTTAATCAACTGATCAACACCACCCGCGCCGAAGGCCCGGGCAAGCGCTATTTGATCCAGCACAGCGCCGGCTCGGGCAAGTCCAACTCCATCGCCTGGACCGCCCATCAACTGGCCTCGCTGTACGACGAGGCCGGCCAACGCCTGTTCAACTCGGTGATCGTGATTACCGACCGCACCGTTTTGGATAAGCAGCTGCAGGACACCATCTACCAGTTCGAGCATGCCCAGGGCGTGGTCAAACAGATCAACCGTGAAACCAGCAGTCAGAGCAAATCCGAGCAACTGGCCGAGGCGCTGGCCGAGCAGACGCGCATCATCATCGTCACCATCCAGACCTTCCCTGCGCTGTTCGATGCACTAGACAAGTACCCCAAGCTGGCCAGCGGGCGCTATGCAGTAATCGCCGACGAGGCGCATTCCTCGCAGACCGGCTCATCGGCCAGCAAGCTGAAACAGATTCTCGGCAGCGATGCCTTGGATGCTGAAGAAGTCAGCGCCGAAGAGCTGCTCGACGCCGCCGTGCAGGCACGCCAACCGAATGAGCGCATCAGCTACTACGCCTTTACCGCCACGCCCAAGGCCAAGACCCTGGAGCTGTTCGGTCGCCCGGCCGACCCGACGCTGCCGGCCAGTGCCAGCAATAAGCCGGAGGCATTTCACCTGTACTCCATGCGCCAAGCCATCGAAGAAGGTTTTATCCTCGACGTACTGCGCAACTACACCACCTACAGCACCGCCTGGAAGATCGCCCACCCGGATGGCGAAGACGACGAGGTGGACAGCAAGAAGGCGCGCATCAAGCTGGCCCGTTGGGTGCGTTTGCACCCGTACAACATCAGCCAGAAGGTTGAGGTAATCGTCGAGCACTTCCGCGCCAATATCCGTGGGCTGCTCAATGGCCAGGCCAAGGCCATGGTGGTCACCAGCAGCCGTCAGGAGGCGGTGCGCTACCAGTTGGCAGTGAAGGCTTATGTGCAGCAGATGGGTTACAGCGATGTGCACCCGCTGGTGGCGTTCTCCGGCAGCGTGTTGCCGGATGAGGTGATCCCCGAAGAGGTGACGGAAAGCAGCAGCCTGCTCAACGCCGGCCTGAATGGTCGCGACCTGGCGCAAGCGTTCGACACCCAAGACTTCAACGTGATGATCGCGGCCAACAAATACCAGACTGGCTTCGATCAGCCCAAGCTGTGCGCCATGTACGTGGACAAGAAGCTGCAAGGCGTGGACTGCGTGCAAACCCTGTCACGGCTGAACCGCACCTTCGGTGACAGCAAGGAAACCTTCATCCTCGACTTCTTCAATGAGCCGCAGGACATTCTCGATGCCTTCTTGCCGTACTACACCAAGGCCGAACTGACCGATGTAACCGACCCGCAGATCATCTACGACGTGCAGAAGACATTGGATGCCGAGGGTATCTATCACTGGCAGGAGGTCGAGGCGTTCGCCATGGCCTTCTTCGACCCCAAGGCGGCGGCCAGCAAGCTCAGTTATTACTGCACGCCAGCCAAGGAGCGTTTTGCCAAGCGTTATGCCTTCTCGGTGGAGTCGCGCCAGCAAGCGCTGGATTTCAAGCGCACCGCCGAAGCCAATGGCGACAGCGCCGGTCTGAAAAAAGCCGAGCATGCGCTGAAAGAGGCCGGCGAACAGGTGGACCAGCTCGACCTATTCCGCAAGAACCTGCAGAGCTTTGTGCGCCTGTACGAATTCCTCTCGCAGATCGTGCCGTATGAGGACCGCGAGTTAGAGCAGCTGTGCGTGTACGCCAAGCACCTGCACCCACTGCTGCGCGTGGATCGCCTGCAACAAGACGAGGTGGACGTGGGCGAGCTGCAACTGAGCCACTACCGCCTGAGCAAGCGCGCCGAGCATCAACTGCGTTTGAGCGAGGAAGACGGCGAATACACTCTCAAGCCTGGCAGCGACGTGGGTAGCGGTAAACCGCATGACCCGGAGAAGAAGCGCCTGTCGGAAATCATCGAGGCGCTAAACGATATCTTCGGGGCCGAGGTGAGTGATGACGACCAGCTGCAGTTTCTCACCGGCATCGCCCAGCGCATCAGCCGTCAGGAGGATGTGATGGCTCAGGTAAATAACCATTCGGTGGAGCAAGTGATGCACGGCCTGTTCCCCAAGCGCGTACTGGACACCGTGCTCGACGCCATGACCGACCACGAGAAACTGTCGCTGGAAGTGCTGGATAACGAGACGAAGAGCCGAGCGTTTGCGTTGGTGATATTGAAGATGCTGAAGACGGCGGCGGGGATTGATCAGAACGGCGTGCACGGCGTTTAAGTGCGTAGCCCGGAAGTATTCCGGGGGCAGTTTTATCGCGCGTGGATTTCCCGGATTTCATCCGGGCTACAACTGGATTGCTAGCACGGGTAAGGAGTAGGGATGTCGATTCCGGATTTTCAAAGCGCAATGCGCCCGGTGCTGGCCACCGTGCAGAACGGTGTGCCGCTGCCACTCAATGAGTTGCGCGAGCGGGTGGCCGATCAATTCCAGCTGACCGAGGATGAGCGCAAGGAGCGCCTGCCCTCGGGCCATCAAACGGTAATCAACAATCGTGTGGGCTGGGCACGTACCTACCTGAACAAGGCCGGGCTGCTGTGCATTCCCACTAAGGGCATGGTGCAGATCACGCCACGCGGCCTTAATGCCTTGGCCAATGGTCCGGAGCGCATCACGGTGAGTTGGTTGAAGCAGTTCCCCGAGTTCGCTGACTTCCATACCGCCAAACCGCAAGCAGCTGACGCACCCGCTGTGCTGGACGTTGAGATTGCCGAAACCACCCCGGACGAGCAGTTGGCCGAGGCGCATCAGGCGCTGGTGCAGTCCCTTGCAGACGAGCTGCTGGCGCAGGTACGGGCGGCCACGCCGAGCTTCTTTGAGCAGTTGGTGGTCGATCTGATGATTGCCATGGGCTACGGCGGCTCTCGCAAGGAAGCCGGCAAGGCGACCCAGGCCACCAACGATGGCGGCATCGACGGCATCATCAAAGAGGACAAGCTCGGCCTCGACGTGATCTACCTGCAGGCCAAGCGCTGGAGCAACACGGTGCATCGTCCGGAGATCGACAAGTTCATCGGTGCATTGACCCGCCAGCGAGCACGCAAAGGTGTGTTTATCACCACCTCAGAGTTCTCCGTGGGTGCCCGTGAAGCAGCTCTGGGGCTGGATATCAAAGTGGTGCTGATCGACGGTGTGGAGCTGGCCCGGTTGATGGTTGAGAACAACCTAGGCGTGAGCGTTAAGCAGGTGTACGAGGTGAAGCAACTGGACAGTGATTACTTCGCGGAAGAGTGATGGCTCTCGAACAGCAGGGCTGAGCTTATCAACTCCCGGCGTACACAATCCTGCTCTCGTAGTTCTGCTGCTAAGTCGCGCAACATAAGCCTTTCGCCACCGCGCCAAGCGTTGTGTGATGAGGCTGCCTTGCCTTCAGCGCTGGTCGGCCCGCTGCTTTGCTCCCACGGTCGCCATAGCCGGATCAGCTCCGCCTGCCGAGCCCGTCGCTCGGATGTCCAACCGTTCGCCATGCTGCACCTCCAATAGTTCGTTTTGCATCTTTGGGTTTTTCCGCGTGCGCGCGGGTTTCGCTGCAGTGCCGTTGTTGACTTGAACCTGATTGCCGATGTTGGCCTGTTTGACGAAAGCAAACTGCTTCGGTGTCTTGAGTTCGACCAGTGTCTGCAATGTTGCGCGGGCTTGATTTTGTGCTTTCAGTGCCAGCCGCATGTAGAGCTCTAGCTTGTCTATGCGCCCGTCAGTCATCGCTTTAGTGGCCAGCTTGGCGAATAAGCCGTCGAGGGTATGCGCCTGGGCAATCAGCATGCTTTCAGCGCGCTTCAGGTCGCCATTGTGAATGGCAGCAGATTGCTTCGACAGCTCGCTGACCATCTCAGTAACATGGGCGTGATCAATGTTCTGGCAGATGGTTAGTACGGTTGCGCTAAGGCATTCGGGCGAGGTAACGACGCGGGCCATGGCCTGCTTGTCGCTCTCGTCGGGCTTTTTTTCGGCACGCAGGTCTAATTTCATTTCAGGCACTCAAGCAGTGGTGGTTCGGGAGGGTTTAACTCATTGCTTGCAGGTTGAAAGTAATCAGCAAGCCATTCTTCAGTTGTTTGTTCTTCAGGTCTTTTGTGCAAAGAGGTGGGGGAGGTAAGTGCCGTGTTATCGCGTGTACTGATTACCGCTTTACCGTAGTTTGCGGAACACGTAGCTGAACTCTCCTGCAGCTCAGGTTTTATATAGGCTTGAGGTGAATCCTTGTCCGGCATGCGTGTATGGCGGTTGTCCGTGGTTTGTCCGCTAACTGTCCGGCTGTTATCTGGCTGAAAGGCCTTGCGTATACCGACGACAGAGATCGATAACGGGGCGATTGTTCCCGCGTCCAACCGGTTCTCTTGGCCTGGCGCTTTGTTCGCGGTGAACAGGATGCCTCGCAGGTTGCCCATGTAGTCGTACAGTGACGACAGGCGTTTGGGCAGGGGTAATTGGGTGGAATGCCAGAAGCGATAGAAGTTA
Organism: Pseudomonas sp. TMP9; assembly: GCF_037943105.1. NCBI lineage: Bacteria > Pseudomonadati > Pseudomonadota > Gammaproteobacteria > Pseudomonadales > Pseudomonadaceae > Pseudomonas > Pseudomonas vesperimontis. The sequence continues at coordinate 792,032 of NZ_CP149803.1, forward strand.
CTGCGCTTGCCTATGCGGAAGTGTCCTTTGGGCAGCGGGCTGCCTTTGCTCCCTGCTTTGGTGGAGCGATCCCTGGTCAAGTCTGCGTTGAAAATGGTGTAGGTGTTGATGCCTGTCACGACTGAGGCGAGTTGCAATGTCACGCCGGCTGCTTTGCTGCGGCCATACCAGCCTGTTGTGTAGCTGACATATTCGTATGCTTCGATGCCTAAGGCCGCCAGGATTTCACGCAGTAATACCGGTGAGTGATCCTGCAGCCAATGCTCAGGCACGCTTTTTCCACTTGCTGGATTTATGACAAGTCGACCCTGCTCAATGCTTACTGCATCGCCGCGATTGATGAGGGTCGTTAGGAGGGCGCTCATTTGCATTATTGTGTTCTGGCCGTGGGCGCGGATTACTCCGCGTCCCGCGCCTTGATCTTTGCAGCTAGCCAAGCGTTCAGTTCAGCGATGACGTAGTAAGCCGCAGCCTGACGGCTGTCGCTGAACTTGATGGGTTTTGGAAAGGTGGGATCTTTCTTGCGCAGTTTGTCCAAGCCTGAGCGAGTCTGGCCTATGGCCTTGTAAACATCAGGCTGAGCAATTAATGCTTGGTCGATGATGGGGTGAGCTGGGTGCATATGAGCGCCTCCATATAGGTATGGGACGCAGTTTCGGACGGCTGACCAGACCCAGGTCTACTAGACCGCCAGACCTAATTTCCGGGTCTAGTAGAGGTCATTTCTTTGAGAAATGCTTTCCATGCATTGATGAGCTTTTTGCTCTTTGCGCTATTTTGCTGTGATGCGCCAGCAAAAAGTTCACCTGGGGCCGTCAATCCTGATTGTATAAGCCATCGCCAGCAGGCATCTCTAGCTCCAGGCAGACCCTTTGTTGGCTTTGATAACTGAGCCGCGTTGTATTCTTGCTGCTCTCCAAACCACCGACGAATATGTTTCAGGCGCTCATCGTTGATCGAGCCTCCCGGCGTCAAGATCTCTTCTGGCTGAGCTTGGCCTTGGGCTGCCTGCTCGTCTTGATCAGGCTTGAGGAACGATGCCAATCGTTTTATATCGCTCGGCCTGACAAGGAATGGTCTGCTTTCTTGGTTCGTCAGCGTCCAAGAGAAAACGTGCGATAGCTCTGAATCTTCCTGATCTGAAAGCGCAACAGCCATTCCTGTCACGTTGATCCCACCGATATTGTCTTGTTCAAAGGCCTCGTAAGCACAGACAGGAGAGTCGACTTGGCAACGCTCTATGCCTATGACTTGCTGCATAACAAATCCACTGCCAATTTTCGCCGCAATGAGGCCTTCAAGCGCAGAGCAGTCGATGTAAACAGGTGTCGAATAACGCTCGCACAACTCCATAACGTATCTGCTGGGTAGCGTAAAAGGGGACTCGATCAGATGGCCCAACCATTGGCCTGCCATATCGATATCTATGTACTCCAGGGAGTTGAAAAACTTATCCATTTCTTCGTTCTCTCGGGCAGGCCGCTCTAATTGGGCAGGTAAACAGGAGGATGAAAATCCGCATTCAGGGCCGACCCAAGACCAGTCGGTGAACTGTTAAGCGCGCTTGAACTCCACCACGTTGCCACTAGCTAGCTTGTCCAAGTGATCGGCATACCACTGCATCATCACCTTGCGCTGTTCCAGATAGGTGCTCTTGTCATAAACACCTCGGACACCTTCTTTGACATGCGAGAGCTGGGCCTCGACGTGCTGCGAGTCGAAGCCGTTTTCGTTGAGGATGGTGCTGGCCAGATGACGGAAGCCATGACCGGTTTGGCGGCCTTCGTAACCCAAGCGGCGCAGGGCCATAAGGAAGACGGTATTCGACCGGGCTTTTGTCGTGTTACCACGACCAGGAAAAAGCAGAGGATAGCTACCGGTGATGTTGTGCAGCTCGCGTAAGAGTGCGACTGCCTGAGTAGGCAGCGGCACTAGGTGTTCGCGGCGGCGCTTCATGCGCTCAGCGGGGATAAGCCATTGGCATGTATCGAGGTCGATCTCTTTCCAGCTGGCTTCGCGCAATTCCGAGGGCCGGCATGCAAGCATGGTCAGTAGACGTAACCCGATACGTACATCGGGCGCATGCGGATAAGCGCGGATTGCTCGAAGCAGCGCTGGCATTTCTTCTAGGGATACATGGGCAAAGTTTTCTACTGGTTTGGTCAGTAGGAATTTATGCAGCCCTTCGAGAGGGTTGTGAGTCGCTCGGCCAGTGACGCGGGCTAGATCGTAGACTTCTCGGCACATGCCGCGCACGCGACTGGTTTGCTCAACGATCCCGGTCTGTTCCATGTCACGCAGGAACTTCATCCACTCCATGGGCGTAATGCCGGCGTAGGGCCGCTTGCCGAATACGGGAAATACATGCTTTTCCAGCGCGCCGATGGTGCGAACGGCTGTGCCTTCTGACCAGGTTTTGCGCTTGGTGGCATACCACTCACGCGCCAGGTGTTCGAAGGTGTTGTTGGCCGCTTCGGCCTCAGCGGCCTTCTTGGCTTGTTTGGTGGCCAGCATGCTGCCGTCTTTGGTCGTTGCATCGCGCAACTCGCGGACTTTTCTGCGGGCCTGTTCACCGGTGAGCTGATGTTCACCCTTGCCATAGCCGCCGAGCCCTAGCCATGACCATTGGCCATCCGGCTTTTTGTAGCGCAGTTGCCATGATTTCGAGCCGTCTGGCTTAACGCGAAGGTAAAGACCGTCGCCATCAAGCTCGCGGTATTCCTTGGCATCTGCCTCCAGGCTGGCCAGCACGGTGTCCGCCATTGGGCGCTTCTTGATTTCGCCGCGCTTCATCCTTGTATCCCTCTGGTTCATCTTTTCATAAAGGATACACAGGGGGATACACGAAGGGCAATGCTATGGGTATGCATGTGGGTACGTGTAGAAACAAGAAGCCCCGCACCAGGCGGGGCTTCTAAGGGTGTTTCCAGTCATGTGGGAACATGTGGAAACTTACATTTGGTGGAGCCGGGGGGATTTGAACCCCCGTCCGCCAGTTCTCCGCTGTTGGTTCTACATGCTTAGCCGTGTCTATTGAGTTAACCCGCAGCCGCCCGACGGGCAGGGTGCTTTGGGCGAGTTGTGTAAGTTTTAGGCGCTTCGTCCACAACGTACTAGGCGACGATTCTGTTCTATATGACAATCATTTCGGGTTTACAGACATCCCCTAATGATTGCTGGAGCCGAAGCTACCAGAAGTGCGACTAGGCTGCTTACGCAGCTAGTTGAGCACCGTAATTGTCATCATTGGCAATTATAGAGTTTTGCAACAGTGGATTTACGAGTTCTGTTACCAACTCGGCATGCCCCTCGAGTTTCGCTACCGGCGTCGAATCCTAATCGGCCCCAAAACTGTCGTTGCTAGTTTCAGACGCGAGTCTACGCCAAAGGTTCCATAGCGTCGACCCAGCAATTGCCAAGCTGACGCTCAAAGTGGGCTCGTCTCACCAAGGCAAACGATTTAGCACAAGCGCATCGAGTAGCCCTGTTTCCGTGATGCATGGGCTATTAATTTGCAGCTATTGGCTGACACTTAATAATTGCATGGCCTCACTGAGTACTTTGACCGACTGACTATGATCGCCAGTTTTGTGCAGGGCTTCGCCTTCGCTGCGCAGCTGTTGCACTTGCGCCAGCACTGTGGCATCGCTTGGCGGGTTGGTTTTTAGCAGCTCATCAATCTTGGCCATATCTGCCGGGCAGTGCATGGCCCAGAGTGAGGTGCTGAGTAATGCGGTGGCAAAAAAAGCAGCGAGACGATGCATGGCTAATCTCCAGTAATACAAGTGAGATTTGAGTATAGAGGCCCCGTCCTAAGCGACTGAGCCATTGGTCTGTTTAATGCTTAGGCCATAGCGCTGCTGACCCGGTCTAGCAGATAGACCAGTCCGTGATAATCGATGCCGCCATGTTGGCTCAGGCCGATTTCGCAGGTGCGGCTGGTGCTGATGCCTTCCTCGCAGTACTGCACGGCGGATTTCAGGCTGCGCAGGGCGTGGCTGTTCAATTCTGGGGTGGTAAAGCCCTTGTCTCCGGCAAAGCCGCAGCAGTGGATGCCTTCAGGGATGACCACTTCAGTGGTGCAGCGGCGCACGATGTCGATCAGCCCTTGCGCCTCGCCCAGGTGTTGCGTGCTGCAGGTGACATGCACGGCGACCGGTTTGTCTTGTGGGGTGATATCAAGCCGTTCGAGCAAGTGCTCGCGGATAAATTTCACCGGGTCATGCAGCTTGAGTCGCGTGTCTAATCCATCCTGAATCAGCCGCAGGGTGCAGGGGCTGGTGTCGCAGTAGATCGGATCGAGGCCGCCACGGCTGGCTTTGAGCAACGCATTGATCAGCTCCTGCTTTTTGCGTTCGGCCTGTTCGCTATAGCCCTTGGAAGCAAACGGTTGGCCGCAGCAGAGGGTGTCTAGGTCAGCCGGGAACACCACTTGGAAGCCGCCTTTCTCCAGCAGTGCGCGGGTCTTGTCCAGCAATGGTATTTGTTCGGCATCACTTGCCGCCGGCCCCATGGCGCGTGATACGCAGGCGGCTAAATACACCACGCGCGGCCGTGCATCGGCAATGACTGCGGGCAGCTGCAAGCGCTGCACGGGTTGCGGCATGGCTGACGTCCATTGCGGCACGCGTCCGTGACTGGCTTTGCTAATGGCGGCCGAGGTGCGGCTGAGCAGGGCCGCGCCCATGACCATGCGCGCGCCGTTAGCCACATGCAGCATGACCCGTGTGCCCTGCATGGCGCGGTGGAAATTATTGGCCAGCCAGTCGGCGCTGCGCGGGCTGTTGGCGTCCCGGCTGCGCAGTTGGCGCACCAGATCACCGGTATTGATGCCTACCGGGCAGCGCTGGGCGCAAAGACCCGTAGCGGCGCAGGTGTCGATGCCTTGGTATTGATAGGCCGCTTCCAACTCACGGGTGTCGATGCCGTGGCGTTTTTTCGCTTGGATATCGCGCCAGATCACGATGCGTTGGCGCGGGCTGAGGGTCAGACCTTTGGATGGGCACACCGGCTCGCAGAAGCCGCACTCGATGCACTTGTCGATGATTTTATCGGCGGCGGGCAGCGGTTTAAGATTTTTCAGGTGCAGATGTGGGTCATCCGACAGCACCACATCCGGATTGAGGATGCCTTGCGGGTCGAGCAGGCGTTTGATCTGCCACATCAATTGATAGGCCTCGCGGCCCCATTCCAACTCGACGAAGGGCGCCATATTCCGGCCGGTGCCGTGTTCGGCTTTTAGCGAGCCGCCAAACTCCACCGCCACCAACTGCGTGACGTCTTCCATAAAGGCGGAGTAGCGGGCTTTCTCTGCCTCACTGTCAAAGCCTTGGGTAAACACGAAGTGCAGGTTACCTTCCAGTGCATGGCCGAAGATGATCGCCTCTTCATAGCCGTGCCTGTCGAATAGCGCGAGCAGGCGGTTAACGCCCTCGGCGAGTTGTTCGATGGGGAAGGTCACGTCTTCGATAATCACCGTGGTGCCGGTTTGGCGCACGGCTCCCACGGCGGGGAAGGTGTCCTTGCGGATTTTCCACAGCAGGTTGTAGACGGCTGGGTCTTCGCTGAAGTCCACCTGCTTATCCAAGGGGAAGTCGGCGATGGCGGCCATGATCAGCGCGAGTTGTTCGTGCAGCAGGCTTTGGCTGGCGGCGCGGGATTCAATCAGCAGGGCGCAGGCGTTATTGGACAAGCCCTTGACCCATTCCGGCATGCCGGGTTTGGCCTGCACCGAGCGCAGGCTGCGGCGGTCCAGCAGTTCCACGGCGGACACCGGCTGTTGTTTGAGCACGGTTACCGCGCGGCAGCAGCTTTCTACATCGGGGAACACCAGCAAGGCGCTGGCCTTGTGCGGGTGGTCGGGCACTGTGTTGTAGGTGACGGCGCTGATAAAACCCAGCGTGCCTTCGGAGCCGACCAGCAGGTGGCTGAGGATGTCCAGCGGCTGATCGAAGTCGACCAAGGCGTTGAGCGACAGACCCGTGGTGTTTTTTAGTCGGTATTTATGACGGATTTTCGCGGCCAATTCAGTGTTGGCGCGGGTGCTGCGGCCCAGCTCACCCAGTTGCGCCAGCAGCTCGGCATGGCTGGCGCTAAAGCGCGTGTTGCTGAGTGGGTCTTCAGTATCTAAAACCGTGCCGTCAGCCAACACCAGCCGAATACCCGCCAAGGTGTGGTAGCTGTTTTGCGCCGTACCGCAGCACATGCCACTGGCGTTGTTGGCGACGATGCCGCCGATCTTGCAGGCGTTGATGGAGGCCGGGTCGGGGCCGATTTTGCGCTGAAAGGGCGCCAGTACGGCGTTCGCCTGAGCGCCGATCACCCCTGGTTGTAGGCGGATTTGCCTGCCCTCGTCACGGACTTCGCGGCCGTTCCAGTTATCGCCCAGCATGATCAGCACTGAATCGCTAATGGCTTGGCCGGAGAGGCTGGTGCCAGCGGCACGGAAGGTCACGGGTACCTGGTGGTTACCCGCGAGCTTGAGCAGCTCAACCACCTCCAGCTCCGCCTCGACGCGCACCACCAGCTTGGGGACCAGCCGGTAAAAGCTGGCATCGGTACCGAAGGCCAAGGTCGACAGCGGGTCGTCAAAACGTCGATCCTGCGGGATCAAGTGCTCGACAGCGGTGAGAAAGGCGATGGGCAGGCTCATGGTGGCTCCGGTTATCGGCGGTCATGCGAGTTGTCTCTCCTCTCCCGCAGGGAGAGGGAATAACGGCTTTAGCGGCCCAGCTCACGCACTAACGAATCGGCGCTAATCTCGCTGATGGATTTAGCGCCGGTCAGCACCATGGCCACGCGCATTTCTTTTTCAATCAGGTCCAGCAGGTTGCTCACACCGGCCTCGCCGGCAGCGGCCAAGGCGTAGATATAGGCGCGGCCGAGCATCACCGTGTCGGCCCCCAGAGCCAGCATGCGCACCACGTCCAAACCGGTGCGGATGCCGGAGTCAGCCAGAATCGCTAACTCACCCTTTACAGCATCGGCAATCGCCGGCAGGGCGCGAGCACTGGACATGACGCCATCAAGCTGGCGGCCACCGTGGTTGGAGACAACGATGCCGTCGGCGCCGAAGCTCACGGCGTCCTTGGCATCCTGCGGGTCGAGGATGCCCTTGATGACCATTGGGCCGTCCCAGAACTCACGAATCCATTCCAAGTCTTTCCAGCTGATCGAGGGGTCGAAGTTGTTGCCCAGCCAGCCGATGTAGTCGGCCAGCCCGGTTGGGTTACCCCGGTAGGTGGAAATATTGCCCAGGTCATGGGGTCTGCCCAGTAGGCCGACATCCACAGCCCAGCGCGGGTGGGTCACCGCTTGCAGCATGCGCCGCAGTGGCGCATTCGGGCCGCTCATACCGGAATGGGCGTCGCGGTAACGCGCACCGGGCACCGGCATGTCCACGGTGAACACCAAGGTGGTGATGCCAGCGGCTTTGGCGCGCTCTAGGGCGTTTTTCATAAAGCCGCGGTCTTTCAGCACATACAGCTGAAACCACATCGGCCGGTCGATGGTCGGCGCGACTTCTTCAATCGGGCACACCGACACGGTGGACAGGGTAAAGGGGATGCCCTTGGCCGCTGCGGCCTTAGCCGCTTGCACCTCACCGCGGCGGGCGTACATACCCGTCAGTCCGACTGGGGCCAGGGCTATCGGCATGCTCAGGGTTTCATTGAACAGCCGGGTTTCCAGGCTTAGTTGCGACATGTTGCGCAGCACGCGCTGGCGCAGGGCGATATCCGCTAAATCGGACACGTTGCGCTTAAGCGTGTGCTCGGCATAGGCGCCGCCATCGATGTAATGAAATAGAAACGGCGGCAGACGGCGTTGGGCGGCGGCGCGGTAGTCGGTGGAGGCAGAAATGATCATGGAGTCACCCAGGTGGAGAAGAAGGGTTGTTACAACGCTCGGGCACGCAGTTTGGCTTGCGCGCCCGAGCGCTTATCAGCCTGCCATCAGCGGGTCGCTAACGCCCAGCACATACACAGCAAACAGGGCTATCAGGCCGGTAAACAGCACGTAGTACAGGGTAGGCCAGATCGTTTTGCGCAGGATGCTGCCTTCACGACCCAGCAGGCCTACGGTCGCTGAGGCGGCGACGACGTTGTGGATCGCCACCATGTTACCGGCCGCCGCACCGATGGCTTGCACTGCGACGATTAGCGCACTGGAGATGCCTAGGCTATTGGCCACGCCAAACTGGAACTGGCTAAACATCATGTTGCTGACGGTGTTCGAACCGGCAATAAATGCGCCCAGCGCACCCACGCTGGGTGCCAGCAGCGGATAGATACCGCCCACGCTATCGGCCACCCAGCGCGCCATCAAGATAGGCATGCTCGACAGTTCAGCCGCGTTGACTCCGGAGTTGATCAGAATGCGCACCATTGGCACGGTAAACAGCAGCACGAAGCCGGCGCTAAGCAGCACGCTGGACGACTCTTTGACGGCGCAGCCCAGCTCACGCAGCTTCATGCCATGCAGGAAGAAGGTGGCGATGACCACGGCCACCAGAATGCCGCCTGGTAGGTACAGCGGCTGGAAGTTAGCGCTAACGCCGGCTTCACCCAGCAGGTCGGGGAAGTTCAGCATCACCGCCTTCAGCGCGGCGCTCACCTCCGGGAAGATTCGGCTGATCACCAGTAATACGCCCACTAGCACGTAGGGCAGCCAGGCACGCAGCGCGCTCATTGGCTTAGCCGTTAGCTGGTCGAGTTTCATCTCCACGGTGCCCAGCCATTCGGCGGGCCATTTGTCTGCTGGGGCAAAATCCCAGGTGGTTTTCGGCAGCAAAAACCCCATGCGCGCGGCGCTGGTAACAATAGCCAGGCCAATCAAACCGCCGCCCAGTGAGGGAAACTCAGGGCCGAGGAACACCCCGGTCAGCGCGTAGGGAATGGTGAAGGCTAAGCCTGCGAAAATCGCGAACGGCAGCACTTCAAAACCGGCTTTCCAGCTTTTCTCGGTGCCGAAGAAGCGGGTCAACATCAGCACCATCACCAGCGGCATCACGGTGCCGACAATGGCGTGAATAATTGCCACTTCACTGGTAATCAACTGCAGAAACTGTGCCCAAGACGAGCCCTGCTCAAGCAGTTGCGCACCGATAGTGGTCGAATCCAAGCCGGTATTAACCCCAACGATAATCGGCGTACCCACCGCACCAAACGACACCGGTGTGCTTTGCACCAGCATGCCCATCAGCACCGCCGCCATGGCCGGAAAGCCGATGGCCACCAGCAGCGGGGCAGCAATTGCAGCGGGGGTGCCGAAGCCGGATGCACCTTCGATAAAGCAGCCGAACAACCAGGCAATGATGATTGCTTGAATGCGCCGATCCGGGCTGATGGTGGCAAAGCCGGCGCGAATAGCGGTAATGCCGCCGGAATGCTTGAGGGTGTTGAGCAGCAAAATTGCGCCGAAGATGATCCACAGCAGGCCAAGAGTAATCAGCAGGCCCTGCACGGTGGAGGCCAGAACACGGTTAACGCTCATGTCCCAAGCGAACAGGCCGACGCCGGCGGTAAGCAGGTACACCAGAGGCATGGCATGTTTGGCCGGCCAGCGCAGGCCAATTAACAATATAGCGGCCAGTAAAATAGGCGAGAAGGCCAGTAGAGCAAGAAGACCAGTCGACATAGCGGTCGCTCCTTATCGCTGCGCAGTGCGCATGGGTGAGTGCGAATACAGCTGCGGATGCAACGCTGCGGCGAGGAGTGGAGTTGGAGTCGGCATGGAGGACCTCATGAGTTCTTAGAATTGTTTTGGCCAATAAATTGGTAATACCAATTTACAAGACTGCGTGGTCAGGGTAGAAGTGCAAGCGCAAGCCTGTCAATTAGCGGCCTTACGACTTTGGTCGTAATGGCCGACGTTGCAGGCGCTTATAGCCGACGGTAGGCTTGCCGGCAGCGGGCTGTAAGGCCCATGCTAAGTGGTCAAACCAATGGAGTACGCGCGATGGAAGTGGGCTCGGTGCGTCAGCGCCGTTTGTCGGACGATATTGTCAGCCAACTGGAAACCATGATTCTCGAAGGCACGCTGAAGATTGGCGAGCGCTTGCCAGCCGAGCGCGTGCTGGCTGAGCAATTTGGTGTGTCGCGGCCATCGCTGCGCGAAGCGCTGCAAAAACTTGCCGCCAAGGGTTTGCTGGTGAGCCGTCATGGCGGGGGTAATTATGTGGCTGAAAACTTGGGTTCGACCTTCAGCGACCCGCTGCTGCATCTGCTGGAAAGCAACCCCGAAGCCCAGCGTGACCTGCTGGAGTTTCGCCACACCTTAGAAGGCTCCTGCGCCTTTTACGCCGCCCAGCGCGCCACCGAATTGGACCGTCAGCGCCTAAGCGATGCGTTCGCTGTGCTGCAAGATTGTTACAGCCGCAGTGGCAAAGTGACCCGCGCCGAAGAGGGTGCCGCTGATGCCAACTTCCACTTAGCGATTGCCGAAGCCAGCCACAACGCCGTGCTGCTGCACACCATTCGCGGGCTGTTTGATCTGCTTAAACGCAATGTGCTGACCAATATCGGCGGCATGTATGCCCAGCGTGATGAAACCCGCGACATGCTGATCGAGCAGCACCGTGGGTTATACCAGGCGATTATTGAAGGCCGCGCCGAAGAGGCTCGCGCGCTCTCCAACCGGCATATCGACTACGTGCAAGAAGTGCTGGCTGACGTGCAGCAACAGGCGCGCCGCGAACAGCGCGCCTTGCGCCGGGGTACAGGGGTAAAACCTTAGCGGTTTCTCGGCAGCCGTACGGCAACCTCTAGGCCGCCCAAGGGTGATTCGCCTAGGCTGATGCTGCCGCGGTGCAGTTCTACCACCCGGCGCACGATGGACAGGCCCAGGCCAGCACCCTGGCCTGTACCAAGCCGGTAAAAGCGTTCGAAGAGTTTTTCCCGCTGCGCCTCGGCCACTCCGGGGCCGCTGTCCTGCACGCGTAGGATGATGGCGTCTGCCTGCGCTTCTAGTTGCACCTGAATGTGTCCGCCATTTGGGGTGTACTGCACGGCATTGCTGACCAGATTTTGCAGCAGGGTGCCCAGGCTTGGGCCATCGGCGAGCAGCTGATAATCCGCCGGCTCAAGCGCCTCTAGGTTGAGCTCTTGCAGCCTATCCAGTGCCAGCGGCGTGAGCTCGGCCAGCTCGTTGCGCACATAGCCGAGCAGGTCAATTTCGTGCATCGCCAACTGCACCACATTCGGGTCTAAACGCGCCATTGTGAGCAGTTGCGCGACCACCCGGGTGGCGCGTTCGACGCCACCGCCCAGTTGGTGCAGCGCCTCGTTGCGGTCCTGCGGGTCGGGGGCGTCTAGGGCGTTTTGCGCATGGATACGCAGCACCGCCAGCGGCGTGCGCAGCTCGTGGGCGGCGTCAGCAATAAAGCGCTTTTCCTGACTCAGCAGCTGATTAACCTGCATCAGCAAACGGTTGAGCGCCGCGCCCATCGGCTCCAGCTCGGTGGGCAAGGGCTCCAGGATCAGCGGCGCGAGGTTATCGGGCGCACGCGATTTAATCAGTTCGGCCATACGCTGCAAGGGTCGTAGCCCCCAACCAATCGCCAGCCACACCAGTAAGGCCAACAGTGGCAGGCCGATCAGATCAGGCAGCAGGCTGCGCAGGGCGATTTTTGTCGCCAGTTCGCCGCGCACATCCTCGCGCTCAGCGATCAGGATTAAGTGTTGGTCCGCGCGGTCATGCAGCATAAACAAGCGCCAGTGATACTCGCCCAGCGTCACGGTGTGATAACCGACTAAATACGCGGCCAAGCTCGACAGCGGTTCTGCGTCGATGTGCAGGTGCGCACCGGTATTGCTCTGATGAAAATCTGCAATCATCTTGGCCAATGCTCCGGTCGGTGCACTCGCCGACTGCAGGAGCATATCGCCTTGTTCATCAAGCACCTGAAACGCCAGTTTGCCTTCATAGGCATGACCTGCACGCAGTGCTTCATCGTCGCTTTTTTGACGATTTTGCAGGGCTTGGTTCAATGCGCCTTGCAGGGTCGTGCGCTCGCTTAGCGACAGGTTACTGCCAACCAAACCCGCCAACAGTCGCGCCGTCTGCGCCAACTGCGCATCGAACAGTTCTTCGATTTCATGCTGGGCATCCCGGTAGCTTTTGTAAGAAATCAGGGTCATCGACAGGCTGAGCAGACCCAGCACAAGGAGTAAGGTACGTGTGCGGATTGAGCGCATCAGGCTTTATCCACCAAATAGCCAACCCCGCGTACGGTGCGGATCAGCTCAGGAAAGAACTTCTTGCGCAGGTGATGCACGTGCACCTCTAAGGCATTGCTCTCCAGCTCTTCATCCCAGCCGTAGAGTGCTTGCTGCAGTTTGTCGCGGGTCATCACCCGGCCGGGTTGGGCGAGCAGTTCGTGCAGTAGAAGGAATTCTTTGCGTGGCAGGTTGATGGCCTGCCCCAGGTAGCTGACTGACTGGCTGACCGGGTCTAGGCTGATGCCGCGGTATTCCAGCGCCGGTTGTGGGCGGTTGAAGCTGCGCCGCAGCAGGGCGCGCATGCGGGCCTTGAGTTCGGCGACATCGAAGGGTTTGACCAGGTAATCATCAGCGCCGGCATCCAGCCCGGCGATGCGGTCGCTGGTGGAGTCGCGGGCGGTCAGTACCAGTACCGGCACCGGGTTGGCGGCGGCGCGCAGGTGCTTGAGCACTTGCAATCCGTCCATGCGTGGTAGGCCAAGGTCGAGGATGGCCAGCTCGAAACTCTCGCTGGTCAGCGCATGCAGTGCACTGCTGCCATCCTGCACCCAGTCGACGGTATACCCCTCGGGCTTAAGGGCGGTGCGAATCCCTTCGCCAAGGGCTTTGTCATCTTCGACCAGCAGAATACGCATGAAGGTGTTCCTGATTTTTATAAGTAGGGTTATGGCTAAGGGGCAGGCATTCATAGGGTGGGTTGCGCGCGCGGTCACGATTTATCGACTCATGAGTCGTCAGTTGCGCCGTAACCCACCAGGTTTATAAGAGGTTGGCCGATTATCGCGTGGTGGGTTACGTGGCACACATTGCGCAGCTGCTTTGACACTCCGCCTGTGCGCCACTAACCCACCCTACAACAGCCGCCTGCGCCTGCAGACATCCCCGATTTTTCTATTCAAGCTCGTATGTGGGAGCTTACTCCAGTTCGGCGTTGACCTTGCTCAGCAGCGCTTGAATATCCTGTTTGCGCCCCGCGTCGGCGGACAGACGATCAGGCCGTGCGGGGGCTTGCAGGGCTTTTTCCAAGGCCGCTTTGGCTTCGGCATAGCGCTTGGCGCGGGCCAGATAGTCGGCATAGAAGTAGTTGGGGTCGATGCCGTCCGGGTTGATGGCCAAAGCCTGCTTGAGCATGGCTTCGGCTTTTTCATCATCACCAAAACCCACCGGCCAGCCGGGCACTTGGTAGTACAGGCTGCCGAGGCTGGTGTAGGCCGAACCGGACAGTGCTTTCGGGTCCAGTGCCAGGCCTTGCTCTAGGCTGGCTTTGGCCTCCTTGACCAAGCCGAGTGCGCCCAGGCCGCCCTTGGCACCTGCGTAGGTGCTGAGGATGATGCCGTTCCAGATATGCAACTCAGCGGCGTTCGGTTCGGCGATGACGGCTTTTTGCGCGTGTTCGCTGAGGCTGGCAAAGGCTTTTTCGCGCTGCTCTTTAGGCACCTGATAATTGATCTCGGCCCAGCGGTCTTGCAGGCTTTGCAGTTGCGTCTGGCCTTGTTCGCTTAACGCGAAGGCGGGCAGGCTGGCGAAGCAGAGCAGGGCGCAGGCGGCGTTACGGATAGGGTTCATACAGGCTCCTTAGGGTTTGCTGCGGGCAAAACGCTGAATAATCGGTAGTTGCTTGCGCAGGGCCTGGTCGACCACTCGCGGCAGCAAGCTATTGAGGCGTACGAAGAGTTTTTCCGGCCAGCCGAGGTAGCGTTCTTCTTCCTCGCGGCGGATGGCGGCCAGCAGTTGCAGGGCCACGCTGTGTGGTTCGTCCATGGCGACCTTCAGCTCATCATTCATGGCCACCACGTTGGCGGCGTTCATGCTGGTTTGCGTCGCGCGCGGGGCGAAGTAGAGAACCTTCACCTGAGTGTCCGCCAGCTCACGGCGTAGCGCTTCGGAGAAGCCGCGCAGGGCGAACTTGCTGGCGCAATACGCGCTAAAGCCGGGGTAACCGATGGAGCCAAATGTCGAGCCGAGATTAACCACCAGCGCACGGCCCTGCTGGCGCAGCATGGGCAGCAGGCGGTGGGTCAGTTGCAGCGTGGCGGTGACGTTGAGGCCGATCAGATCAGCGATGGCCGTTTCATCATGCTGCTCGAGCAAGCCGAAGTGATTGACCCCGGCGGCGTTGATCAGCGTGTTGATGCCGCCGAAGCGCTGCGCGGCAGCAACCACGACTTCACGGCCGCTGCGCTCGCGGATATCGGCCTGTACCACTTGGACCTTGCTTGTGTGCGCATTGGCCAGCATCTGTAAGGCGTCGGTTTGGCGGCCGACTAGTAGCAGTTGCGCGCCTTCTTCCAGCAAGGCTGCGACTAGCGCCTGGCCGATCCCGCCGCTGGCGCCGGTAATTACGGCACGGCATTCATTGAGTTTCATCGAAGTTCCTAGGCGCTTAACGGCAAGCTGCGGAATACGTCGCCATAGAGGCGGTAAACCACTTTGGCGGTGTGGACCACGGCAGCTTTATCGTCATCGTTGTCCAGCTGATTCATCAGCTTTTTAAAGAACTCGATGTGCTCCAAGTCGAGGCTGCCGTGGGAGCTGAGGTAGCTGAAGGCTTTGTTCGGTAATTGCAGTTTGTCCTGAATTACCCCCGCCACTTGGGTGGCCAGGGCGATGCTGGTGCCTTCCAGTACGTTGACCATGCCGAAGAAGCTCACCGGGTTGTGCCGGGCGATGCGGTCATAGACGTAACTGACCATCAATTCGGTCGACATATGCGGCAGGCCATTGCGCACGGCTTCCTTGTCCGCACCGCAAGCGGCGATGTCATTGAGGACCCATTCCTGGTGGCCTTTTTCTTCGTCGATGTATTCGGCAATGGCCTCGCGCAGCCATTCCAGCCTTTCCGGCAGGCGACCGCCGCAGGTCATCAGCAAAGGCACGGTGTGTTTGACGTGGTGGTAGGCCTCGGTGAGAAAAGCGATGTAGCTGTTCAGGCTGACGGTGCCGGCCATGGCCTGGGCAATGATCGGCGCGCCGAGCAGGTAATTGCGTTCAGCGCTGGTTTGTTCGAGCAAGGATTCATAGAAGCTCATCAAGCATCTCCATAGCAGGTTTGGTCGGCCATCAACTGTTCGATGGCGTTCTGGTAGTGGGCGAATAAAGCGTTGCGGCGCAGGCGACCATTGCTGGTGGCCAGCTCGTTGCGGCTGCTGAAAGGGTGCTCGGCGCGCAGCCAGTGGTGCACGCGGGCGTAGTCAGGCAGTGATTGGTTGGCGGTAGCCACGGCTTCAGCCAGCTGGCTGTCGCTGGTCGTCTCGAAGCGCGGCACCAGTACGGCGACGTTGCCGGGCAGGGCTTCGCCGTGCAGCCAGGCTTGGGCAATGGGCAGTTGTTGCACCAGCTCGGCCTCGACCCACTCTGGGTTGACGTTGCGGCCGAAGGCGGTAATGAACTGGTGTTTCTTGCGCCCGTGCAGCACCAGAAAAGGCCCCTCGAAATGACCGAGGTCACCGGTGCCTAGCCATTCTTCATCGCTTACAGGTTCACCCAGATAACCCAGCAGACGCGGGCCTTTGACTTGCACTTCCTGGTCGGCACCGAGACGAACCTGCAAGTGTGGCAAGGGTTGGCCAACGGTGCCGATACGGCGCTGCTCAGGGGTGTTCAGGCACACCACCGACGCACACTCCGACAGGCCATAGCCCTCGAAGATCGGCAGGCCCAGGGCGTCGGCACGTTGCAGCAGCTGGCTGGACACACGGCCGCCACCGACCGCAATAAAGCGCAGCGAGTCCGGGACAGGCAGGCCGCGTTCGGCGGCGCTGACCAGCGCCAATAGCAGTTGCGGCAGCAGGATCAGGCTGTTGGGTTGCGCCTGGGCCAGCGCCGTCAGAAAGCGCGGCAGGTCAAATTGGCTGGCACCCAGCAGGCCGACTTGCGTCATGGGCATCAACTCGATCTGCGCGCCGGCCAGCAGGGGGGCGTAAATGCCGGCGATATTTTCCAGCAGCGTGGCCAGCGGCAGTACGCACAGGTGGCGCTCAACCTGACAGCTGGCGCTGGCCTGCACCAGGCTGTGGGCCACGGCCAGTTGGGTCGCCACATCTAGGCACACGCCTTTGGGCTGACCGGTGGTGCCAGAGGTGTACGTGATCTTGCAAGTGCCGACGGGTAATTCGCTGATCACAGCGCGCGGCCGTTGCAGCACAACGGCTGCGCTCGCTGCTGCACTCGCACTGAAACCCAGCGCGCTGTACAGCGTATTTTCCGGGCCGATCAGGCAGTCGATGCCGGCACTGTCGAGCACATGCACCTGCTGGCTGCTGGAAAAGAACCCCGGTACGGGCACGCAGACCAGCCCGGCATGCAGGGTTGCCAAGTCCCAGAGTACCCAGTCAATACCGTTATCCAGCGCCAGCGCTATGCGTCGGGCGCCGAGTTGTTGCAGGTGTTGGCTGCGGACGTCGACCTCGGCCAATAACTGGGCATAACTCAGGCTTCGGCTGCCTTCACGTAAGGCGATGGCGTCACCGAGAGCGGCCAGGTGCTCGAAAAACGCTTTAGCGGCAGGCCACATCAGGCATGTCCTCCAAAGCATAAAAGGCTTGGTGGGCCAGGCGTGGGTAGGCGCCCAGCTGCAACAGGCGCTGGTGCCCGGCATAGATGTCACCGGCCATCACCTGGGGCTGGTTGTCGTAATAGGTGCCCCAGTCGGCCTGCTCATCGCCCATACAATTGGCGCTGGCTGCGCCCAGGGCTAATGGTGTTAGCCCCAAGCGCTGGAAACTGTTGAGCAGCGCGAGGGTGCCGGTGAAGGTCACCCAGCGGTAACCCAACGCCACCAGCAGGTCGGTTAGTGCAACGATCAGTAGCCGCGCTGCGCCCGGGCTGCCAGCAGCGAGGTTGCCAACCTCTATCAGTTGTGTCCGCTGCGGTGCATTCGTCACACGCTGGGCGGCAATCACCTGTTCCGCCGGCTGCTGCAGGTAGCGCTCGAGAAACAACGGGCCGTTACCGGCGCCGCGTAAACCCACCGCGCCGAGCAGTTGTCCGCTGCTGTCTTCCAAGCTCAGCAGGCAGGGCATGAAGTGGCGGATATGGGCCTGATGCTGGGCCGCGAAGCGCTCGCCGATAAAGGCTTCAATGCCTGCCCGGCGTGGGCTTGCGCTGTTGGCCAGGTAGAGACTGAGTGGTTGCTCACGGCCGATCTGTGCAAGTGCAGTATTTTGATACACCCAAGGCAGCTCCATAAACGGAACCTCATCTGAGAACGTGGGTGTGAGTCTCTGCCTGCAGTCTTAACGCTAAATTAAGTCACAAAAATTTTGTCGCATTGGCCTTCGCAGGCATTTCATTGCTTGCGCTGCAGCCGCAACAGCCCATAGCCTGCTGAAGCAAGCTTGATTTGCCCTGACCTTAAAACGCCAAAACGCTCGGAGATAGTGATGACTTCTAAGAATACTGAGCAACAACTGGCGGCCCGTCTGGCCATTCTGGAAAACCCGGAAGCGCAGGAATGCACGGTCTATCGCGCCGATGATCAGGACCCGGAGGCTGAAGAAGTCGATCTGGGTGATGCCAAGGTGCTGTTCTGCGGCCCATTTGAAGCGCCGACTGATTGGGATGCAGCAGAGCGTGAAGATTATTTTGGCGACAGCGCGCCTGAGCTGTTCGTCAACGCGCGCATCGAATCTGAAGCCAAACCCGGTTCCAAGAGCCATTTCACCGTTGATATTGGTGACTATGTAGCCGCCCAGCCCGGTGAAGGTGAGGTGGTGATGTTCTACGTGCATGACTACTTAGAAGACGATAGCGGCTGCACCTTTGTGCTGCTGCGTGATGAAGAAGTGCTGGAGTAGCAACGTCACAACGCTGGGCGTTCTTATCAAGCCCAGCGCCCTTCTTAAATGGCCGTCCATCTGCCATCTGCCTTGTAGTACCGGGTTATTACCCGCAATTGCCCAATCGGGATAACACTCTGTGCTCCTCAACTGTTACAGGGAGCACGCACATGGCTGCGAAAAAAATTCTGATGCTGGTCGGCGATTACGTCGAAGACTATGAAGTGATGGTGCCGTTTCAAGCGCTGCTGATGGTCGGTCACCAGGTGCATGCGGTGTGCCCGGACAAGACCGCTGGGCAGAGCGTGCGCACGGCCATCCACGATTTTGAAGGCGAGCAAACCTACAGCGAAAAGCCGGGGCATAACTTCGTGCTGAATTTTGATTTCGCTCAGGTTAAAGCGGGTGACTATGACGCGTTGGTAGTTCCGGGTGGCCGTGCCCCGGAGTACTTGCGCTTAAATCCTCAGGTTGTGGCGCTGGTGCAGGCATTCGATAAGGCCGGTAAGCCGATTGCAGCGGTTTGCCACGGCGCTCAGTTGCTCGTAGCGGCCGGTATTTTAAAAGGGCGCGAATGCAGTGCCTATCCAGCTTGTGGCCCGGACGTGACAATGGCCGGTGGACAGTACATCGACATCGCCGTAGATCAGGCCCACGTCCAAGGTAACCTGGTCACCGCGCCGGCCTGGCCGGCGCACCCGAACTGGCTGGCGGCGTTTCTTGGCCTGCTCGGTACGCAGATCACGCTATAAACGTCTGTTAACGTAGCCCGGATGCAATCCGGGATGCTTGTATATATGAGCCCCCCCGGATTGCATCCGGGCTACGCCTATCATCGGGGCTGCTGGCAGGCCCAACCATTGAGGAGCCGCCATGTGTGAGCTTTACGTTAAAGCCGACCCGATTCTCTACGAGTCCCGCGCCCGTTCACTGCGCATTCGTGGCGTGGTCACCACCCTGCGTCTGGAAAACCAGTTCTGGGACATCCTGCGCGAGATCGCCGAAGTCGATGGCATGACCACCAATCAGCTGATCAGCAAACTGTACGACGAGGTGATGGACTATCGCGGCGAAGTGGTGAATTTCGCCTCGTTCCTGCGCGTCAGCTGCACTCGCTACCTCAGTCAGCGCCGTGCGCCAGCCGAATTAGCCTTGGTGCGTTCTATCAGCCAGTAAGGCGTTTAGTGCGGCGCGGTGATGGCGATGCGTAACGCGGGATCACCCAGCGGGTGGCTGAGGGCATCGAAGAAGCGCAATTGCACGTCTTGGCCTGCGAATAAGCCGGCGTAGTGCTGTTTCTGTTGCTGGATAAACAAGGGGTTGTGCGGGTAGATCGAGATGGCCAGGGTCTTCAACCCGGCCTGCTGTAATGCCTGCACGAGGTGTTGGTCTTGCGCCGCCAAGTTGTGGCCGAAGACGCACAGGGCTTCTTTGGGCTGCGCCAACTGGCTGTAGCAAAAACTCAGGTAATCCGAGCTGCGAATGGCCTTGAGTTTGTCGGCGCTGCTGCCTTCGTTGACGAACAGCGGGATATCGCCCAACTGGTTGATGGCGAAACTGGCCAGCAGGGTGCTTTCCGATGAATTGAGCATGCGCGTACTGCCATCGGTATTTTTCACCAGGTGCATGCCGCCATGCAGGTAGAGCATGCGTGTGGCGGTGCCTTGGCGCGCATTGTTGCCCAAGTCAAAGGTTGAATCTGGGCCGCGGAACAGTGCTTCAAAGGCCTGCGGCGTCTGCATCACCGCCCAGTAATTGAGCAGGTCATAATTGCTGGAATACACCGTTTTAAACTGGCTGAGTGCGCTGTTGATGCGTGTCAGGCTGGATGCCTGCATCTGGCTCCAAGGAATATGCACCGAGCGTATGGCGTGGATCAGCGCTTCTTTAACCGCGAAGTAGCGATGGCGCGGCGAGGAGGAGTTGATGGTCAGCGCAGCATTAACCCGAATGCTGTTCTTCAGCGCACTGAGCACCTGCTCAAAGTTGCTGGTGTCCAGCGCCCGGAACACGCTCAGCTCGGTGGGGCTGAGCGGACGGTTCTGGGTGGTTTGTGCCTCTTCAAACAGCGAGAAGTAAGCAAACTTGCGCCATACCGCGAGGCTTGCGCCATTACCGATCAGCAGCTCGGTGCAGCCGATGCTTCTGTTTACAGCGGTCCAGTCTTCCAATTCGCCAGTAAATGCCGGGATTTGCATAATCGCTATTCGTCGCCTTGGGCCAGGGGTGTGCAGGGCGCGACTTTAGCACGGGCGGCTCTGACTGCTGCGCGGGCAACCCGGCACACTCTAGGTCGCGCCACTGGGACACAAGACCTGAGTGTTTTGCCAGTTTAAGCGTTTGGCTATTATGGTGATGGGCATAAGTGACTGAGCCTGCACGGCAGCGGTCTGGTAACAATAGCCCTGCAGCGCCGTTGCAGGCCGGCCTTCGGTGGACAAGAGAGAACCATGAACAACGAATTAGTGATTGAAGATATTCAACTGGGCGACGGTAAAGAAGTGGTCAAAGGTGCGCTGATCACCACCCAATACAATGGCTACTTAGAAGATGGCAGCAAGTTCGACTCATCCTATGACCGCGGCAAAGCCTTCCAGTGTGTGATCGGCAGCGGCCGAGTGATCAAGGGCTGGGATATCGGCATGCTGGGCATGAAGGTCGGCGGTAAGCGCAAATTGTTTGTGCCTGCGCACCTAGGCTACGGTGAGCGAGAGTTTGGCGCGCACATCAAACCTAACTCCAATCTGGTTTTTGAAGTCGAGCTGCTGGAAGTGCTGACCCGCGATGAATGATGGCTGTTTTGAGCAGCGGCAACCGCGCAAAAGGTTCAAGCTACGTTGGCATTGCCAGCAAAGCCGATGCGCCGATGCGCTCAATGAGTGCATAACTGCCCGTAAAGTATTTACCTAAGCCTACGCCTCGGTAGATCATCCACGTACCGTTGCCCATGCAACTGTCAACACGACGGCCATATTCCCTACCATGCCATTGATTACCCACGATATCGGGCTTTGCGCTGCGCAGTTGCGCGATGGCCATTTAGTCGCCATGCCCACCGAGACGGTATACGGCCTTGCGGCTGATGCGCGGCAGGAAAGCGCGGTGCGCCAAGTCTTCGCGCTAAAAGGACGGCCCAGCAGCAACCCGCTGATTGTTCATCTGCATGCTGCCGATCAAGCGAGCCAGTGGGCCGCTGATATTACCCCGCAGGCTCAGCGTTTAATCGCCGCCTTTTGGCCGGGCCCTTTGACGTTGGTGCTACCGGCTCGTGATGACGTGCTGCGGTGCGTCACCGCCGGGCAAAACAGTGTGGCCCTGCGCGTACCCGCGCATCCAATGGCGCTGGCGTTATTGCGCGCGTTTGCTGGCGGGTTGGTAGCGCCTTCAGCCAACCGTTACATGTCAATCAGCCCTACCAGCGCTGAGCATGTGGCCAAACAATTTGCCGACAGTGAGCTGACCATTCTCGATGGTGGCCCCTGCCAGGTGGGCTTGGAGTCGAGCATTGTTAGCCTCTTGCCGGGTGACAGCCCGCGCTTATTACGTCGCGGCATGCTCGGTCGACTGCGTTTGCAGGAGGCCCTTGGCGAAGCGCTTGAAGAGAGTGCTGGCAATGTACGCGCCCCCGGCCAACATCAACGCCACTATGCGCCCACCACCCCCGCGCAGGCTTTTGTGCAGGCGCCCGCTGGCGCTTTAAATAGCCAGGCGCATGGCTGGATTTGGTGCGGCAGCGCTCACCCCAGCCAAGGCCCTTCGATCAATTTAGGTGCGGACCCCGAGCAGTACGCGGCAGGGTTTTATGCGGCGCTTTACCAGCTTGATGCCCAAGGGTTACTGCGCATTTATATCCAAGTGCCACCGCACCAGGAAGCGTGGGCGGCTGTTCATGACCGCCTGATGCGCGCCTGCCATTCCCTCACCTGAGCTGGGTTATTGCGGCAACCGGGGCACTGCCTGCCCGCATATTTTGACTGTAGAAAAGACTGACCCGATTCAACCCCATAGCCCGCTCAGGGAGCCTGCCTGATGACCACTGAGAGTGCCGACCGCGATGTTCAACGTATGCCATTGCCAGACGGCCGTGTGGCCTTTCTTACCTGCCATGACAAAACCCGCTTGGTCAGTGAACCGCTGGCTGCATTGGGCTTTGTCGTGGAGCCACTTACGACCTACAACACCGACCACTTTGGGACCTTTAGCCGAGAGGTGGGCCGGACGGGCAGCGCTGAGGACACGGTGCTGGCCAAGGCTAAGCTCGCCGCAGATTTAGCCAGCAGCCGCTATGGCTTGGGCAGCGAGGGCAGTTTTGGCCGCGACCCGCACATTGGCTGGATGCCCTGGGATTACGAGTTGCTCTGCCTGTGGGATACCGAGCGCCAGTATGCGGTGTTCGCACTGGCAAGCTCTGGGGCGACCAACTATGCCCAAGGTGAGGTCGACAGTATGCAGGCAGCGGTCCTTTTTATGGATAAAGCGCAGTTCCCTGAGCATGCACTGATCCTTGGCCATCCCGGCGAGCCGTGGTTTCGCAAGGGTATCCGTGAGCGCGATGCGTTAATCGAGCAACTGCAGGCGCTGCTGCCCCAAGAGCTGCGAATTTGGCTGGAAACCGACATGCGCGCCCACTTCAACCCGCTGCGTCAGGCGGTCATCCGTGAAGCTGCAGTGGTGCTCGCACAGCGTTTGTCTAGCCATTGCCCGCAGTGTCAGGCGCTGGGGTTTGCGTTTGCCCGCAGCGAGCCGGGGCTGCTCTGCGTGGACTGCGAAAGCAGCACGCCGCTGGCCGCTGTGCATATCTGGCAATGCCCAGCCTGCGTTTACAGTGAGCGCCGCCCCGTCGCCGGCAACGCCCCGGCGGCGCACTGTGGCTATTGCAACCCATAACCGCCTGCATGCACAGCAACCCGCCGCTCAGCGTGAGCCAACCTAGAATTAACACCAGTGCTAAAACAAGGCCGCACCCATGCGGCGCGGCCTTGTTGCCTCAACCTGCTAACAGCGGCTGCCAGCCCTCGGCAGTGCGCTGCTCCAGGGTGTCGTTGCAGTCACTGTCAATGCGCAGCAAGTAAAGCCAGCCGTTCATCACCAGATCACGAACGGCTGCATGTTCGGCGATCACTTTATCAATCATGCGTTGCGGCGCTTGGATCACCACGCTCAGGCGCAGTGGCCGATGTACCCAACGCTGACCGTCATGCAGCGACTGGTGCGCCAAGCCGATACGCAGATCGCCGCCGTTGCCCTCGAAGACGCCGATATGGCCGCCAACCACGTTGTGCAGCACCTTGTTGCCGCTGCCAAACTTCAGGTTGTCGGTGGTGGAAGTCAGGTACTGCAGGTTGATCCAGTTCGCTACCACCATGGGCGCGGTCATGATCAATTCCAGCACCTGGCCCCCGGCATCCTGCTGCCAGTCGTAGTCATGCAGGAAGGAGCGGCCTTGTAAGTTTTGCCCACGGGTACGCGAGCGCGGCGCGGCAATAAACGCGGCATTGCCAGCCAGGCCCCACTCTGGCCGCGTTTGCGCCCAGTCAGCGGCACGCCGGCGCAAGCTGGTCAGCAGTTTTGTCGGCTTTTCGCTCAGGTGCGACAGGCCTAAAAGTGCCGCACGCTCGCCCCGAGCACGTTCGCCGGCGTCGTCGAGGGCTTGGCGTAGCGTGCGCCAAGCGGGCTGCAAAAGAGGCGGCAGCGACTCGCTGGCAAACACCTGAATTTCATCGGTGGTGGTGTTGTGCAGCCCAGCCAGCACCCGGCACTCCGCTGGCAGGTCGATGCCTTCGTGGACCAAGGCGCTGCGCACGTGCGCATCATTGAGCAGATCAGCCAGCAAGCGGGCGTTGATCTCGCCGCTCTGGCCGCAACAAGCACCGCAATCCAACCCGGCGGCTTGTGGGTTGTTGGCGCTTTGGCTGCCATGCCCCAGTAGCACGATCAGTGGCGGGAAGTCGTGGGTTAGGCTCATGGCACGCAAAATCTTCGCGGCCACGTTCGCTCGCTGCTCAAGCGCTATTACCGGTAGCGCAGGCTTTAACTGCTGCCATTCGCTTGGCCGAAAAGCACTGCGATCTGGTGCGGACGGGCGGGCCAATAGGCCGCCAACGCGCCCCAGCAGTGCGCCGGCATAACCCAGCCCCAGCGCTTCAACCAAGGTAAAGGTCGAGGCGGGCAAGCGTTCAAACAGCTGCCAGCGCCCGGCGCGCTCTAGGCGCACAGTACGTTGGCTGGCCAAGGCTGTATCACGGGTGGCATCGCCGCTGCTGTCCGTTACGGTTAGTTGCGCTGCCAGCAGTCCTGGTAATTGCGGGCGTGTAGCTTGCGTACCCAGCGGGGTGTAGGCGATTGGCAGGCCAAAGAAGCCGGCGAAGCCGCCCGTTTGCACCTGTGGGCAAACCTCTTCAAGGGCGCGGCGCAGCACCTCGGAGCGCACATCAATGCAAAAATACACCCGTGCGATCTGTGCAGTTTCCACCACCGGCTGGGCCGGATTTTGCAGCATGCCTTGCAGTTGCGCCTGCCAGGCCAGCTCTTCGGCGCGCTGCCACAGTTGCAAAGCCTGCCACTCTGCAGTTGGGGCTTGCACATGGGCGGCTTGCCATGCGCCACGCCACGCATTCCAGGGGCTGCCGGCATCACGCTGACGGTCGTCGACCACGCATTCCCACGCCGCACGAATGGCCAGCAGTTCCAGCAGGATTGGATCATCAGCGCCTTCTAAGCGTGCTTGCCAGCGCTGGTAGGCGCACCAAGAGGCCCAGCCGAGACTGCGCAGCAGCAAGCAATCAAACCACTCGGCCAATTCATCTTCGGCCAGACCCAGGCGCTGCACCGCCACCTCAAGGGCCGCCTGCGGCTCAGGCGGCAGCTCAGCGATCCGCTCACCCAGCGTGCGGCAGGCACTCAGCACGCTTAAGCCGCGGTCTTGTAGCATCGACTCGCGCCACGCTTGGTAGAGGCCCGTGTGCGAGGCTGGGCGCCAGTTGGACTGCTCCTGGTCAAACCACGCGGCGCAGCATTGGCCAATTTGCTGGGTAATCAAGGCTGGCCAGCCGGGTACCGTCATCTCGGCCTTGGCCATGTCTTCCAGCAGCGGCAGGCCGTGGGCACTGGCGACAGGTTGATCGAGAAACTGCAGTAACTGCGCGGGCGTCCAATCGTGCGACGTTTCAGCCAGGGCCAAGCTTAGGTGGTGTTCGCTGATCTGCCCGTCTTGCCAGGCCAAGCGATAGTCCGCCGCCGTGAGGGTCAAGCGGCTGCCGGCGCGGCGCCAGAGCTGATCGGCCACGGTGGCCCAGGGTTGGTCGCGCCGTTCCCACAGTGGGTTGACGGCAATCATGCGATCCAACGGCCAAGTCGGTGCGATACGTTCGCAGGCTTGCCGGGCGATGTCGTGCAGAGCCGCCTTATCAATGCTGGCGATAGTGTTGAGCGCGGTCACAGGCTTTCTCCAGTTGCAGACGTGGCGTGCTGTGGCCGGGGTAGCGGCCACAGGCGGAAAGTCAGGCGGGTAAAGTGTTCATCCAGATAAAAACCGGCAAACGCCAAGGGGTACAGCCGCCGGGCGAGCACGCACTGCGGTTGGGCGATGATCAAGGCTTGCAGCGCATACAGGCCGACAAACAGCAGCAGTGCGAACCCACCCAGGTACTGCTGCAGATCACTCGGTGCAGGGCGGGTGCCCAGCACCTGCGCGGCGGCCAAGTGCCAAAGCAAGTAGCAGCCCAGCAACAGTGTGAGCATGCCCACGCTGTGCAGCGCGCCACTCAGGCGCATGCACCACGGTGCAAGACCGATGGCCAGAATAACCAAGGCCAGCAGCGGTAACGGATGCGCTGGCAGCAGCAGGCTCCAAAGGCTGTGCAGCAGCGTCAGCCAAACAGCCGCCACAACCAGCGCCAGCAGGGCGAGCTTTAAGCTTGCGGGCGCACTGCGTGGCTGCAGCATGTGCCGGCGTACCTGGGCAACCGTATCGCCGGCGCCGAGGAAGGCATAGGCCTTGTACAGCGAGTGAGCGAGCAGGTGGATCAAGGCCAACTCATACAGGCCCAGGCCGCACTGCAGCAGCATCAAGCCCATCTGCGCGCAGGTGGACCACGCCAGACGCACCTTGATGCTGATACGGGTCATCATCACCAGCCCGGCTAGTACCGCCGTCAAGCCACCGACCACAACCAGCAGGGTTTGCGCGGTGGGTGCGGCGGAAAGCAGCGGGGCAAAACGCAGCAGGACAAAGCCGCCGAGGTTGACCAAGCCGGCGTGCAGCAGGGCTGAGACCGGCGTCGGTGCTTCCATCACTTGGATCAACCAGCCGTGCACCGGCAGCTGAGCGGATTTGAGAATCACCGCCAACACCAGTAGCACCGTCGCCAGTTGCAGGTCCCAGCCCAAGGCGCCGCTGGTTTGCAGGCGCTGAGCGACTTCATTGAGGATCACTGCAATCGAGCTATCGCCAGCGGCACGCACCAGCAAAAGAGTCGCCGCGACTAAGCAGAGATCAGCCAAACGGCTGGCGAGGAATTTTTTATGTGCCACCACCTGAGCCATGGGTCGGTCGCGGTAGAAGGTCAGCAGTTGGTGCAGGCACAAGCTGGAGATGATCCAAGCGCCAACCAACACGTAAAGATCACTGCTGGTAACCACCCAGGCCACCGCTGCCAACGTGCCGAGCAGTGCGAGTACGTAGCGGCGCTGCCCCGGCTCGCCATTTAAGTAACGCTGCGAGAAATCGATGATCACCAATGCCAGCAGGCTGACCAACGTGGCCATGGCCAGGCCCAGCCGGTCGTTATCACGCCCGTCCAGCAGCGCCTGAAGGAGCGCAGCTAGCACCAGCGCAAAACCTGCATAACCGGCCAGTCGTGCCGGCCACCAGAGATGATCCGCTGGCGTGGTCGCGCGGCTAAACAGCACAGGCAGCGTGGCCAGCAGGTAGAGCCAGGGGAGCAAGGTGCTCAGGTCGGGGAGCGGAAATGGCATAAAAGAGCCTCTGCGGGTGATCGATATGTTCAGTCTCTAGCAGTTGCTTTTTTATTCAAAATAGATTGAATAGAACTTAATGATATTTTTAAGAGAACGGACTGTGCGCCGACTGAACTTTCACCACTTGCATTACTTCTGGGCCGTGGCCAAAGAAGGCAACCTGACCCGCGCTGCGCAGTCCTTGCATGTCGCGCAATCAGCCCTGTCCACGCAGATCCGCGCGCTCGAAGACCAGCTCGGCTACGCCTTGTTTATCCGCTCAGGCCGTAACCTATTGCTCACCGAAGCGGGTCGCTTGGCCTTGGATTACGCCGAAAGTATTTTCGCTCTGGGCAACGAGCTGCAAATGACCCTGCAAGGCGCCCAACAAGCCAACCAGCAGCTGCGCATTGGCGCAGTGGCGACCCTTTCACGAAACTTCCAAGAGAACCTGCTGCGACCTTTTTTAGGCCGCCGCGATGTGCGCCTCACTTTGGAGTCAGGCAGTTTGGGCGAGTTGCTGGAGCAACTGGCGCTGCACAAGCTGGATATTGTTCTGAGTAACACACCCGTTAGCTCGGATGCCCAGCGCTCTTGGCGTTGTCGGCTGCTGGACCGTCAGTCCGTGTGCCTGGTCGGCCCGCCGCGCATGGGCCAGCTAGCGTTTGACCTGCGCCGTGATTTGCAGCAATTACGTCTGATCGTACCGGGGCGCAGCAGTGATATTCGCAGCCAATTCGAGCTGTTCTGCGACAGCCATGGGGTTAGCCCAACCATCTGCGCCGAGGTCGATGACATGGCCATGCTGCGTCTGCTGGCGCGCGACTCCGGTGACGTGGCGCTGCTGCCGGCGGTGGTGGTCCAGGATGAATTACAGGCTGGCGTGCTGGAGCTTTATGCCGAGATCCCCGAGATTGCTGAGCAGTTTTTTGCGGTGACCCAGCAGCGGCATTTCAACTTAGGGATACTTGATGAGCTATTAAGCGCTCATTGAAACGCCCGCTCATCCTCAGATTAAGCCGATAATAGCGGCCATAACGTTTAGCTCGGAATTAGGGTAATCCCCCATGGAAATTAAGGTTAACTTTCTCGACAACCTTCGTCTTGAAGCCAAATTTGACGACTTCACGGTAGTGGCTGATCAACCCATCCGTTATAAAGGCGATGGTTCAGCCCCCGGCCCGTTCGATTACTTTCTGGCCTCATCGGCGTTGTGCGCGGCCTACTTTGTGAAGTTGTACTGCGACACACGCGATATCCCCACCGACAACATTCGCTTGTCCCAGAACAACATCGTTGATCCCGAAAACCGCTACAACCAAGTCTTCAAAATCCAAGTTGAGCTGCCGGCGGAGATCTCTGAAAAAGACCGCCAAGGCATTCTGCGCTCCATCGATCGCTGCACGGTCAAAAAGGTGGTGCAAGCGGGGCCTGAGTTTGTCATCGAAGAAGTGGCAAGCCTGGATGACGACGCTCAAGCCTTGCTGATGCTCAGTGGCGACCCACAGGCGAGCACCTTTATCGTAGGCAAGGACCTGCCGCTGGAACAAACCATCGCCACGATGTCAGCCATTTTGGCCAACCTCGGCATGAAGATTGAAATCGCCTCATGGCGCAATATCGTGCCCAACGTCTGGTCGCTGCACACCCGCGACGCGCATTCGCCCCTGTGCTTTACCAACGGTAAGGGCGCGACCAAAGAAGCGGCGCTGGCCTCGGCGCTGGGCGAATTTATTGAGCGACTCAATTGCAATTTCTTCTACAACGATCAGTTCTGGGGTGAAGACATCGCCCACGCGGCGTTCGTGCATTACCCCAATGAGCGCTGGTTTAAGCCTGGGCGCAACGATGCGCTGCCGGCTGAAATTCTTGATCAGCACTGCCGCGAAATTTATAACGCCGATGGTGAGCTGCGCGGCTCGCACCTGTATGACACCAACTCAGGCAATATTGAGCGTGGCATCTGTTCGCTGCCGTATGTGCGTCAGTCGGACGGTGAAGTGGTGTATTTCCCCTCCAACCTGATTGAAAACCTCTACCTCAGCAATGGCATGAGCGCCGGTAACACCTTAGCCGAGGCGCAGGTGCAGTGTTTGTCAGAGATTTTTGAGCGCGCGGTTAAACGCGAGATTCTCGAAGGCGAATTGGCCCTGCCTGATGTGCCGAATGAAGTGCTGGCTAAATACCCGGGCATTGTTGCCGGTATTCAGGGGCTGGAAGAACAGGGCTTCCCCGTGTTGGTCAAGGATGCCTCGCTGGGCGGAGAGTTCCCGGTGATGTGCGTGACCCTGATGAACCCGCGAACGGGCGGGGTATTTGCCTCGTTCGGCGCTCACCCAAGCTTTGAAGTCGCGTTGGAGCGAAGCCTTACCGAATTGCTCCAAGGCCGCAGTTTTGAGGGCCTCAATGATTTACCTCAGCCCACGTTTGAAAGCCACGCACTGACTGAGCCGAATAACTTTGTTGAGCACTTTATTGATTCCAGCGGTGTTGTGTCGTGGCGCTTCTTCAGCGCCAAAGCAGATTTTGACTTTGTCGAGTGGGACTTCTCCGGCCACGGGGAAAGCTCCAACGAGGAGGAAGCAGCGACCTTGTTCGGCATTCTCGAGGCAATGGGCAAAGAGGTGTACATGGCGGTGTATCAGGATTTGGGCGCCACGGCGTGTCGCATCCTGGTGCCGGGTTACTCCGAAATTTACCTGGTGGATGATCTGATCTGGGACAACACCAACAAAGCGTTGTTTTTCCGCGAAGATATTTTAAACCTGCATAGCCTCGACGATAAAAACCTGCACGCATTGGTCGAGCGCCTAGAAGAAAGCGAATTGGATGATTACACCGACATCAGCACCCTGATTGGTATCGAATTTGATGACAACACGGTGTGGGGCCAGCTAACTATTTTGGAATTGAAGCTGCTGATCCATCTGGCTTTGCAGCATTACGACGAATGCAAAGAGCTGGTGGAAACCTTCCTGCAGTTCAACGACAACACGGTCGAGCGCGGCTTGTTCTATCAGGCCTTAAATGTGGCACTGGAAGTGCAACTGGACGACGAGCTGGAGTTTGCTGATTACCAGGTTAACTTGCGCCGCATGTTCGGTGCTCAGCGGATGGAGGCCGTCATGGGCTCAATGGACGGAAGCGTGCGCTTTTTCGGCCTCACGCCTACCAGCATGAAGCTCGAAGGTTTGGACAGGCATCAGCGCCTCATCGACAGCTACAAAAAGCTGCACAAGGCGCGGGCAGCAGCAGCAGGGTTGTCCAGCTAAGGTGGCCGGGCACGCTGAGCTTTTGCAGTCAGGCTAAAGGCTTGTGAGCACCTCTTCAGCGGCCTGGGTAAACGTCACGTTGAAGCAGGTGCCGCCAGCGGCTTGGCTGTGCACTGAAATGCCCCAGCCTTGTTTCGCGCAGATCCGCTTGACCAGTGACAGGCCCAAACCAAGGCCTTCGCCGCGCGCCTGGTTACCGCGCACAAAGGGTTGGAAAATTTGCTCGTGCTGCGCCAAGGGAATACCCGAGCCGCTGTCTTCCACGCGAAAGCCGCCGTCCTCCAGCACCAAGCGGACGAAGCCGTGTTCGGTGTAGTGCAAGGCGTTGCGCAGCAGATTGGCCATTACGGTGCCGAGGAACGTAGGGTTATAGAGACCACTGTCGCTGCCTTCTTGCTGGCACTGGAAGGCTAGGCCTTTGTCCTTGAACATCGGTTCCCAGCGCTCAATCTGCTCGCTGGCGACTTGGGCGAGGCTGCTGTCGGCGACAAATGCTGTCTCATTAGTCTTGCCTCTGGCCAGTTGCAGAAAGGTTTGCACCAGCTCGCGCATCTCCTCGCTGGCTCTGGCAATGCGTTGCAGTTGCTCGCGTTCGCGGGGTAATAAGGTGGCTTCGGCGAGCAGCTCACACGAGCTGGCGATGACCATTAGCGGTGTGCGCAGTTCATGGCTGACGTCGCTGGTGAACAGGCGCTCGCGCTCTAGTGACTGCCGCACTTGGCCCAAGGTGCTGTCGAAGGCGGCGGCCAGTTGGCCAATTTCATCATCGGGATAATCCGGCGCCAACGGCGGTGCCAGCGTGTGCAGTTGGTCACGGTGACGCACTTGCTGCGCCAGCCGGCTGATGGGTGCCATGACCTTACGCGCCATCACCAACCCCAACCCCCACGCGCCGACAACGGTCAGCAGAAAACCGGCCAGTACCACGCTGTATAACGCCTGTTCACGGGCTTCGAACTCATGTTGCTCTTGCACCAGTTGATAGGTGTTGCCGTTAATTTCTTGGACAAATACGTAAAACGCCCTGTCTCCTTCAACCACCTCGTTAAAGCCCTCCGGCAAGCCGGCGTATTGCTCGGGGATTGGATAGTCGGGTAGGTCAGAGGCAAAAAAACGTGTGCTGGTGTCCAAGCGCGGACTGATGCCATGTTTAATATCTTCATGCAGCACCGTGTTGAGCTCGCGGTTGAGTTCCTCGGACACCAGGTGCTCTTCAATGACGTGCACCACCGCCACGATGCTCAGGGAGAACAGGCCGCTGACCAGCACGGTCATCAGCACAAAGGCAATCAGGATGCGCCGGGAGAACGGCTGCTTAGACACCATGGGCATGCTCCGCCAGGCGATAACCGACGCCATGCAAGGTGTGCAGCAGCGGTGTGGCGAAGGGTTTATCCAAGACCTGACGCAGTTGATGGATATGGCTGCGCAGGCTGTCACTGTCGGGGCTGTCATCGCCCCAAAGCGCTTCTTCCAGGGCTTCGCGGCGGATCACCGCTGGGCTTTTCTGCATCAGCACGGCCAACAGCTTGAGGCCAATAGGGTTGAGCTTGAGCGCCTGGCCTGCGCGGCTGACATGCAGGGTGTCGAGGTCATAGAGCAGATCGGCGACTTTCAGTTGGCGTTTGCGGCTGCCTTGGCTGCGGCGCAGTATTGCCTCAATCCGCGCCACTAATTCGGACAGTGCGAAAGGCTTGATCAAGTAGTCGTCGGCGCCAACATTTAGGCCCTGCAAGCGGTCGTCTAGAGCGTCGCGCGCGGTCAACATCAGAATGGGCACTTCATTGTGGCCATCTTCGCGCAGGCGTTTGCACACCTGATAGCCGTCAATGCCTGGCAGCATGATGTCCAGCACGATCAGGTCGTAGTGGCCGGTGCTGGCCAAATGCAGGCCGCTCAAACCGTCCTGCGCGCAGTCAACGGTGAAGCCTTTGAGCTGCAAGTAGTCGAGTATGTTGGCCAAAATATCGCGGTTGTCTTCAATGACCAGAATACGCATGGGCTGCTGTTCTCTTTTGCGCGTTAACGTTTTTTTCACATCGTTTTGACAAGCGCCTCACACAGGCCATTCCACACTGCGGCACGTTCATCCCAGTAGGATCATACGATGCCTCAGCTCCACTTCGCGCAACTTCGTTATTTGTCGATCATCCTCCTGGCGTGGTTGGCGGTGTTTTTCCTGACCCGCAGCGCCTTACTGGCTAGCCATTTGGCTGACGCTAACGTCGCTGCCGGGCAACTGCTCAGCGTGTATGGCGTGGGCCTGGTGTATGACCTGAGCTTTTTGCTTTACGCCAGTTTGCCTATGGCCCTGTACCTGCTGCTGTGCCCGCGTCGCCTGTGGCAAATGCGCTGGCATAAACAGCTATTGTTGGGCGTAGTTGCGGTCAGCCTGTTCGTGATGCTGTTTACCGCCGTGGCGGAGTGGCTGTTCTGGGATGAGTTCGGGGTGCGCTTTAACTTTATCGCCGTGGATTACTTGGTGTACTCCGAAGAGGTGATTAACAACATCCTTGAGTCGTACCCGATTTATCCACTGTTGGCGCTGCTGGCAATCGTGGCAATCACCGCCACGGCGCTGTTGCGTAAACCTGTGCAGGCAGCGTTGGATGCCCCGCGCTTGCGGCCTGCGTCAGCGTTGCTCAGCGTATTGGGGGTTTTGCTGTTGGCCGGGTTGAGCAGCGCATTGATTGGCCAGGATGCGCCACGCGGCACAGGGGGCAACGCCTACCAGCGTGAGTTGGCAAGTAATGGGCCGTTCCAGTTCTTTGCCGCCTTTCGTAACAACGAACTGGATTACCCGCAGTTCTACGCCACCCTGCCTGAGCCTGAGGTGGCCAGCTTGCTGCGCCAGGAGGTCAGTGAACCGAATACCCACTTTATGGGTAAAGACCCGCAGGATATTCGCCGCACTGTCGACAACCCCGGCCAGAGCAAGCGCTTAAACGTGATACTGGTGACCATCGAAAGCCTCAGTGCCAAGTACCTGGGCAGTTTCGGTGACAGCCGCGGCCTGACGCCAAACTTGGATCAGTTACGCACGCAGAGCTTGAGCTTCAGTGACTTCTACGCCACCGGCACCCGCACGGATCGTGGTCTGGAGGCCATCACCCTGTCGATTCCGCCCACCCCAGGCCGCTCCATCGTCAAGCGCATCGGTCGCGAGTCGGGTTACGGCAGCCTGGGGCAGCAGTTCAGCGCGCAAGGGTATGACAGCGTGTTTATTTATGGCGGGCGCGGCTACTTCGACAACATGAATGCCTTCTTCAGCGGTAATGGCTATCGCATCGTCGACCAGAGCAGCGTGGCTGAAGCGGATATGGTGTTCCAGAACGCTTGGGGCATGTCTGATGAGGATCTTTACACGCAAACATTAAAAGTTGCCGATGCCGATCACGCGGCGGGCGAGCCATTTTTTCTGCAATTAATGACCACCTCTAATCACCGCCCCTACACCTACCCAGAAGGGCGCATCGACATCCCTTCGGGTGATGGCCGTGAAGGGGCGGTGAAGTACACCGACTATGCCATTGGCCAGTTCCTCGCTCAGGCGCGGGAGAAGCCCTGGTTCAAGCAAACAGTGTTTATCTTTGTCGCGGATCACACGGCAGGCAGTGCTGGCAAGGAAGACCTGCCGGTGGCCAACTACCACATTCCGCTGTTTATCTTCGCCCCTGAGCACATCCAGGCGCGTGAGTTTACCGAGGTGGTCAGCCAGATTGACCTGGCGCCTACGCTGTTGGGCTTGCTGAATATGGATTATGTGTCGACCTTCTTCGGCCGCAATGTGTTGCGTGATGACCGTGCGCCCGGGCGTGCCCTGTTGGGTAACTACCAGCACCTGGGGTTATTTGACGGCAGCAGTCTGGCGATTCTGAGCCCACGCAAAGACATGCGCCGCCATGATGATGCATTGGGCCTAAGCCATGAGCTGGCCGTGGACACCCGTGATGGCCTGCTGCGGCGCAATATCGCCTATTACCAGGGCGCCAGCTATGCCTTCCAGAAGCAGCTGATTGCCTGGCGGCCGGCGTTAGTGCCGGATACGCAACTGAGCACGCGTTAACCCTCAACCTTGCAGGCATTGCGCGGCAATGCCTTGGCTGGAGCCTCCTTATGCTGGCCAATCGGTCTAGTGAGCTGTCACGTTATTTTGATTTTCGTCTGGGCCTGGGCGTACCCGTTGTGCTGATGGCGCTGCTCCTGCTGCTCGACCCCAGCGGCTTAGATTTCGCCATTGAACAGCTGTTCTACCAGCCGGGCGAGGGCTTTATCGGTAAGCATAATTTTTGGCTGGAAGACATCCTGCACGACAGGGCCAAGCAGCTGGTTATCCTGTTCGGCGTGCTAGCGATTATCGGTTTTGCCATCAGCTTGCTGCCGAGCCGGTTCAGGGTGTGGCGCCGCTCGTTAGGTTTTCTGGTGCTGGCGCTGGGGGTGTCGACCAGCATTGTTACGCCGTTGAAGGCACTCACCGCGGTGCAGTGCCCGTGGAGCTTGACTGAGTTTGGTGGCGCAGAACAGTTTAGCCCGCTGCTAAGCGAGCGCGCGCCGACGGCACATCCCGGGCGCTGCTGGCCGGGCGGTCATGCCTCATCGGGGTTTTCCTTACTGGCGCTGTTTTTCTTGCTGCGTGACAAACGTCCGCGCAGTGCACGTGCCGCATTGCTGTTCGCGCTAGGGCTGGGTGCAGCGTTTTCGTTGGGGCGAATGATGCAGGGCGCGCATTTTTTGTCGCACAACCTGTGGACGCTGCTCCTCGACTGGACGATCTGCCTGCTGTGCTACCGCTGGATACTCTACCGTGCGCCCTTGGCGCAGCCTGCCGGGCAACTTGTGCTTAAACCTCAAGAGGGCTAGCCCATGGCAACCTGCTTAACTGTGCCCAGTTATGGTTTTGCCGTGCGTCTTGAGTTGTGATGCGCCTGCATCTGGCTGCGCATACGTGGCTGAAGATCGCCGCGCTTAGTTTATTGGCGCTGCTGGTCAGCGGTTGCCAAAGCACCCGTGAATGGATGCAGGCAGAGGGTTACCCGCCGGCCTTTATCGATGGGTTTGAGGCGGGCTGCAGCAGTGGTCGGCAGGCTGCAGGCGGGCTTGATGGCTTTCGCAAGGATGTGCCGCGTTACCTCACTGCGCCGTTGTATGCACAGGGCTGGGACGATGGTTTTGGCCAATGCCAGGCCACCCAACAAAGCGCCCTCGAGCGTGAATGGCATGAAGATGACTGGCGCGATCGTGAGTGGCGCACGCATGTTGATCAGGCCATGGCTCAAGCGTTGCGGCGTCAATAAGGATGCTAAAACAACAAACCCGGCACGCGGCCGGGTTTGTGTTAACGCGGTGACGCTTACTTGATTTCGACTGCCAAACTGTCGTGGATCTTTTTGTTCCAGATGGCTGGGCCGGTGATGTGCACAGACTCGCCTTTAGTATCTACGGCTACAGTCACCGGCATGTCTTTCACGTCGAACTCGTAGATGGCTTCCATGCCCAATTCGGCAAACGCTACCACGCGAGATTTTTTGATCGCCTGGGCCACCAAGTAAGCCGCGCCACCAACTGCCATCAGGTACACGGCTTTATTGTCTTTGATTGCTTCGATGGCAATCGGGCCGCGCTCAGACTTACCGATCATGCCGAGTAGGCCGGTGCTTTCGAGAATCTGCCGAGTGAATTTGTCCATCCGTGTGGCGGTGGTCGGGCCGGCTGGGCCAACCACTTCATCACGTACCGGGTCGACCGGGCCGACGTAGTAAATAAAGCGGCCTTTAAGGTCGAATGGCAGTTGCTCACCTTTATTGAGCATGTCGACCATGCGTTTGTGCGCAGCATCGCGACCGGTGAGCATTTTGCCGTTGAGCAGCACCGTTTCGCCGGGCTTCCAGCTCTGCACATCGTCCGGGGTCAGGGTGTCGAGGTTGACCCGGCGTGCGCTTGGGCCGGCTTCCCAGACGATTTCCGGATAGGCGCTCAGATCGGGTGCTTCCAACTCGGCAGGTCCCGAGCCATCAAGTACGAAGTGTGCGTGACGGGTGGCGGCGCAGTTGGGGATCATGCACACCGGCAGGCTGGCGGCGTGGGTCGGGTAATCCATGATCTTTACATCGAGTACGGTGGTCAGGCCGCCCAAGCCTTGGGCACCGATGCCCAGCTGGTTGACCTTCTCAAACAGCTCTAAACGCATTTCTTCAAGCTTATTCTGCGGGCCACGGGCTTTCAGTTCATGGATGTCGATGGAGTCCATCAACACTTCTTTGGCCATCACGGCGGCTTTTTCTGCGGTGCCACCAATACCAATGCCAAGCATGCCGGGCGGGCACCAGCCAGCGCCCATGGTCGGCACGGTTTTCAGCACCCAGTCGACGATGGAGTCAGACGGGTTGAGCATGGCCATCTTCGATTTGTTTTCCGAGCCGCCGCCTTTAGCCGCGACATCCACCGACAACTTGTTGCCTGGCACCAGCGAGTAATGGATGACGGCCGGGGTGTTGTCTTTGGTGTTTCTCCGAGCACCGGCCGGGTCGGCTAGGATCGAAGCGCGCAGGACGTTTTCCGGCAGGTTGTAAGCGCGGCGCACCCCTTCGTTGATCATGTCGTCGACGCTCATGGTCGCGCCATCCCAGCGCACATCCATGCCCACACGAACAAACACGGTGACGATGCCGGTGTCTTGGCAGATCGGCCGGTGGCCGGTGGCGCACATGCGTGAGTTGATCAAGATCTGCGCCATGGCATCGCGCGCAGCTGGCGACTCTTCTCGCAGGTAGGCCTCATGCATGGCCTGGATAAAGTCCACGGGATGGTAATAGGAGATGAACTGCAAGGCGTCGGCGACGCTCTGAATCAGGTCATCTTGCTTGATCACGGTCATGCTATGCGCTCCCTTGGTATAGGTAGGAGTAGGGCGGGATTTCGTATAACGCTGGGCAAGCCCGGCGCAGGCTTATCTAGGCTATAGCGCTAGATAAAAAGGCGTCGAAGTATAGCGCGCAGACGGTTAGCCGGACACCGTGTCAGGTCGCGACTATGGTAGTCGATTGGTTAATGACGCCGACTAATTGGCTAGGAATTTAGGAATCGCAGGGGTACAGTGGCGGCGAGTTGCCAGCATGGGATGGAGCCCATAAAGCCATGGATTTAGACCGCCAAACAGGGGCTAAAAGTAGCCTGCAACGCCTGCTGATAAAGCGTTTCGGCATGGCAGTTGGCACCTATGTGCTGACCGGGGTGCTGTGTTGGGTCGCCATCGGCGGCGGGCTGTTTCACACATCAGCCACGGCAGCGCTGTCGATCACCGCGTTGGCCGCCTTTAGTCAGCTGTTGTTTTTGCTGCTTTTTCTGTCTCACCGCAACCTGCGGTTTGCCGACCCCAGCCTGACCGAACCGCAGGTGCTTGTGGCCTTGGCCTGGCTGACTGCCGTGTTGTCGCAGCTTGGCGAAGGGCGCGGCAGCATGTTGGTGGTTTACCTGCTGATTTTACTGTTTGGCGTGTTCCAGCTGCCGCCCAGAGTCTTCGCCCGTTGCGCGTTGTTTGCCTTCTTAGGGTTTGCTGGGTTAATCCTTTACGAGGCCTATACCCTGCAACTGAATGCGCCGCATGAGGCGCTGCTGCAGGTGTGTGTGCTGGCGATGGTGTTGGGGTGGTTGTGCTTGTTCGGCAGCTATACCCAGGCCATGCGTCAACGTATGCGCACGCGCCGGTTCGCCCTGCAGGCGCACCAAGACACGTTACGCGGCATGATGCGCCAGCTGGAAGATTTGGCGTCTACCGACGAGTTGACGGGGCTGTTTAATCGTCGGCACTTTCTGCGCCTTGCCAATCGTGAGCTGGCCAGCCTGCGCAGTGGTCATCAGCATGGTCTGGCAATGCTCGACTTGGATCATTTCAAACGCGTCAACGATGTCCATGGTCACGCCGCGGGGGACAGCGTCCTGCAGCTCTTTGCTGCCGTGGCCCGCGCCTGCTTGCGCGATGGTGACGTGATAGCCCGTTTCGGCGGTGAGGAGTTTGTGTTGCTGCTGCCTAATACCGATGCCGACCAGTTCAGCGCCTGCTGCGAACGCCTGCGTGAAGCCTTCAGCCAAGCTGAAGCGCTGGGCGTGAAGGTCGAAGGCCTGAGTGTTTCTATCGGCATGACCTTACTGGTCGAGCATGACGACCTCGACGACGCTTTACAGCGTGCTGATCAGGCGTTGTACCAAGCCAAGCATGACGGCCGTAACCGTTGCGTTGCGACGTGGGAGCCTTTAAGTGCCTGAGCTGTGGGCCGCTGAGCGCTGTATTACAGTGCCTGCCGGCAATAATTTATTGGACAGCCTACTGGCGGCGGGTATTGCCGTGCCTTACAGCTGTCGGGCGGGCAGTTGCCATGCCTGTTTAGTCCGCTGCGTGCGTGGTGAGCTACTCGATGCCAAGCCTGAAGCCTTGGATGATGCGCGGCGCGAGCAGGGCTGGCGGCTGGCCTGCCAGTGCCGGGTGGTGGATGATGTGCAGGTCGAGGTTTTTGACCCCCTGCGCGATGGCGTGCCGGCCACCATTATCAGCTGTGATTGGCTCAGTGCTGATGTGCTGCGTCTGCGCCTGACTCCACAACGCCCCTTGCGCTACAGCGCCGGCCAGCACCTGCAGCTTTGGACCGACGACGCCATTGCCCGGCCTTATTCCTTGGCCAGCCTGCCAAGCGAAGATACCTGGTTGGAGTTTCATATTGATTGCCGCCATGGCGGCGCATTTGCCACGGCTGCGCGGGCGTTTCAGCCCAGTGACAGCCTGCGTTTGGGCGAATTACGCGGCGCAGCCCTGCACTATGACCCCGACTGGCAAACCCGGCCGCTCTGGCTAATGGCCGCCGGCACTGGGCTGGCGCCGCTGTACGCAGTGTTGCGAGAGGCCCTGCGCCAGCAGCATCAAGGTGCTATCCGAGTTATTCACCTGGCCCATGATCAGTCGGCGCATTACCTGGCTGAGCCCTTGCGCGCACTGGCGGCCAGCTATCCGCAGGTGCAGGTCGAGCTATGGGTGGCGGCCGAGTTGCCGGCTGCTTTGGCTGAACTGCGCCTTGTTTCGCGG
Source organism: Pseudomonas sp. TMP9 (assembly GCF_037943105.1). Lineage (NCBI taxonomy): Bacteria > Pseudomonadati > Pseudomonadota > Gammaproteobacteria > Pseudomonadales > Pseudomonadaceae > Pseudomonas > Pseudomonas vesperimontis. The sequence continues at coordinate 831,330 of NZ_CP149803.1, forward strand.
CAAACCATCGCCTTACTCTGCGGCCACCCAGGCAGCCTCGAAACCTTTACGCGGCGTCTTTATCTAGCCGGTTTGCCGCGTAGCCAAGTGTTTGCCGACGCCTTTTTGCCCCACGCGGGTTAGCTGTTCAAGTGGCTGACGCGCCTGCGCTTTGCCGCGAGGAATAATGATGAATGAGCACCTGCTGGTTGAGCGTGAACAAGGGTTGCTGACCTTGCGCATGCACCGCCCCGAGAAGAAAAACGCCCTAACCCTCGCCATGTACAGTGCCATGGCTGACGTGCTGGTGCAGGCCGATCAAGATAAAAGCGTGCGCGCCGTGTTGATCACAGGTGGCGAAACGTGCTTCACCAGCGGCAATGATCTGGCTGATTTTATCAAGGCGCCACCGACTGGGCTGAACAGCCAAGTGTTCCAGTTTATGCAGGCGCTGTTCGAGTTCAGCAAGCCGGTAGTGGCTGCAGTCAGCGGCCCTGCGGTGGGCATCGGCACGACCATGCTGCTGCACTGCGACCTGGTGTACGTCAGCCGCGAGGCCACGCTGAAGATGCCTTTCGTCAATCTCGGTCTGTGCCCCGAGTACGGCTCCAGCTTGATCCTGCCGCGTTTGCTCGGCCACGCTCGCGCTGCCGAATTGCTCCTGCTCGGGCAGAGTTTTACCGGCGAACAGGCCGCAGCCTGGGGCATTGCCAATCAGGCTTTGGACAGCGGTGAGGCAGCCTTGGCCAAGGCCCGCGAAATGGCGATGCGTTTCCAGCAACTGGCCCCGGCTGCCGTGGCGGACAGCAAACGCCTGATGCGCGCGCCGGACCGTGAGCAATTACGCCGGGTGATTGAGGAAGAGGGTGCGTTGTTCGGCCAACGGCTGCGCTCGCCGGAAGCCCTCGAAGCGCTGACCGCCTTTATGCAGCGGCGCACGCCGGACTTCAGCACGTTCGCGTAGGGGTTACTGGGAATGCCAGTGCTCACATTACGCCTCCTACGCACAGCAAAAAGCCGCTCGTTCGAGCGGCTTTTTTGCGTTGCGGCGCAGAGCGTAGCCCGGATGCAATCCGGGAGCGGTATCAGCCGTTAGACCTTCTCCCGGATTTCATCCGGGCTACAAAAAAGGCCGCTCACTGGCCTTAAATGAGCGGCCTTTTTGCGTTGCTTGCGGTTTACACCAGCGCCTCACCAACATGGAGCAGCTTCATGGTGTTGGTGCCGCCGATGGTGTGGTAGCTGTCGCCCTTGGTCAGGATCACCCAGTCACCGGCCTGCACCGCGCCACGCTTGAGCAATTCGTCTACGGCGGCTTGGCTGACTTCGCTTGGCTGCAACGCGGCGGGGTCAAACGGCACGGTGTAAACGCCACGGAACATGGCCGCACGGGCTTGGGTTTCGCGGTGCGGAGAAAAGGCGAAAATCGGCACCGAAGAGCGGATGCGCGACATGATCAGCGGTGTGTAACCACTTTCGGTGAGGGCAATAATCGCTTTCACGCCGGGGAAGTGGTTGGCCGTGTACATGGCTGCCAGGGCGATGCTTTCGTCGCACCGCTCGAATTCAGTGCCCATGCGGTGGGTGGAGGCTTTGCTGGTAGGGTGCTTTTCCGCACCCAGGCAAATACGCGCCATGGCTTGCACGGCTTCCAGCGGGTAGGCACCGGCGGCGCTTTCCGCTGAGAGCATTACCGCATCGGTATAGTCGAGCACGGCGTTGGCCACATCAGACACTTCCGCACGGGTCGGCATCGGGTTCTGGATCATCGACTCCATCATTTGCGTCGCGGTGATCACCGCCTTGTTGTGGCGGCGCGCGTGCAGGATGATTTTCTTCTGAATGCCGCACAGCTCGGCATCGCCGATTTCCACACCCAAGTCGCCGCGCGCCACCATTACCGCGTCACTGGCGCGGATCAGGCCGTCGAGGGTTTCGTCATCGGCCACTGCTTCGGCGCGTTCGATCTTAGCCACCAGCCAGGCGGTGCCGCCGGCTTCATCACGTAGCTTGCGCGCGTAGTGCATATCCTCGGCATCGCGCGGGAAGGATACAGCCAGGTAATCCAGCTCCATCTCGGCGGCGAGCTTGATGTCGGCCTTGTCTTTCTCGGTCAGCGCCGGCGCAGTCAGACCGCCGCCACGGCGGTTAATGCCTTTGTGGTCGGACAGCGGACCGCCGATGATCACTTCGCAGTGCAGGGCGTCGCTGGTGGCGCTGGTCACGCGCATCACCACGCGGCCGTCATCGAGCAGCAGCTCGTCGCCGACGCCGCAATCCTTGACCAGGTCCGGGTAGTCGATGCCGACGATGTCTTGCGTGCCGGCAGTCAGCGGGTGGCTGGTGGAGAAGGTAAAACGGTTACCGAGCTTGAGCTCAATGCGCTTGTTGGCGAATTTGGCGATGCGGATTTTCGGGCCTTGCAGGTCGCCGAGCAGGGCAACGTGGCGACCGTGCTTGGCGGCCAGTTCACGCACCAGTTTGGCGCGGGCCTTGTGCTCGTCGGGCGAGCCGTGGGAGAAATTCAGGCGGGCGACATCCAGGCCAGCGATGATCAGTTGTTCAAGAATTTCCGGACTGTTGCTCGAGGGGCCAAGGGTTGCAACGATTTTGGTGCGGCGAACGGTCATGCATAGACTCCTGCGTTAAGACTTCACGCGAGGCTACTATGCCGCACCTCTGTAGTCATTGTTCCTCTGCACTACCTTGCACGCTATGGCTAAAGAGTGAGTGGAACCCGCACTGGACACACGGCATTGCTGAACAGCCACCACGTTGCTGCAGATTTTTCCTAGGCGGTCGATACACTGCTTATCCGAGGAGAGGCTTATGCGCATCATATTGATTGTTCTACTGGTTATGGGATTGGCGGGGTGTAACCGCTACGCGTTCGACCGTGATCTTAATAGCGCCTATGAGGCCTATGACCTGGGGGAGTGCGAGGCGGCGATTCTATGGTTGTCTAAAGCTGAGCGGAACAGCCGCTCGCGTCGCCATATGCAGCCAGAAATCTCCCTGCTGCGCGGCCAATGCTTAGAGCGGCAAGCGCTGTTTGTTGATGCGATGCAAACCTACCAATTCATCATTACCCAGTATCCGGCCAGCGAGTACGCCTATCGCGCTCGCGCGCGCATGGAGACCTTGCGCCAACGTGGCCATGAAAGTGTGGGTGCGGCAGTTAACGTTAGCCCGGTCAAACCCTAAGCGCTGGTTAGCGTATGCCCCACAAGGTTATTCTCTTCATCAAGCTTTTTACGGGAGGGAATCCATGCGTGCTTTGCTGTGGTTGTTGTTATTGCCGGCTCTGGCTTCGGCGGAAATTTATCGGTGGACCGATGCTAACGGTCAGGTGCACTTTGGCCAGCGCCCGGCGGCGGCAGGGGCTGAAAAGGTTGAAGTCAAACCGCAGGTGGTCGAGCGTGATCAACTGACCCGCGAGCGCCAAGAGCGCACCAGCCGGTTTTACGATGCGCGCCGCGAAGAGCAGGCGCAGGCCTCGGTGGTGACTGCAGAGCGGCAGGCTAAACGAGCCGAGGAATGCCGGGAGCTGCGTAGCAGGCTGGCCTCAATCCCGGAAGGGCGCAGTTACTATCGCGCCGAAGCAGACGGCCAGCGCAGTTATTACAGCGACAAACAGGTGGATACCGCTCGTCTGCAACTGCAGAATCAGGTGTCTGAACGCTGCTCCTGAAACTGGTTTAAGCGCAAAACTGGGGTCATACTCAGCGCTCATCTATAGCGATTTGCCACTATGCCCATGCATATTCAGCGCAGTATCGAACGCCACCAGTTGCCGTACTACCTCAAGGTGTTCAATCGCATCACCGATAAGCCCATGGGCTATCTCGGTAATGTCTCCTTGGACGGTCTGCTGTTGATTAGTCAGCTGCCATTGCTGGTAGGTGCGCGTTTCGATATGCGCTTGAAAATCCCAGGGCATGACACGCCGCGTTATATTGATTTTTCGGCCACTTGCCAATGGTCCTGCGAAGACGTGACCCCAGGCTACTATGACTCAGGCTTCTCCTTGCTAGCGCCGCCTGCGGACTATGTTGAGATGGTCGATGCACTGCGTCATTACTTCAGCTTCCGCCCGCTGGTTACAGTCATCTGACGCCCTTGGGTTGTTATGCTTAGCCAATAAAAAACCGCCAGTAAAGGCGGTTTTTTATATGCAGACGAATTAGACGCTGACGTGTGGCTGCAACTGCAGCAACGCATCGGAGCGTGCCTGCACTTCGCGGTAACGCTCAGCATCGCTGGCCAGCACAGCGCCTAGGGCTGGGAAGATTTCGTTCAGCTTAGTACGCCATTGTTCCGATTTAACCTGCTCGCTGAAGCAACGGTCGATCAAGTCAAGCATGATCGATACAGTTACCGAAGCGCCCGGCGAGGCGCCGAGCAAGGCGGCGATGGAGCCGTCTTTGGCTGCGACCAATTCAGTACCAAATTGCAAGATGCCGCCGTTTTTCGGGTCTTTTTTGATGATTTGCACGCGTTGGCCAGCAATCTCCAAGCTCCAGTCTTCGGCTTTAGCTTCGGGGTAGAAGCCGCGCAGCGTTTCTAGGCGATGTGCTTCCGATTGCAGCACTTCCTTGACCAAGTAGCGAGTCAGGTCGAAGTTGTCGCGCGCCACGGCCAGCATCGGGCCGATGTTGTTGAAGCGGATCGACAGCGGCAGATCGAGGAACGAACCGCGCTTGAGGAACTTAGTGGTGAAGCCGGCATAAGGGCCGAACAGCAGCGAAGTTTTGCCTTCGACTACGCGGGTATCCAGGTGCGGTACCGACATAGGCGGGGAGCCAACAGCCGCTTGGCTGTAAACCTTAGCCTGATGCTGTTTGACGATGTCCGGGTTGTCGCAGCGCAGCCACTGGCCGCTGACGGGGAAGCCGCCATAGCCTTTGCCTTCTGGTATGCCGGACATTTGCAACAGTGGCAGTGCCGCGCCGCCAGCGCCGAGGAAGACGAACTTAGCTTGGATTTCACGGCTGCTGCCGTTTTGCTGGTTTTTCACACTGACGCGCCAGCCTTGACCGCTGCGTTTAAGGCCAACGACCTTCTGGCTGCATGTAACTTTGGCTTCGCCTTGCTGATTGATGTGATCGAGCAAGTGCGTAGTCAATGCGCCGAAGTTGACGTCGGTGCCAGCCATCACACGGGTGGCGGCAATGGGCTCGTTGGCGTCGCGGCCCGGCAGCATCAACGGCATCCACTCAGCCATGGTGGCGCGGTCTTCGGTGAACTCCATGCCCGTAAAGGCATGATGGACGCTAAGCGCGGCAAAACGCTTTTTCAGAAAGTCGATACCTTTCTGTCCGCGTACAAAGCTTAAGTGCGGAACCGAGCTGATAAAGGAAGCAGGCGAACCAAAGCGACCTTTCTCGACCAAGTAAGCCCAGAACTGCTTGGATTCTTCAAACTGAGTATTGATGTCCACCGACTTTTTAATGTTGATAGAGCCATCAGCTGCTTCTGGCGTGTAGTTCAGCTCGCACAGTGCCGCGTGGCCAGTGCCCGCGTTGTTCCATGGGTTAGAGCTTTCCATCGCGCCGGCGCTCATCATCTCGAGCACTTCTAGCTTAATGGCCGGGTCGAGTTCTTTCAGCAGCGCGGCCAAGGTCGCACTCATGATGCCGGCACCAACCAGCACTACATCCACTGTTTCGTAATCGTGTTGCGCCATTACTACTTCTCCGCAAACCAGCACTCAAAGGACGTTAGTCAGCTTGTGTATGCACACAACTAATCAGCAGTCGGTGAGACGTTCAGGGTTGAAGAAAGTAGGCTTCTGGGTGCAGATGCCAACCGCGAGATCGTTCATGTTCGCCACACTCTTGTGAAGTTTTCCAAACCGTTTTTTCACGCTCTTTTGGAGTCGTGAACCTCAAAACACGTCTGCCTGGGCCGGCTTTTCAACGACGTAGAGCGACCATAGCAGGAGCTGCATGGTGTTTCACAGTGGGGAAAAGCGGCAACCAGTAAGCAGCGCAAAGTGGGCGACTCTCTGGGGCGCGGCCGATGAATGGTGCATCAGCGTGACGGCAGGGCCCGAACAGGAGGCGTCCTTATATTCGGGGCGCGATTATAAGGGCAAAGCTGGAAAATTGATCGCGTGGCGTGACTTTTCTTCTTCCGCTGGTCAGGCTGCTAGCGTTTGCTGCAAGCGCAGGCATGGCGTGACCTGCACGTTTTTGACGCTGGCTGGCAGCGGCCGATTGAGCCAGCTCATGCAGCTTTGTTGCACCTCAATCCAGCCGGAGCCTTGCGGCGCCTGGGCTGACTGGCGCAGGGCGCGGCAGATACCTTGAGCATCGACCAGGGCAAATGAGCGTATCGGGCGGTGTGGGGCGAGTAGGTTGTGCAGTGAGAACATGGTGGATCACTCACGAACAGAGAAGACTAAAGTCTTATGCCTGACGCGCATGACAAGGGCGTTACGGGAACCTGTGAGTGCGATAAACGTCCTACAAAGCAGCGCTGTCAGGCATTTACCGTGCTGGTTATACTGCGCGCCACGTCTACCCCTTAATGTATGGAGAGTTGAGCATGCTGCATCGTCTGTTGTTTGGTCTGGTGGCCGTCGCCAGTCTTACGCTGGTGGGCTGCGCGCACAGCCCGCAGCAACTCAGCCCGCAACCCAAGCTCAATAGCCCGCTCACGGCAGTTGGCCAAGGCCAGCCGGTGGTGGTTCGCGTAGCCGACGGCCGCTCTTCACCGGTACTGGGGACTCGCGGCGGTTTGTATCCAGAAACCAGCGCCATCAGTGTTACCGGTCAGGACATTTTGCCGAAGCTGCAGGCGCAGGCTGAAGCGGCTGTGCGTCTACTCGGTTTTACCCCGAGCGCAAATGCTTACAACGCGCCGCAGCTGACCTTGACCCTGGCAGAGTTGAAGTACCAGTCACCGAAGGAGGGCCTGTATGTGACAGAGGCAGACATGACCGCAACCTTGCGCGTTGACGTGCAAAACAGCAGCCGTCGTTACAGTGGCCGCTATGGCGCGTCGTTAAATCAGCGCTTCGGCATGGCGCCTAATCAGGTGACCAATACCAAGCTGGTCAGTGATGTGTTGAGTGATGCACTAACCCGCGCGTTCAAAGACCCAACCATCGGCCAAATACTCGCGCAGTAAGGTAGGAGAATGTGTAATCAGCGCAAACAAGCGCGCTGGCTACACAGCCGCATAAAAACGGCAGCCACGGGCTGCCGTTTTTATGCGGCCACCAAGGGCTAAAGGGGCAGGCCAGCCATAACCCGGTATTGGTTACGCACTGGGTTGGCGTATTGCAAAATCAGGAAGGGTCGCTGCTCGCTCGGGCAGTTGGCCAGGCGGCGCTGCCATTCGTTTTTTGCCGCGCTCAGTTCGCCAGTAGGGAACACTTCAGCGGCGCTTGGTACGGCTAGCGTGGGGTCACGCTCAGCCCACATGGCATAAGCTAAGTAGTGCACGGGAAACAAGCGATAGCCGCTGAGAATCTGTCGATCCATCTCTGCTGCCAGCAGTTTGCTGTCTTCTAAGCCCTGGCTGACCGGTGCGCCGAAGTGCACATGCACGCGGCCTTTGTAGCCGGTGATGCCTAAAGCGATGCTCTGGTCGTCTTCGCCAGGTGCCTTGGTGTAACTGCCGCTGCTGGCGCGGGTAAACAGTTCGCGGGCTTTGGCTTGGTCGCAAGGGTCGTATTCATAGCTGATCGACACCGGCGTCAGACGAAGGCTATTGATGACCTCGGCGAACGGCTCGGTCTTGCGGCTCATGTGGAACATCTTGAGGATTGCTGAATCCGTGCGGTCGTCACCGTCTTTGGCGCGTCCCTCAGCTTGAGCGATCCAGATTGACTCACCGTCAGCGCGAATCGAGTGGCTGATATAGCTCGACAGCAATTGGTATGCGGCCAATTTCTCACGACGACCGCTAATTGAACGGTGCACGATAAAGCTTTTGTTCAGGCGCATCAGGTCGCTGACAAAAGGTTTTTGCAGCAGGTTGTCGCCAATCGCGATGCGTGGTGTTGGCAGGCCGGCGTGGTACACCGCATAGTTGACGAATGCTGGGTCCATCACAATATCGCGGTGGTTGGCGACGAACAGGTAAGCTCGGCCGCCTTGCAGGTGCTCGATGCCGGAATAGCTCACGCCATCAGTTGCACGCTCAATGGTGTGGTCAACATAGCTAGCAATACGCGTTTGCAATTGCGCGACAGATTGCACGTCGCGAAACTCAAGACGCAGACGATAGGCTATAAGGGGTTTAAGCAGCCAGCCTAACGGCGAAGCCAGGCGCGGGAAGCGAAACTGAGTGAGAATGCCAAGAAATGCATCATCAGCCAGTAGGCGCGCGAGCACGGCGGGGACTTCAGCGTCGGCATAAGGTCGGATGGCATCAAATTCGCCCATCATGTTCTCTTGTTGAGGTTGGCTGTTGAGATGTTTACCGCGTTGTTCGTCGTGTTCAGCAAACACTTTGACACGACTGCAGGGCCAGCTTTAGAGCGCCCATTATACGCCCAAGTCACAAGGAGACAGCGATGCTGGAAAGCCAAGACTATCAATGCCCTTATTGCGGGGAGCAGGTTGAAGCACTGCTCGACCTTTCTGCGGGCGATCAGCAATACATCGAAGATTGTTCCGTGTGCTGTCGGCCGATCGTCTTTTCACTGCAAACCGATGGTGAGGAGTGGACCCTAGACGTACGCGGGGAAAATGACTGATGCAGCGGATTTACGAGCCACAGGACGTAATGGAGGGCGAGTTGCTGCTGGGCATGCTGGCCAGTGAGGGGATTGCTGCCTACCTCACCGGGCAGCATCTGGCCGGCGCTGCGGGCGATTTACCGGCCCTTAGTTTGCTGGGCCTGATGGTCGATGATGATCAGGCGCACAGCGCGCGTGAGCTGATCGCCGCGTACAATGCCGCGTCACCGCTGCCTGGTGATGAGCCGGACAATATCCAGGGTACGTTGCTCTGCTAACAGGCGGTTTTCGCTCCGCATGGCTGCCGCACTCAAGCCCTCAACAGCACTAAAGCGCTGCAATCAGCCAGCACCCTTACTCCAAAGGCTATCGAATTACTCATGTGTGGACGTTACGCCCTGTTCCGTTGGCCACCTGCATTTGCAGCGCTGCCCGGTTTCCCCCCTGACCAGTTGCCGCACTGGAGTATCTCGCCGCACAGCCAGGTATTGCTGCTGCGCAATATTGATGGTGAGCGGCAGCTTACCCACGCGCGCTGGGGGCTAACGCCGCCTTGGCTGACTGACTTAACCAAGACGCCAGCCCAGGCCCGAGCCGAAACGCTGGCCGAACAGCCGATGTTTCGTGAGGCGTTTCGCGTGCGTCGCGGCTTGCTGCCGGCTAACGGATTTTATGAATGGCGCGGCACTGCGCGCAAACGCCCTTATTGGCTAACAGGTGAAGGCACGCCGCTGTACTTTGCGGCCTTGTGGGAGGCTTACCCGGTCGAGGGTTGCGTATACCTGAGTACAGCCGTGGTGACTCAGGCGGCGGCCAACCAACGCCGCCCGCTGATTCTCGATGAGGCCGCTCAAGCCGTTTGGCTGGCTGCCGACAGCTCGCCGAGCGAGTTGCAGGCTTTGCTGAATAAGCCGCAGCCAGTGTTGCGTGAGCGAGTGCTGGCCAACTTGATTAATGACCCCAAGCTGGATGCGCCGGAATGCCTGACGCCTGCTTAGTGCCATGATCAGCCTCGGCTAAAACCCCAAGGGCGGACTGTTTGCCCGCCCGGTGTATTGCCTGCTGGGTTAGACCTTGAACTGATTGATCAGACGGCGCTGCTGTTCGGCCAGCTTGGTCAGTTCAGCACTGGCTTGGCTGGCGTCGTCAGCGCCACCGGCCACTTCATTGGCCACTTGGCCGATATTGGTGACGTTGCGGTTGATGTCTTCAGCCACTGCACTCTGCTCCTCGGCAGCGCTGGCGATTTGCGTGTTCATGTCGTTGATCACAGACACCGCTTGGGTGATCGACTCCAGCGCCTCGGCAGCTTGTCTGGCCTGCTGCACGCTGATCTCGGTCTTGTCTTGGCTGTTTTCCATCACCTTGACCACATCGCGCGTGCCCTGCTGCAACTGCTGGATCATGGTTTGAATTTCTTCGGTGGCCTTCTGTGTTTTCTGCGCCAGGTTACGCACCTCATCGGCGACTACAGCAAAACCACGGCCCTGCTCGCCGGCGCGAGCAGCCTCAATAGCGGCATTGAGTGCAAGCAGGTTGGTTTGTTCGGCAATCCCACGAATCGCCACCAAGATGGCGTTGATGTTCTCGCTGTCCTTAGCCAGTGTTTGCACCACGGTCACTGCGCGGCCAATTTCTTGGGCCAGTGCAGCAATCGAGTCAGCGGTGTTCTGCACGGTTTGCTTGCCTTGATTAGCGGCGCGGTCTGCATGGTTAGCGGCTTCGGCTGCATGGGTTGTATTGCGTGCCACATCCTGGGCAGTGGCGGTCATTTCATGCACGGCAGTGGCGACTAGTTCGATTTCTGCCATTTGTTTCTGCACGCCCTGGTTAGTACGGATGGCAATGTCGGCGGTGTGCTCGGAGGAGTCACTGACCTTTTGTACCGAGACGACCACTTGGCCGATCATGGCTTGCAGCTTGCCGAGGAACGTATTGAAACCTAGGGCTATTTGGCCCAGTTCATCGTTACGATCAACCTGCAGACGTCGAGTCAAATCGCCATCGCCTTGGGCAATGTCATCGAGCATGACTACCATCTGCCTTAATGGACGGGCGATGCCATGGGCGACGAACCCGATCATCAGCATGCCAGCTGCGGCAACTAATAGGCCCACCAAGGCCATACCCAACGTGTCATCTTGGGCTTGCTGGGTGAGGTCGGCTTGCAGAGTTGTGAGTTCTGCGAACACTGCACTGGTCGGCAGTGCGATGGCCAAGGTCCAGCGTGTCGAGGTGCCGGCGACTTGGAATGGCAGCAGTAATTGGAGGACCTGGCGTTCTTGGTCGAGCGAGTTAATAGGCTCATTGCTGGTGCTTTGTTTGAGTTGATTCAATAACTCCGCATTCACCACCTGACTGGCAGGCTTGCCGACCAATTTAGCGTCTTGGGTTGCGGCAATCAGGGTGCCGTTAGCTGCGATCAAGGCAAGTTCGCCAGCGCCACCGTATAGATCGCCTTTGGCAATAGTTAGACGCTCTTGGATAAAGTCCAGCGCCAGATCGTTGCCGGAAACTCCGCGGAATTGGCCATTAACTATGATCGGTGCATTAAACGATGCAACCAGTACCTGCTTGCCACCGAAGTCGAACGACGCGGGGTCGATCACGCAGGGTTTGCCGGTTTCTTTAGGGCACAGGTAGTACTCGCCGGTGCGCACCCCAGTGGGTTGAATGTCCTCGCTTTCCATCTGCTCAACAGTTAGGGCGTCGAGCTTGAGTTGATCACCCTCGCGGAACCACCAGGGCATAAAGCGGCCGGTTTGGTCGTAGCCGCTTTCCTTTTGATTGGCGTAAAGATCATCGTCCTGATCGAATGCGTTGGCTTCCCAGCCGATATAAATGTCTATCAGCTCAGGGTTTGCCCTGAGGTATTCACTGAGCAGCTTGCTCAGTTCCTCACGGGTCAGGCTTATCCCGCTGTTGCCGTCAGCGCTGCTCATTTGGCTGTTGAGGGTGGCCAAGGCTTTCGCCACTGTCATGGGCTGTTCAAACTGGCGCTGAAGTTGGCCTACTTGGGCCATAGCCAGAGAGGTCAGGCGCTGATTGATCACCTCTTCAAGCAGGGTTTGGGTGCGCACTTGTACTTGGGCCTGTGTCCGGCCCCCAGCAAACAAGGCGTAGAGCACCAGCGCAACCACCACTGCTAGGATGCTGGCCCCCGCCATGAGTGCAACGGAAGACTGGATCGACTTGAATCGCATAGGAACCTCTTAACGTGGTGGTTGCGCCTGTTCCTTGGCTTATCGGCAGTGCAGTTTCAAAACATTAGCTCAGCTTTATAACGGGCAAAGGGTTTTGCGCAGCGACACGCGCGTTATGCCGGTTGTTTTGCCCCGATGCACGGCCTAGCATACGGCCCCTGTCGTGAAGGAGAACTGACATGAATATCCCATTTCGTCTGCTCAGCCTGAGTCTATGCAGCCTATTGGTCGCCTGCCAGGCGGTGAATACCACCAGTGGCGGCGCTGTTGGTGTTGAGCGCAAGCAATACATGTTCAGCATGCTCTCGACCCAAGAGGTCAACCAAGCGTATGCACAGTCTTATCAGCAGACGTTGAGCGACGCCTCGGGCAAAGGCATGCTGGACAAAAACAGCGCCAATGCTAAGCGTCTGCAAGCCATTGCCAATCGCCTGATCAAGCAGGCGCCGCTGTTTCGTCCGGATTCTGCGCAGTGGCAGTGGGAAGTTAATCTGATCAAGAGCCCCGAGCTGAACGCCAACTGCGGCCCGGGCGGCAAGATCATTTTTTACAGCGGCATCATCGAAAAACTGAAGCTGACTGACGATGAGATCGCCGCGATCATGGGCCATGAAATCGCTCATGCGTTGCGTGAGCACGGTCGTGAGGCGATGTCCAAGGCCTATGGCATTGAGATGGCTAAGCAGGGCGCCGGTGCGTTGCTCGGCCTAGGTTCCGACAGCTTGGCGCTAGCCGATGCCGCCGTGCAATACGGCATGACCCTGCCCAATAGCCGTGGCAATGAAAATGAGGCTGATCTGATCGGTCTGGAGTTAGCCGCCCGTGCCGGCTACAACCCTAACGCTGCCGTTAGCTTGTGGCAGAAGATGGCCGCTGCCAGCGAAGGTGCCCCACCTGAGTTTATGAGCACGCACCCATCGTCAGGCAGCCGGATTGCTTCCCTGCAAGCGGCGATTCCTAAAGTCATGCCGCTGTATCAGCAGGCGCGTTAAAGCGTATTAAACCAAAAAGCCCCGAAAGGGGCTTTTTGTTGTGCGCCGGTTTTTCATTCACGATTCGGCAGACGCCTCTTTATTACTGCCGAGTGAGCAGAGTGCCGCGTATGACGGGCACCATCTATTCGTGGTTGCGTTTCAGATCATCCCGCTGAACCTCAGCGCTTGATACCCCGCATACACGGCCAAGGCTACAAAGGCGCAGGCTGCGAGGCGGCGAATCAGGGTCAGCGGCAAGCGCTCAGCGGCAAAATTACCGGCCAGCACCACCGGTACATTTGCAATCAACATGCCCAGGGTGGTGCCAATGATCACCAGAATAAAATGCGGGTACTGAGCGGCGAGCATCACGGTCGCCACTTGGGTTTTGTCGCCCATTTCCGCGATAAAAAAGGCGATCAAAGTTGTCAGGAAGGGTCCAAATTTTTGCAGGCTGGAGTCTTCATCGCCATCAAGTTTGTCGGGTACCAGGGTCCACAGCGCTACAGCGATAAAGCTGACAGCGAGGACCCAGCTCAGTGTGGCGAGGGAGAAGAAGCTGGCAACCCAGTTACCGACTGCGCCCGCCGCGAAATGGTTGGCCAGGGTGGCGACCACGATGCCGCAGATGATTGGCCAGGGTTTGCGAAAGCGTGAGGCTAGAAGCAAGGCCAGTAATTGCGTTTTGTCGCCAATTTCGGCCAGTGCAACGATAAATGTCGGGACAAATAGGGATTCGAGCATCAGGCATTCCTAATGGGGCGGGTCGACATAGCTATGACACGTACAGCCTTCCCGCCCCGGGTAAGGTGTGCGTGTCATAGGTCTGGTCAAACCACAGGCCCCACTCAGTGGGCCTTGGGTCGTACGCGCCATGCTCTGTTGAACAAGTATGTTGACGCGTACCGGGCGAGCTTGCGCTCGCGGGAGACTACTCCCCTAGGACGCGCGCATTCTGCCCGCGCATCGAGAGTAGGGCAAGGCTTGCCTTACTTTTTGCACGCGTGATAGATGCGAAAGCCCTTAGCGCCAGCCAAGGTTTGGCAGGGACCGAGGTGCTGTTCGATCAGGGGTTGATATTTTAGAAAGCTGTTGGCGACCAATCTTAATTCGCCTTTGCTGGCCAAGTGTTGGCTTGCTTGACGCAGCAGGTGTTCACTGGCCTGGTAGTGGGTATGGACGCCTAGGTGGAAGGGCGGGTTGCTGAGGATTGCGCTAAGGCCGGTGGGCGCGGCGTCAATGCCATCAGCACAGATGACCTCAGCGTGCAGATTATTGGCCGCTAAGGTCAGGCGGCTGCTTGCCACGGCAAAGGCGTCCACATCCAGCATGGTGATCTGGCTATCCGGGTAGCGGCGTTTCAGTGCGGCCCCGAGTACGCCGGCGCCGCAGCCGAAATCAAGGATATGCCCGCTCGGCAAGTTGTCGAGGTGTTCCAGTAACAGCGCACTGCCGACGTCCAAGCGACCGTGGCTGAATACCCCAGGCAAGCTCAGCACGTGCATCGGACCGTCAGCCAGGGCTAGCTCATAGTGTTGAGCCAAGCTGTGCAAGTCAGGTGTATCCGGTGCGTTTTCTACTCGAACTTGCCAGAGCTGGCAGTGCCGAGCGCTGTCGAGTTTGCGTGCCTGGCCAAAAGCGGCCAATTGCTTGGCGGCGCGCTCGATGCCGGCGCGTTTTTCTCCGACCAAGAACAACGCACGACCGCCCAAGCGAGCGGCTAAGGCATTCAGCAAGTATTCCGTGAGTTCACGAGATTTTGGTAGAAACACCACCGCTGCCTGAAAGTCGCGCTCGTCTGGTTGCGTACCAAAATGACAGCGGCCACTGAAGCGTGCGTCCAGTAGGGCATGCTCGCCGGCGTGCCAGCTCCAGCCATGGGCCTCAGACAGATGCCCGAGCAGGTCATCCGCCGGCAAGCCGGCAAGCAGCAACGGGCCGCTGAACAGGTCGGCTTGGCGCAACAGCACTTCGCTTCGCGGGTCCATAAATGCTCCTCGAAAAAAGTCGCGTAGCTTAGCTGACTACACGCATGGGTGCGCCGCTGATAAACCCGTGGGCGTTTTCACTCAGCTGGGCCACGATACGTTGTCGCGCTTCACGGCTACCCCAGGCACTGTGCGGGGTGACAATTAATCGGGGAATGTCGGCGGCAAGCAAGGGGTTGCCATCCTTCGGCGGCTCTTGGCTCAGTACGTCGGTAGCGGCTCCGCCCAAGCGGCCTGCGCGCAATGCGTCTACCAACGCCTGTTCATTAATTAAGCCGCCGCGTGCGGTGTTGATCACCAAGGCAGTCGGTTTCATCAAGCTGAGCTCACGAGCGCCGATCAGGTTCAGGGTGTGGCTGTTCAGTGGACAATGCAGGGTCAGCGCATCGATTTGAGGCAGCAATTCTTCAAGCGCCAAGCGGTCAGCGCGGGGTGGCCGTCCCGGCAGATGCCCAAACAAAACCCGCATGCCAAACGCTTCAGCCAGTTTGGCGACGGCGCTGCCCAGTTCACCATGGCCGAGCAGGCCTAAGGTTTTTCCGTGCAGTTCGATAATGGGGTAATCCAGCAGGCAAAACTGCTGCGCCTCTTGCCAGCGGCCGGCGCGCACATCCTGTTGGTAATCAGGCAGGCGAGTGGCCAGCGCGAGCAGTAACATTAATGTGTGCTGCGCCACTGATGGCGTACCGTAGCCTTGGCAGTTACTCACGCTCACGCCGTGAGCACGCGCGGCGGCCAGATCAATCGAGTTGGTGCCTGTGGCAGCAACCAGCACCAGCTTCAGTTCCGAGCAGGCGGCGAAAACGGCAGCGTTCAAGGGCACCTTATTGCTGATAGCCACCTGCACACCCTGCAAGCGTTCGATGGTCTGCACCTCGCTGTCGCTGTGCGGATACAACTGCAGCTCGGCAAAACAGGCGCTCAGGCTGGATAAATCTAGATCACCGAGGTCGAGCGAACGGTGATCGAGAAACACGGCGCGGTGACTGTTACTCATCAGCTGTATCTATCCTGCGGGTTTAGGCGGGGGGTATGGTGTCGAGCCTAACAGAATCATTTCGACGTCGCGGAGCCTGCTATGTACTGGTCTGAATTTTTAGCGGTGGCGCTGATCCACTTGTTGGCGGTGGCCAGTCCAGGTCCGGATTTTGCCATTGTGCTGCGCGAGAGTGTGGGTCATGGACGGCGCGCCGGCATGTTCAGTGCACTTGGGGTTGGCTGCGGGATCTTTATCCACGTGGCCTATTCGCTGCTGGGCATCGGCTTGATCGTGTCGCAATCGCTGGTGCTATTTAACGCGCTAAAGTGGCTGGCGGCCGCCTATTTGCTGTACATCGGCATCAAAGCGCTGCGGTCTAAGCCAGCTTCCCCGAGCGCTGCGGAGCTGAATTTGGCTGAAGCTGCGCGTTCGCCACGCGCAGCTTTTGTCGCCGGTTTTGTGACCAACGGGTTAAACCCCAAGGCCACGTTGTTCTTCCTCTCGTTGTTTACCGTGGTGATCAATCCGCACACGCCCTTGCCGGTGCAGGCGGGCTATGGTGTTTACCTGGCACTGGCGACGACGCTGTGGTTTTGCATGGTCGCGCAACTGTTTAGCCATCAGCGCGTGCGTGCTGGGTTTGCTCGCATGGGTCACTGGTTTGATCGGTTGATGGGCACTGTGCTGATTGGTTTAGGCGTTAAGCTGGCGTTTACTGAGCTGCGTTAAATCGCACGCTGCAATGAAAATGCCCCGCATCAGCGGGGGATATCGTTTAGACCGGGCATTGTTTAATCGTCTTTGCCTTTAGTGCGCATGGCGCGCTGTACTTCACGGTCGGCGTCACGCTCTTTTTCGGTGTGACGTTTATCGAAGTCTTTCTTGCCCTTGGCCAGCGCAATTTCGCACTTGATCAGGTGAGCCTTCCAGTAAATCGACAGGGCCACGCAGGCATAGCCTTTTTGCTGCACGGCGGCAAACAGTTTGTCCAATTCCCGCTTGTTCAGCAGCAACTTACGGGTGCGCGTAGGGTCGGCGATCACGTGGGTACTGGCCGCTGTCAGTGGCGTAATGTGACAGCCCATCAGCCAGGCTTCATCGTTCTTCAGCAGTACGTAGCTGTCGACCAATTGAGCTTTGCCGGCGCGCAGACTTTTTACTTCCCAGCCGGCCAGGACCAAGCCGGCCTCGAACCTGGATTCGACGAAGTAGTCATGCATCGCCTTATTGTTTTTCGCGATGGTGCCTTGCTGGTGATTCTTTTGTTTAGCCATAGGGTCGGCATTATAGGGAGACACTGGCGCCGGCGCTATGAGTGCGACACGGCAAAAGTGTTTGGGCGCGCTGGGTGTCGTCCGCCCTTGAGCCGTTCCGGTGAATCCCCGACAATGTGCGATCTTTTTCAATAGAGCAGGCTAGCCGCGCATGGCGAACGATAAGGTTTCGATACACGGTGCCTGGGCCAGCCGTTGGGTGTTTATTCTGGCGGCAACCGGTTCGGCCGTTGGTTTGGGCAATATTTGGAAGTTCCCCTACATGACCGGCATGTATGGCGGCGGCGCGTTCGTGATGATGTACCTGGTGTGCATCTTCATGGTTGGCCTGCCAATCATGCTGGCGGAAACCCTGATCGGGCGGCGCGGCCGGCAGAGCTCGGTAAATAGCCTGAGGGCCTTGGCCATTGAATCAGGCGCCTCGCCGAAGTGGTCATGGGCGGCGCTGATGGGCATGATTGCGGCGCTGCTGATTTTATCGTTTTACAGCGTAGTGGCAGGCTGGTCGTTGGATTACATCCTCAGCGTGGGCAGCGGCCAGTTCGCCGGTGTGACAGCCGACGGTGCTGGCGCTGCATTTGGTGCGCTGACGGCTGATCCCTGGCGGCTAACCTTATGGCACAGCCTGTTTATGCTACTGACTGGTTTCGTTATCGCTCGCGGTGTAGTGGCCGGTCTTGAGCGTAGCCTGCGCATAATGATGCCGCTGCTGTTCGTGTTGCTGCTGGTGCTGTTGGGCTACAGCATGACCACCGGGCACTTTATGCAGGGCTTCCACTTTCTGTTCAATTTCCAACCAGATCGCGTTCTTGATGGTGTGTTGGCCGCCATGGGGCATGCCTTCTTTACGTTGAGCGTCGGTGTTGGCGCGATCATGGTCTACGGCTCGTACATGCCGAAGAACGCCTCGATCGGCGGCACTATTCTGACCGTTGGTATCCTCGATACATTGGTGGCGCTGACCGCAGGCTTAGCATTGTTCCCCATTGTCTTCGCGGGCGGCCTAGAGCCGAGCGCAGGGCCGGGGCTGATGTTTGTCACGCTGCCCGTGGCCTTCGGCAATATCGCTTTTGGTCAGGTGATGGGGACGTTGTTTTTTGTTCTGGTGCTGATTGCGGCGTGGACCTCGTCGATCTCCATGCTGGAGCCGGCGGTGGCCTATTTGGTCGAGCGCACCAAGCGCAGTCGAGTGCTGGTGACCAGCGTGCTGGTCTTTCTTTGCTGGGTGGTTGGCATGGGCACGGTGCTGTCTTTTAACGTAGGCGCTGAGGCTAAATTCTTTGTTTTCGGGGCGGATGGTTTCCATCTGTTCCAGTGGGGCGCTGAGGGCGGGCGGAATTTCTTCGACAGCATTGATTACCTAACCAGTCGTATTCTGCTGCCACTCGGCGGCTTGGCGTTTGCCATATTTGCCGGCTGGGTGCTCAAGCGTGAGGCTGTACGTGACGAACTGGCGATGAAAAGCCCGCTGCTGTTTAACCTTGTGTATTGGTTGATACGTGTGGTCGCCCCGATTGGGGTGTTGATCGTATTTGTTGCAGAGTTGAGCAAATGATTATCTGCATCCTGTTCAACCGAGTGGTTGCGTTATGAGTACGCATATTCAGCGTTCGGCGTTGCTGCCTTATCCGGCGCGAGCGCTATTCGATCTGGTCAACGACGTAGCCAGCTACCCGCAGTTTTTGCCCTGGTGTTCGGCCAGTGAAGTGCTGGAAGTCAGCGACACGCGCATGCGCGCCAGCCTAGTGGTAGCAAAGGGCGGGATGAGCCAGCAGTTTGTGACCGCGAATATTTTGATTCCAGGCGAACGGATCACATTGAACCTGGTGGAAGGGCCATTCACTCAGCTGTATGGGCACTGGGAATTTAAAGCGCTGGGCGATAAAGCATGCAAGATTAGCCTGGACCTTACCTTTGACTACGCCGGGCCATTGGTGCGGGCGACACTCGGACCATTGTTCAATCAGGCCACCAATACGTTGGTGGATGCCTTCTGCCAGCGGGCTAAGCAGTTGTATGGATAAACCAAACATCGTGGTCGAGGTGGCGTACGCCTTGGCCGATAAGCAGAAGCTGCTGCGTTTAAGCCTGCCGTGCGGCACCACCGTGCGCCAAGCTGCCGTGCAGTCTGGGATGCAGGTGCATTTTCCTGGGCTAGATTTGCAGAACAGCCCGCTGGGTATCTTCGGTAAAGCGGTCAGCAAGCCTGACGAGCGTGTATTGGAAGACGGCGAGCGTGTGGAAATCTACCGCCCGCTGCTCGCCGATCCTAAAGAGGTGCGTAAACAACGTGCAGCTAAGGCGGCGCTGGCCAAGGCAGAGGCCGCCGAGGAATAAGGTTGCTGGTTAACCTTTAAAACTAAAAAACCCGGAAATTCCGGGTTTTTTGTGAGCAAAATATTACTGTGGTGTGCTTTCCAGAGGTTCTGGTGTCGGCACGGGCACGACTTTCACATCGTCCACTTCACGCTGAATTTGCTCCAGCAGAGACCCGGGTGCAGGTTTGTCCTCGGCTTGCTGTGCGGCTGGCGCGGTAGAGACGCCGCTGTCCTGGCCTAAAATAGCCTGGTCACGGCTTACGCCTGGCATAAAGTCACCGGACAAGCCTACCAGCTGATCCTCAGCGCCGAAGTTTACGCTGACGCGCTCTTGCAGGCGCTGACCACCACCCGGCTGGATGCTGTACAGATAATCCCAGCGGTTAGCATGGAAGGTGTCAGTGAGCAGGGGATTGCCCATGATAAACCGCACTTGCTTGCGGGTCATTCCCGGGCGCAACTGGTCTATCATGTCCTGCGTCACGACATTGCCCTGTTGAATGTCGATTTTATAAACCCCGGGGAATGAACAACCGGCGAGTGCGAGTAGTCCCGTAAGGGAGAGGCTGGTCAGCAGGAGTTTGGTCTTTTGCATCGGTGGGCGACTTCCACTATCTTGGCTTGGCAATATAAACCCGGATCATACCCGCAATAAAGGAAGCTGCGAAGCCGCTTCCGTGAGAAAGCAGACCATGGTTGAAAATAGCGAACTACGCAAGGCTGGCCTGAAAGTGACCCTGCCAAGGGTCAAGATACTGCAAATGCTCGACTCTGCTGATCAGCGCCACATGAGCGCTGAAGACGTCTACAAGGCGCTGATGGAATCGGGTGATGATGTTGGTTTAGCCACCGTTTACCGAGTCTTGACGCAGTTTGAAGCGGCGGGCTTGGTGGTTCGGCACAATTTCGATGGTGGGCATGCGGTCTTTGAGTTGGCGGACAACGGCCATCACGACCATATGGTGTGTGTCGATTCCGGTGAGGTGATTGAATTCTTCGACGCTGAGATCGAAAAGCGTCAGAAAGAAATCGTCGAAGAGCATGGCTTTGAATTGGTCGACCACAACCTTGTGCTCTATGTGCGCAAGAAAAGTTGATTGATAGCGGCATGAAAAAGGCGACCTTAGGGTCGCCTTTGTGCATTTTAGCGGTTGAGTAATCAGGCCTGAGCGCTGCCGACCATCTGGCGCGCATGGGCTAAAGATTCCTCAGTGAGGTCAACGCCGCCGAGCATGCGGGCGATTTCTTCGACCCGCTCTGCGGGTGTTAGCTTGCTCACCGCCGTGCGTGTGGCATCGTTACCGCGCACTTTGTGCACAAATAAATGCTGATGACCTTGCGCTGCAACCTGCGGCAAATGCGTCACCGTGAGCACTTGACCGCGATCGCCCAGCTTGCGCAGTAACTGACCCACCACTTCGGCGGTTGGGCCGCCGATACCGACATCGACCTCATCGAAGACCAGGGTCGGCACGCGCGAAGTCTGCGCGGTGATCACCTGTATCGCCAAGCTAATGCGCGACAGTTCACCGCCTGAGGCGACTTTAGCCAAGGCTTTGAGAGGCTGGCCGGGGTTGGCGCTGACTAGAAATTCCAGCTGTTCTAAGCCGTTGGGGTGCGGCTCGCTGTTGCTGTTGGCGCTGAGTTTAATGGTGAAGCGTCCACCGGGCATGCCGAGGGTTTGCATCTCCACTTCTACTGCAGCGGCCAGTTGGCTGGCGGCGTTGTTGCGTAACGTGCTGAGTTCTTCTGCTTTTTCTTGATAGTGGCGCTCGAAAGCTAACAGCTCGCCGCTAAGGCGCTCAGCGGCTTGATCATCAGCATTGAGGCTTTCTAATTCCTCGAATAACTGTTGCTGCATCGGGCCTAGCTCGGAGGGCTGGATGCGGTGCTTGCGCGCCAAGGTGTAGATCGCGTCTAAGCGTTCTTCCATGTGCCGCAGGCGCTCGGGGTCGGCATCAAAGTGATCGAGAAAGCGATTGAGCTCGCCAACGGCTTCTTCGACCTGAATCTGCGCGCTGGCGAGCAAGTTGGTGGCTTCGCTCAGCGCCCCCGGCTGACCCTGAAAGGCACTTAGACGACTGAGGCTACTGGTCAGCGCGGAGAGCACATTGCCGGCATCATTTTCACTGCATTGCTCAATTACTAAGCGGCAGGCGCTGAGCAGGCTTTCGGCGTTAGTTAAGTTCTTGTGCTCCAATTCCAGCTGGCTGAGTTCATTCTCGCCTAGGGCCAGGTTGTCGAGTTCTTCCAGCTGGTAACTGAGTAGTTGGTGACGAGCGCGTTGCTCATCACCCAAGCTGGAGATGCGCTGCAGTTCGTTTTTGGTCTGCTTCCAGCGCTGCGCAGCCAGCAGCACTTGGCGCGCCAGCTCTTGGCTGCCGGCATATTCATCAAGCAAGCGGCGGTGCGTTTCAGGCTTGAGCAGGGATTGGTGTTCATGTTGGTTGTGGATATCAATCAACAGCTCGCCGAGGGCTTTAAGGTCGGCCTGGGGGCAGGGTGAGCCGTTAATATAACCGCGCGAGCGGCCTTCAGCTGTGATCACGCGGCGCAGAATGCACGGCCCGTCTTGATCTTGATTATGGCCAAGGTCGCGTTCGGCCAGCCAAGCACGAGCTTCTGGGATGTCGTGCAGGTCGAAGCTGGCGAGAATATCCGCCTTGTCCGCGCCGGGGCGCACCACGCCGCTGTCAGCGCGATCACCCAAGGCTAAGCCGAGGGCGTCGAGCATGATTGATTTGCCGGCACCGGTTTCGCCGCTGATCACGCTCATACCGGCGTCCAGTTCTAGATCAAGGTGTTCAACAATGGCGTAGTTGTGTACGGACAGGTGCACCAGCATGGTGAGGGCCTCCCAAGTTCATGTCTGGTTATTTATACAGTGTTTTTTTGTGCGCTGACAATCCGTCTGTTGTCCTTGAAAGCATATTTTTTGGCCCCATATAGTCGCTAGGTACGTGGGTTAAGGCTTGCGTCGAATTTATAAAAGGAGAGTCGCATGGCTGACGAACAGAACCTGGATACGCAGAACCCTGATGAGCTGGCTAATGCCAGCGCGTTTGCAGGCGATGATTTGGTTGCCCGTGTACACGCGTTGGAAGAACAACTGGCCACTGCTCAGGATCAGTCTCTACGCATGGCTGCCGACCTGCAAAACGTGCGTCGTCGTGCCGAGCAGGATGTGGAGAAGGCGCATAAATTCGCGCTAGAGAAATTCGCCGGCGATCTGTTACCGGTGTTGGACAGCCTTGAGCGTGGCCTCGAGCTATCCAATCCTGATGATGAGGCGATCAACGGGGTGCGCGAGGGTATGGAGCTGACGCTCAAGTTGTTCCTCGACACGCTTAAGCGTTACCAGTTGGACGTGCTGGACCCCCACGGTGCGCCGTTCAACCCTGAGCACCATCAAGCCATGGCCATGCAGGAAAGCACCAACGTTGAGCCCAACAGTGTGTTTAAGGTGTTCCAGAAGGGCTTTATGCTCAATGGCCGTCTGTTGCGCCCGGCGATGGTGGTGGTCAGCAAGGCCCCGGCAGCAGCGTCGCCATCGATTGATGAGCAGGCTTGAAATTCGCCGAGTTGACCCCATTAAACAGTCAAGCGTTTTAGTGCTGCCGCCGCTGATGACCAGTCAGTGGCGCGATAATTAAAAAATTTTAGGGAGAGTAAAGATGGGCAAAATTATTGGTATCGACCTGGGAACAACCAACTCCTGCGTTTCTGTATTGGAAAACGGCAAAGCCAAAGTTATCGAGAACGCCGAAGGCACGCGTACCACGCCGTCGATCGTTGCCTATGCCAATGATGGCGAGATTTTGGTCGGGCAGTCGGCTAAGCGTCAGGCAGTGACCAATCCGCACAACACCCTGTACGCGGTAAAGCGTCTGATCGGTCGTCGTTTTGACGAAGAAGTTGTGCAAAAAGATATTCAGATGGTGCCATACAAAATCGCCAAGGCTGACAACGGCGATGCATGGGTTGAAGTGAATGGCCAGAAAATGTCGCCGCCGCAGATATCAGCTGAAATTCTGAAGAAAATGAAGAAGACCGCTGAAGACTACCTCGGCGAGCCAGTGACCGAAGCGGTGATCACCGTGCCGGCTTACTTCAACGACAGCCAGCGTCAGGCCACTAAAGATGCCGGTCGCATTGCAGGTCTGGACGTGAAGCGCATCATCAACGAGCCAACCGCCGCTGCATTGGCTTACGGTATGGACAAGGCCAAGGGCGATCACACCGTGATCGTTTACGACCTCGGTGGCGGCACCTTCGATGTGTCGGTGATCGAGATCGCTGAAGTTGATGGCGAGCACCAGTTCGAAGTGTTGGCCACCAACGGTGACACCTTCCTGGGTGGTGAAGACTTTGACATCCGTCTGATCGACTACCTCGTTGACGAATTTAAGAAAGAAAGCGGCATGAACCTTAAGGGTGACCCGCTGGCGATGCAGCGCCTGAAAGAAGCCGCAGAAAAAGCCAAAATCGAGCTGTCTTCGAGCAATTCTACCGACGTCAACCTACCGTACATCACTGCAGATGCCACCGGTCCTAAGCACCTCAACGTGAAAATCTCCCGCGCCAAGCTGGAAGCACTGGTGGAAGACTTGGTGCAGCGCACCATCGAGCCTTGCCGTATTGCACTGAAAGACTCCGGCATCGATGTTGGTGCGATTAACGACGTGATTCTGGTCGGTGGCCAAACCCGCATGCCGCTGGTGCAGAAGTTGGTCACCGAGTTCTTCGGCAAAGAGCCGCGCAAAGACGTTAACCCGGATGAAGCCGTGGCCATGGGCGCTGCCATTCAGGGCGCGGTATTGTCTGGCGACGTGAAAGACGTGCTGTTGCTTGACGTTAGCCCGCTGACCCTGGGTATCGAAACCATGGGCGGCGTGATGACAGCATTGATCGAGAAGAACACCACCATCCCGACCAAAAAGTCTCAGGTGTTCTCCACCGCAGACGATAACCAGGGTGCAGTGACCATTCACGTGTTGCAGGGTGAGCGCAAGCAAGCTGCCAGTAACAAATCCCTGGGTAAGTTCGACCTGGCTGACATTCCACCGTCCCCACGTGGCGTGCCGCAGATCGAAGTGACCTTCGACATCGACGCCAACGGCATTCTGCACGTAGGTGCCAAAGACAAAGCGACGGGCAAAACTCAGTCCATCGTGATCAAGGCCAACTCCGGTTTGTCTGAAGACGAAATTGCGCAAATGGTGCGCGATGCCGAAGTTAACGCTGAGGAAGATCGCAAATTTGAAGAGCTGGCCGGTGCCCGTAATCAAGGCGACCAGCTGGTTCACGCCACGCGTAAGATGATTGTTGAGGCGGGCGACAAGGCCACGGCTGACGAGAAGACGGCCATCGAAACGGCGTTGACCGCGCTAGAAGTCGCTGTGAAAGGCGACGATAAGGCCGAAATCGAAGCCAAGATGACTGCGCTGTCCGAACTGACTGCACCTTTGGCGCAAAAAATGTACGCCGAACAGCCGCAGCCAGGTGCTGCTGAGCAAGGTGCTGAGCAGGCTAAAGATGCCGGCGACGATGTGGTCGATGCTGAATTCGAAGAAGTTAAAGACAACAAGTAAGCGCAAGCTTATGCCGTTCTAGCCGGGGGTGACGCGAGTTGCGCCCGGCACGATTCGCCGCGCGGGGGCTTGCTCCCGCGTTGGCGTGTCTGGAGTAGATGATTTTAAGGTGTTGAAGACTTATGGCTAAACGTGACTTTTACGAGGTGCTCGGTGTCGAGCGCGGTGCTAGCGAATCGGAGCTGAAAAAGGCTTACCGGCGCTTGGCTATGAAGCATCACCCGGACCGCAATCCCGACGATAAAGCCTCTGAAGAGAAGTTCAAAGAAGCCAACGAGGCCTACGAAGTGTTGTCCGACGCGGCTAAGCGTTCGGCTTACGATCAATACGGTCATGCCGGCGTAGACCCGCAAATGGGCGGAGGCGGTGGCCCAGGCGGGGCGAACTTCTCCGATATCTTCGGTGATGTGTTCAGCGACTTCTTTGGTGGTCAGCGCGGTGGTCAGCGTGGCGGTGCCCAGCGCGGCAGCGATTTGCGTTACACCCTTGAGCTGGATTTAGAAGAGGCGGTGCGCGGCACCACAGTCACTATCCGTGTGCCCACCTTGGTCAACTGCAAGCCGTGCGATGGCTCGGGTGCTAAAAAAGGCACCTCGCCAGTCACCTGCACCACCTGCGGCGGTATTGGTCAGGTGCGCATGCAGCAAGGCTTCTTCTCGGTGCAGCAAACCTGCCCGCGTTGCCATGGCCAAGGCAAGATGATCACCGATCCCTGCGGCTCATGCCACGGCCAAGGCCGGGTGGAAGAGCACAAAACCCTGTCGGTGAAAGTACCAGCGGGTGTCGATACCGGCGACCGCATCCGGCTCACGGGCGAGGGTGAAGCTGGCGCAATGGGCGGCCCAGCGGGCGACCTGTATGTGGTGGTGAATGTGCGCGAGCACGCTATCTTCCAGCGCGACGGTAAGCATCTGTACTGCGAGGTGCCGATTAGCTTTGCTGATGCCGCCCTCGGTGGCGAGCTGGAAGTGCCGACGCTGGATGGTCGGGTTAAGTTGAAAGTCCCGGAAGGTACGCAAACAGGCAAGATGTTTCGCCTGCGCGGCAAGGGCGTAGCCCCGGTGCGCGGTGGCGGCGCGGGTGATTTGATGTGCAAGGTGACGGTGGAAACACCCGTCCACCTGGGTAAGCGCCAGCGTGAACTGCTCGATGAGTTCCGCAAAACGTTGGAAGGCGACAGCTCGCATTCGCCAAAAGCCAATGGCTGGTTCGAAGGCGTGAAGCGCTTTTTCGGCGACCTGTAAACATCCGCGGCAGGTGGCGACCGTTGAAAGACGGTCGCCACTTGCCGCGACAGCTTGGAGCTGAGTGCTATGCAACGTATTGCAGTGATGGGCGCCGCTGGGCGTATGGGCAAGACCCTGATTGAAGCGGTGCAGCTGGCTGACGGCGCACGCCTGAGTGCGGCGATTGATCGTGCTGACAGCAGCCTGATGGGGGCAGATGTTGGTGAACTGGTCGCTCAAGGCAAGATGGGCGTCAACCTGAGCGGCGATCTGCGTGCGGTGCTCGATCAATTTGATGTGCTGATCGACTTCACCCACCCCTCCGTGACGCTGCACAATCTTGAGATTTGTCGACAGGCCGGTAAGGCCATGGTCATCGGCACCACCGGCTTTTCGCCAGAAGAAAAGCAATTGCTGGCGGATGCCGGCAGGCAGATCCCAATTGTGTTTGCGGCCAACTTTAGTGTCGGCGTTAATCTGTGCTTGAAACTGCTGGACACCGCGGCGCGGGTGCTGGGTGATGACGTGGATATCGAAATCATCGAGGCCCACCACCGGCACAAGGTTGATGCGCCATCCGGCACGGCCCTGCGCATGGGTGAAGTAGTGGCTAACGCCCTGGGGCGTGACCTGCAAAAGGTGGCGGTGTATGGACGTGAAGGCCAGACCGGTGAGCGTGAGCGCGAGACCATTGGCTTTGCCACAGTGCGCGCAGGTGATGTGGTCGGCGATCACACCGTGCTGTTCGCTGCTGAGGGTGAGCGCGTTGAAATTACGCACAAAGCATCAAGCCGCATGACCTTCGCCAAAGGCGCAGTGCGTGCAGCGCTTTGGTTGCAGGCTGACAAGCCCGGTTTGTATGACATGCAAGATGTGCTGGGCTTGAACTGAGTCATTGTGTCGCAAGGGCTGTTTTTGCCGACGCATTGGTGCAACTGGCGATGGACCAAAAAGGCAGTTTCCTGTAGGCTTGCTGCCTTAGTGTGTCCACTAAAGTTGCGCAGAATGAATCAGATAAAAAGCGGGGTGACGGTTCATGCGTCATCCCGCTTTTTTACAACCTGCGTTTGCTTCACGTTTTGATCTCTGGAGGTCTTCTTGAGTAAGCCAGCCCTAAAACCTGCCATCTTGGCCCTTGCTGATGGCAGTATTTTTCGCGGCGAGGCCATCGGTGCCGATGGCCAAACTATTGGAGAGGTGGTTTTTAACACCGCCATGACCGGCTATCAGGAAATCCTTACCGATCCCTCCTATGCCCAGCAGATCGTAACCCTGACCTACCCGCACATCGGTAATACCGGCACTACGCCGCAAGATGCCGAATCCAATCGCGTGTGGGCGGCCGGCTTGATCATCCGTGACCTGCCGCTGACTTCCAGTAACTGGCGCAACAAACAGCCACTGGATGAATACCTAAAAGAAAACGGCACCGTCGCCATCGCCGGTATTGATACCCGCCGCCTGACCCGCATCCTGCGTGAGAAAGGTTCGCAGAACGGCTGCATCTTGGTGGGCGACGACGCTACCGAAGAAAAAGCCGTAGAGCTGGCGCGCAGCTTTCCTGGTCTCAAGGGCATGGACCTGGCCAAAGTGGTGAGCTGCACCGAGCGTTTCGAATGGCGCTCCAGTGTGTGGAACCTGGAAAGCGACAGCCACCCGGAAATCCCGGCTAGTGAACTGAAGTACCACGTGGTGGCCTACGATTTCGGCGTTAAGTGGAACATTCTGCGCATGTTGGTTGAGCGCGGCTGCCGGGTGACGGTAGTGCCGGCGCAAACCCCTGCTGCTGAAATGATAGCGCTGCAGCCGGATGGCGTGTTCCTGTCCAATGGCCCGGGTGACCCAGAGCCTTGCGACTATGCGATCCAGGCGATCAGCGATGTGCTGCAAACGGATATTCCGCTATTCGGTATATGCCTTGGCCATCAATTGCTGGCTCTGGCCTCGGGGGCTAAAACCCTGAAAATGAGCCATGGCCATCATGGCGCCAACCACCCGGTGCAAGACCTCAAGACCGGTGCGGTGATGATCACCAGTCAGAACCATGGCTTTGCCGTGGATGAAGACAGCTTGCCGAGCAACCTGCGTGCCATCCACAAATCATTGTTTGATGGTTCGCTGCAGGGCATTGAGCGCACCGACAAGGACGCGTTCAGTTTCCAAGGTCACCCAGAGGCCAGCCCAGGCCCGGCTGACGTTGCCCCGTTATTTGACCGCTTTATCGAAACCATGGCCAAGCGCCGTTAAACCCGCCGACTGACCCCAGGATTCGAGAGAAAGAACATGCCAAAACGTACAGATATAAAAAGCATCCTGATCCTCGGCGCCGGCCCGATTGTTATCGGTCAGGCTTGCGAGTTCGACTACTCAGGTGCACAAGCGTGTAAGGCGCTGAAAGAAGAGGGCTACCGCGTCATTCTGGTGAACTCTAACCCCGCCACGATCATGACCGACCCGGCCATGGCTGACGCTACCTATATTGAGCCGATCAAATGGTCCACCGTGGCCAAGATCATCGAGAAAGAGCGCCCGGACGCATTGCTGCCAACCATGGGTGGCCAGACTGCATTGAACTGCGCACTGGACCTCGAAAAGCACGGCATTTTGGAGAAGTTCGGCGTTGAAATGATCGGTGCTAACGCCGATACCATTGATAAGGCGGAAAACCGCTCGCGCTTTGACAAGGCGATGAAAGATATCGGTCTGGCTTGCCCGGTTTCCGGTATCGCACACACCATGGACGAAGCCTACGGCGTGCTGGAAAAGGTCGGCTTCCCCTGCATCATCCGTCCGTCCTTTACCATGGGCGGCACCGGTGGTGGTATCGCTTACAACCGTGAAGAGTTCGAAGAAATCTGCGCTCGCGGTATCGATTTATCGCCGACCAGCGAGCTGCTGATCGACGAATCATTGATCGGTTGGAAAGAGTACGAGATGGAGGTCGTTCGCGATAAGAACGACAACTGCATCATCGTCTGCACCATCGAAAACTTCGATCCGATGGGCGTCCATACCGGCGACTCGATCACTGTAGCGCCGGCGCAAACGCTGACTGATAAGGAATACCAAATCCTGCGTAACGCCTCGTTGGCGGTGCTGCGTGAGATCGGCGTAGAAACCGGCGGCTCCAACGTGCAGTTCGGTATCTGCCCGAACACCGGCCGTATGGTGGTGATCGAGATGAACCCGCGCGTGTCGCGTTCCTCGGCGCTGGCCTCCAAAGCCACCGGTTTCCCGATTGCCAAAATCGCCGCCAAGCTGGCGGTCGGTTACACCCTTGATGAGTTGCAGAACGACATTACCGGTGGCCGCACGCCGGCTTCGTTTGAGCCGGCCATCGATTACGTCGTGACCAAGATTCCGCGTTTTGCCTTTGAGAAGTTCCCCAAGGCTGATGCGCGCCTGACCACCCAGATGAAGTCTGTGGGTGAGGTGATGGCGATCGGCCGGACGTTCCAAGAGTCCTTGCAAAAAGCGCTGCGTGGTCTGGAAGTAGGTGTGTCGGGTCTTGATGAAAAGCTCGACCTGGCTGACCCAGAAGCCGAAAGCACCTTACGCCGCGAGCTGACCGTCCCGAGCGCTGATCGCATCTGGTACATCGGTGATGCCTTTCGTGCGGGTAAGACCGTTGCAGAAGTGTTCGAGCTGACCAATATCGATGAGTGGTTTTTGGTGCAGATCGAAGACCTGATCAAAGACGAAGAACGCATCAAAACCCTGGCGTTGTCGAGCATTGACCGTGATGCCATGTACAAGCTCAAGCGCAAAGGCTTCTCCGATATTCGCCTGGCCAAGCTGCTGGGTGTGACTGAGAAGACTCTGCGCAGCCAGCGCCACAAGCTTAAGGTGCTGCCGGTTTATAAGCGTGTCGACACCTGCGCTGCTGAATTCGCCACTGACACGGCTTACATGTACTCAACCTATGAGGAAGAGTGTGAGGCCAATCCATCGGGTCGAGACAAGATCATGATCCTTGGTGGTGGGCCAAACCGTATCGGCCAGGGCATCGAATTTGACTACTGCTGTGTGCATGCGGCGTTGGCGCTGCGTGAGGATGGTTACGAAACCATCATGGTCAACTGCAACCCGGAAACCGTATCGACTGACTACGACATCTCTGATCGCCTGTACTTTGAGCCAGTAACCCTAGAAGACGTGCTGGAAATCGTCCGTGTTGAGCAGCCAAAAGGCGTGATCGTGCAATACGGCGGCCAAACGCCGCTGAAGATCTGCCGTGCGTTGGAAGAAGCTGGCGTGCCGATTATCGGCACATCGCCTGACGCCATTGACCGCGCCGAAGACCGCGAACGCTTCCAGCAAATGGTCCAGCGCCTCGGCCTGCGTCAACCGGCTAACGCCACTGCGCGCAGTGAAGACGAAGCGCTGGCGGCCTCGAAAGTCATCGGTTACCCGTTGGTGGTGCGCCCGTCTTATGTATTGGGCGGCCGTGCGATGGAGATCGTCTACCAAGAAGACGAACTCAAGCGCTACATGCGTGAAGCGGTGAAAGTATCGAACGACAGCCCGGTATTGCTCGACCACTTCCTCAACTGCGCCATCGAGGTCGATATTGATGCGGTGTGCGACGGCGAGACCGTGGTGATTGGCGCGATCATGCAGCACATTGAGCAGGCAGGCGTGCACTCCGGCGACTCGGCGTGCTCCCTGCCGCCTTACTCGCTGCCGATGCATATCCAGGATGAGATCCGCGACCAGGTTAAGAAAATGGCCTTGGAGCTCGGCGTGATCGGCCTAATGAACGTGCAAATGGCTGTGCAGGGCGAGGACATCTTCGTGATCGAAGTGAACCCCCGCGCCTCGCGTACCGTGCCGTTCGTGTCCAAGTGTGTTGGTCAGTCGCTGGCTAAAGTGGCTGCGCGCGTGATGGCAGGAAAGTCGCTGGCTGAAGCCGGGTACGCCAAGGAAATTATCCCGCCGTATTTCAGTGTCAAAGAAGCGGTCTTCCCGTTTGCCAAGTTCCCGGGTGTTGACCCCATCCTCGGCCCAGAAATGAAGTCCACCGGTGAAGTGATGGGCGTGGGCGATACCTTCGGTGAGGCTTTTGCTAAAGCGCAGATGGGTGCCAGCGAAGTGTTGCCGAACGCCGGCGTGGCCTTTATTAGTGTGCGCGATGATGACAAGCCGTTGGTGGCTGGTGTAGCGCGTGACTTGATTGAGCTCGGTTTTGAAGTGGTGGCAACTGCCGGCACTGCCAAGCTGATCGAAGCCGCTGGCCTGCCCGTGCGTCGCGTCAACAAGGTGACTGAGGGGCGTCCGCACGTGGTCGATATGATCAAAAATGATGAAGTCACCCTAATCATCAACACCACTGAAGGTCGTCAATCCATCGCTGACTCCTACTCTATTCGTCGTAACGCTTTGCAGCACAAGATCTATTGCACCACCACCATTGCGGCTGGGCAGGCGATTTGTGAGGCGTTGAAGTTCGGCCCAGAGAAGACAGTGCGTCGACTGCAAGATCTCCATGCAGGAATTAAGGCATGACTAAATACCCGATGACCGTCCAAGGCGCGCGCGCCTTGGAGGAAGAGCACGCCCACCTGACGAAGGTATTGCGCCCGAAGTTGAGCCAAGAAATTGGTACGGCGCGCGAACTCGGTGACCTCAAGGAAAACGCTGAATACCACGCCGCCCGAGAGCAGCAGGGGATGGTTGAAGCTCGTATCCGTGATATCGAAGGCCGCATGCAAAATGCAGTGATCATCGATGTCACCACTATTGAGCACACCGGTAAGGTGATTTTCGGTACAACTGTGGAAATCGCTAACTGTGACACTGATGAAAGCGTGACGTACCAGATCGTCGGCGAGGATGAGGCTGAGATTAAGCAGCGCAAAATATCCGTGGGTTCGCCCATCGCTCGGGCCTTAATTGGCAAGAGCGAAGGGGATGTGGTGGTGGTGCAGACGCCGAGTGGCGCGCTTGAATATGAGATTGTCGAGGTTCGCCATCTCTAATACTGAACCGCGTGATGCCGGTGCTATTAGCTGGCTGCTGGCTCAGACACTCTGGGTTGGCGGTCTCTGGTTGTTGCATTTTCTGTTGATGCCGGCGATCGCTAAGGTTGGCTTGGCGTCATTGCTGGTTGAGGAAATCGGCAATGCGTTGCGGCCGCTGCTAATTGGCCTAGCGGCTGTTTGCGCTGGGCTGCAGGTGGCCGTGTTGGTTCGTGTGCTGGGGCTGAAAAGCCTGTGGCGTGATCCCCGCGGGCAGTTGCTGATGGTGGTTGTGGTGATGGCGGGGAGTTATTTTGCGGTGCGCAAACTGCTGCCGGAAGCTGAGCTATGGTTGATGTTCAGCTACTTGGTCATGGCTTTTTGCGGCTTGCTGTTGGTCTTGCAAGCTGTGCCGAGAAAGCAGCAGCGCCTATCCTAAGCGCTTAAAGTGATCGCTAGGGGCGGCCGGTATCAGATTGCCAAGGCGCTGAGCGCGCCTTGCAACACCCGATCAATCAGCCGTGGTGACGGTGAACGTTGGACAGGTTCTTGTTAACTTTCGGATTTTTACGGTGGATCAGCGCCATTTTGCCAATCACCTGGACTAAATCAGCGTTGCCCGCTTTACACAGTTGGCTAATCGCCGTTAGGCGAGCTTCCCGCTCGGTGATACGCAGCTGCACTTTAATCAGTTCATGATCCGCCAGAGCGCGTTCCAGTTCCGCCAGTACACCCTCGGTCAGGTCACCGTCAGCCACGATCAATACAGGCTTTAAATGGTGGCCGATAGATTTGAATTGTTTCTTCTGCTCTTGAGTGAGCGGCATAATCTGATTCCTGCATTTAATCTAGTAAAAAACGGCGGTTAGTTTACCCGAGCGTCTTCGGGACCGCCCAGATATTCATGCGTTGCACATTCGAGGTATTGCGTGGCCCGTTCCAAGACCAGTCAAGGTTGGCTGAAAGAGCATTTCAACGACCCCTACGTCAAAATGGCGCAAAAGGACGGCTACCGTTCGCGCGCCAGCTACAAGCTGCTGGAGATTCAGGAGAAGGATCGCATCCTTAGGCCCGGTATCACTGTGGTTGATCTCGGCGCAGCTCCGGGAGGATGGTCGCAGGTCACCAGTCGAGTGATCGGTGATAAGGGCCGCTTGATCGCCTCAGACATTCTTGAGATGGACAGTATTCCTGACGTAACCTTTGTTCAGGGTGATTTCACCGATGATGGCGTGTTTGCACAAATCCTTGATGCGATCGGTGAGCACCCGGTAGACCTTGTGATTTCCGATATGGCCCCCAATATGAGTGGTGTAAGGGAATCAGATCAGCCGCGTGCCATGTACTTGTGTGAGTTAGCACTGGATTTGTCGACCCGCGTACTGCGCCCAGGTGGCGATTTTCTGATCAAAATCTTCCAAGGCGAAGGTTTTGATGAGTACCACAAGCAAGTGCGTCAGTTGTTCGACAAGGTGCAGATGCGCAAGCCGCTGTCTTCACGCGGACGTTCACGCGAGCAATACATGCTGGCGCGCGGGTTTCGCGGCGATTGATGAGGCTGGTCAATGATTGGCCGTTGAATGACTGCTGCTGTCATACAACAAATAAAGCGTTACAGACGTCGTCTGCCAGGGGTAGGCGTTGTGTAGTAAGTTAGATCGGTACATAACTGGTCGTCATGCGAAGCATGCTTCGGCACGGGGCCTGCTTTAGAGGGTAGCTAATTGAACGACATGGCAAAGAATCTGGTTCTGTGGCTGATCATCGCCGCTGTCTTGGTGACGGTGATGAACAATTTCTCCAGCCCAGCTGAGACGAATAAACTTAATTATTCGCAGTTTATCCAGCAGGTTCAGGACGGCGGCGTTAAGCAAGTTACGGTTGATGGTTTCACCATCAGCGGTACGCGTGTTGACGGTTCGCCGTTTGAAACGGTGCGTCCGGCGATTCAAGACAATGGTCTGATCAAGGACCTGATGGACAACAATGTCGAAATCGTCGGCAAGCAACCTGAGCAGCAGAGCATTTGGACGCAATTGTTGGTCGCTAGCTTTCCAATTCTGGTGATTATTGCTGTGTTCATGTTCTTCATGCGCCAGATGCAAGGCGGTGCTGGCGGTAAAGGTGGGCCGATGAGCTTCGGCAAGAGCAAGGCACGCTTGCTCTCTGAAGATCAGGTTAAAACCACCTTTGCCGACGTTGCAGGTTGCGATGAAGCCAAAGAAGAAGTTAGCGAGCTGGTTGAGTTTCTGCGCGACCCGGGCAAATTCCAGCGTCTCGGTGGGCGCATCCCACGTGGCGTGCTGATGGTTGGTTCGCCCGGTACGGGTAAAACGTTGCTGGCCAAGGCTGTTGCAGGTGAAGCCAAAGTACCGTTTTTCACCATCTCCGGTTCGGACTTTGTTGAAATGTTCGTCGGTGTCGGTGCGTCTCGTGTGCGCGACATGTTCGAGCAAGCTAAGAAGCATGCACCGTGCATCATCTTTATCGATGAAATTGATGCTGTCGGTCGTCATCGTGGTGCTGGCATGGGCGGTGGTCACGATGAGCGTGAGCAAACCCTCAACCAGTTACTGGTAGAGATGGACGGCTTCGAAGCCAACGACGGTATTATCGTCATTGCCGCCACTAACCGTCCTGACGTACTGGACCCAGCTTTGTTGCGTCCGGGTCGCTTTGACCGTCAGGTCGTGGTCGGTTTGCCAGATATTCGTGGTCGCGAGCAAATTCTCAAAGTACACATGCGTAAAGTACCGATGGGTGAAGATGTTGCTCCGGCCGTCATTGCGCGTGGTACACCGGGCTTCTCTGGTGCCGACTTGGCTAACTTGGTCAACGAAGCTTCGCTGTTTGCTGCACGCTCCGGTAAGCGTGTGGTTGAAATGAAAGAGTTTGAGTTGGCCAAAGACAAAATCATGATGGGCGCTGAGCGCAAGACCATGGTTATGTCAGACAAAGAGAAACTCAACACAGCCTTTCATGAGGCAGGTCATGCAATTGTCGGGCGTTTAGTGCCTGAGCATGACCCGGTTTACAAAGTTTCAATCATTCCGCGCGGGCGTGCCCTTGGGGTGACCATGTTCTTGCCTGAGGAAGACCGTTACAGCCTCAGCAAGCGCGCGCTGACCAGCCAGATTTGCTCATTGTTTGGCGGTCGAGTAGCCGAGGAGATGACCCTAGGTTTCGACGGTGTAACGACGGGCGCTTCCAACGACATCATGCGCGCCACTCAACTGGCGAAAAACATGGTCACCAAGTGGGGCTTATCGGAAAAGCTCGGTCCGTTGATGTATGCGGAAGAAGAGGGTGAAGTTTTCCTGGGCCGCAGCATGGGCAGTAACCAAAGCAATGTTTCTGCCGAAACCGCCAAGGTGATCGATCAGGAAATACGCAGCATCATCGACGAGTGTTACGCCACTGCTAAACGTTTGTTGCTGGAGAACCGCGACAAACTTGATGCGATGGCACAAGCGTTGATGAAGTATGAAACCATCGACGCCGAACAAATTGGCGACATCATGAGTGGTTTGGCACCGCGTGAGCCTAAGGACTGGCAGGGCGGTGATGACAATAACAGCACGCCTACTGCGCCTGCTGCCGTTGAACCCAGTGAAACTCCAATTGGTGGTCCGGCCACCGGTCACTAAGGTTTACCATGTCTGTTGTTTCTACCTTTGACCGGCTGCCCTGTGGCAGCCGGTTTCTTGATTTAAGCCGTCCGCACGTGATGGGCATCCTCAATGTCACCCCTGATTCTTTTTCCGATGGCGGGCGTTTTGGTCAGCGCGATGTGGCGCTTCGCCATGCCGAGGCAATGCTTAAGGCTGGCGCGACGCTGATTGACGTCGGTGGCGAATCGACCCGTCCTGGCGCCCGCAGTGTGTCCCTCGTTGAGGAGCTGGAGCGGGTTGCACCTATCGTTGAGGCTATTGCTCGCGAGCTGGATGTGATCATCTCAATCGACACCTCAACGCCTGCAGTCATTCGTGAAACTGCACGTCTAGGTGCCGGCATGATCAATGACGTGCGCTCATTGCAGCGTGATGGTGCGCTTAAGGCTGCGGCCGATAGTGGCCTGCCCGTGTGCCTGATGCACATGCGCGGTGAGCCGAGCACCATGCAGCAAGACCCAGATTATCCGGATGTGGTCGCAGAGGTCCGCGATTTTTTGCAAGAGCGGTTGGCTGCTTGCGATGCCGCTGGGATTGCTGCTGAGCGAGTTATTCTCGATCCGGGTTTTGGTTTTGCTAAAACTCTGGAACACAATTTATCGCTGTTTAAGCACCTGCAAGCCTTGCACAGCTTGGGCCGGCCTTTGCTGGTCGGTGCCTCGCGCAAGAGCATGATCGGTAAGGTACTGGGTCATGAAGTGGGTGAGCGCCTCTGCGGCAGCCTTGCTCTTGCGGCATTGGCGCTATGCAAGGGCGCGCATATTTTGCGGGTGCACGATGTGGCGCAAACGGTTGATGTGATGCGCATGATTGCTGCAGTTGAAGCGGCCGAATAAGTAAAAGGGAGTGGTGTGATGGGTAGAAAGTATTTTGGTACTGACGGTATTCGTGGGCGCGTCGGCAGCTTTCCTATTACCCCAGAATTCATGCTGAAGCTCGGCTGGGCAGCTGGCATGGCGTTTCGTAAGCAGGGTAAGTGCCGCATTCTAATTGGCAAAGACACCCGTATTTCCGGTTATATGTTTGAGTCTGCGCTTGAGGCGGGGCTGTCTGCAGCCGGTGCAGATGTCATGCTGTTGGGGCCAATGCCGACACCGGCCATCGCCTATTTGACCCGTACCTTTCATGCAGAGGCAGGCATTGTAATCAGTGCTTCGCACAACCCGCATTACGATAACGGCATTAAGTTCTTCTCTGGGCAAGGCACCAAGTTGCCGGATGAAATCGAGCTGATGATTGAAGAGTTGCTCGACGCGCCAATGACAGTGGTGGAGTCGGACCAGTTAGGCAAAGTTTCGCGGATCAATGATGCTGCGGGTCGTTACATCGAATTTTGCAAAAGCAGTGTGCCAACCAGTACCGATTTTGCTGGCCTGAAAGTCGTTATCGACTGCGCCCAAGGTGCAGCTTATAAAGTGGCGCCAAGCGTATTCCGTGAACTTGGCGCGCACGTGACGGTGCTGTCAGCGCAACCTAATGGGTTAAATATCAACGAGGCCTGTGGCTCCACTCATGTCGAGGCGCTGCAGGCTGAGGTCCTGGCGCAGCAGGCTGACTTGGGTATTGCCTTTGATGGCGATGCGGACCGCGTCTTGATGGTTGATCATTCTGGTGCGTTGGTGGACGGCGATGAGCTGTTATTTATCATTGCTCGCGACCTGCTGGAGCGCGGCAAGCTGCAGGGTGGAGTGGTAGGCACGCTGATGAGCAACTTGGGGCTAGAGCTGGCATTGGCCGAACTGGGTATTCCGTTTGTGCGGGCTAAGGTTGGTGATCGCTATGTCACGGCCGAATTGCTGTCGCGCAACTGGCAGTTGGGTGGGGAGAACTCCGGCCACCTGGTGTGTTTCCAGCACGCTACCACCGGTGATGCGATTATCGCTGCGCTGCAGGTGCTGATGGCGCTCAAGCGTCGTGGGCAGACGTTGGGTGAGGCTCGGCTGGGTATGCTGAAGTGTCCGCAGGTGCTGATCAATGTACGTTTTGCAGGTGGTGTTGATCCACTGGAGCATCCTGCTGTACGCGAGGCCAGCGCGCGGGTTACCGAGCAAATGGCTGGCCGCGGTCGGGTATTGCTGCGCAAATCGGGTACCGAGCCATTAGTGCGCGTCATGGTTGAGGGTGACGATGCAGAGCGAGTGCGCAGCTATGCCGATGAATTGGCTAAAGTTGTTGCGCATGTATGTGCTTGATTCGGCTTGCCAGTCGGGTGGCTGTTGGGTAATATCTGCGCCCTCTTTGACCGACGAGGTAAAGCATGCGTCGCCCAATGGTTGCTGGTAACTGGAAAATGCACGGTACCCGCGCCAGCGTCGCAGAGCTGATCAACGGTCTTAATAATCAGGCATTGCCTGCCGATGTGGATGTCGCGGTTTTCCCCTCGTTCTTGCATCTAGGTCAAGTTGTTGATGGCTTCCTAGGCAAGGCAATTGCGATGGGAGCGCAGGATTGTGCGGTCCAGCCGCTGGAAGGCGCCCTAACAGGCGAAGTGGCTGCAAGTCAGCTGCATGATGCGGGTTGTTCGTTGGTGTTAGTGGGTCACTCTGAGCGTCGTTCATTGCTGGGCGAGGGTGATGAGGTCATAACCCGTAAGTTTGCCGCGGCGCAGTCCTCAGGTTTGCATGTGGTGTTTTGTGTAGGTGAAAGCCTGGCTGAGCGTGAGGCGGGGCGTACGCTTGAAGTGGTGGCTGCGCAGATATCTGCAGTAATCGATACGCTGGGTGTTGAGGTGTTTGCAACTGCAATCATCGCTTACGAGCCTGTATGGGCCATAGGCACCGGCCTTACGGCATCGCCTGAGCAGGCACAGTATGTACATGCCGCGATTCGCGGGCAGCTAGCGCTGCAAAGCCCTGAGTTGGCTGGCAAGACGAGAATTCTTTATGGTGGCAGTGTCAAGGCCGCCAGTGCAGCCGAGTTGTTCGGTATGCCGGATATAGATGGAGGGCTTGTTGGTGGAGCCTCTCTGAATGCGGATGAGTTCGGTGCGATCTGTCGCGCCGCAGGAAGCTGAGAAAATGCTGGAAACAGTTATCGTTGTTCTTCATCTGCTGGGTGCTATCGGCATCGTTGTGCTGGTTCTGTTGCAGCAGGGTAAGGGTGCAGATGCGGGCGCCTCGTTTGGCGGTGGCGCCTCAACTACCGTTTTCGGTAGCCAAGGTACCACTACCTTTCTGAGTCGAGTTACTGCTATACTTGCCACCGCTTTTTTCATGACTAGCTTGGGTTTAGCGTTCTTTGCTAAAGACAAAGCTGATGGCATGGCTCAGGTTGGTTTGCCTGATCCGGCAGTCTTGGAAGTACAACAGGCTAAGCCAGCTGTTGAAGATATACCTGTTCTTGATGCAGCTAAGCCGGCTACCGAAGCGGCGGACGTACCTCAGGCTCCTGAGCAGCAGTAATAAGTAGCAAGTAGCACGCAATAAATGATTTTGCCGAGGTGGTGGAATTGGTAGACACGCTACCTTGAGGTGGTAGTGGCCATAGGCTGTAGGGGTTCGAGTCCCCTTCTCGGTACCAATTTTCAGGAAGGCCCGCTTGATGCGGGCCTTTTTGTTGCTGGAGCACCGATTGACCCTGGTTCAGGTTCGGTCGTATAATCCGGCACCAGCTTTGATGTGGGATTGAGCAGCAAGGTCGCTCCTCGGATGTAAATCCGAAGATGGTTGGGTTACACCAGCCCCCGCATTGAGTTGCAGAGGAGCCCCTTTCTAAGGGGCTTTTTGCTAGCTGGGTGACAGCTTTACCGGCCTTTGAAGGGCGGTTCGATGATGGGCGTCTTGCCCATTTTTTATTTTTACAGCATGCGCGAGGGGTTCAGGTGTCGAGCAAGCTAGAACAGTTGCAGGCCTTGGTGGCCCCGGTAGTCGAGGCTCTTGGCTATCAATGTTGGGGTGTCGAGTTCCTGTCACAAGGGCGGCATTCTCTGCTGCGAATTTATATTGATAAGCAGCCTGACGGCGTGCTGATTGAAGACTGTGAAATTGTCAGTCGGCAAATCAGCGGTGTGCTCGATGTCGAGGACCCAATCAGCGCCGAGTACACCCTTGAGGTGTCCTCACCAGGCATGGATCGGCCACTGTTCAGCATTGAACAGTTCGCCGCTCATGCCGGCGAGCAAGTGAAGATCAAGCTGCGCTCGCCCTTTGAAGGTCGACGCAATTTCCAAGGCCTTCTGCGCGGTGTGGAAGAGCAGGACGTGGTGGTGCAGGTGGATGACCACGAATTCCTGTTGCCGATCGACATGATCGACAAGGCCAACGTTATCCCCAGGTTTGATTGAGACGCGAATCCCGCGAAAGCTGCGTGGATAGCGCAGGATCCAATGGATTGTGAAAGGCGAGGCGTACGATGAGCAAAGAAGTACTGCTGGTTGTTGAGTCGGTTTCCAATGAAAAGGGCGTGCCGGCTACTGTGATTTTCGAAGCGTTGGAGCTGGCGTTGGCCACGGCTACCAAAAAGCGTTTTGAAGATGAAGTCGAGTTGCGTGTGGCGATCAATCGCCAGACTGGTAACTACGAAACGTTCCGCTGCTGGACGGTGGTGGAAGAAAGCGATTTTGATGATCCTGCACACCAGGTCACCACTGATATGCCGCGTGCTGTTGAAGCGAACGGCAAAGTCGGCGACGTGTTGGAAGAGAAGATCGATTCCATCGAATTCGGTCGTATTGCCGCGCAAACCGCTAAGCAAGTGATTGTGCAGAAAGTCCGCGAGGCTGAGCGTGCTCAGGTGGTTGAGGCTTATCGCGAGCGTCTGGGTGAAATCATCTCAGGCACCGTGAAGAAGGTCACCCGTGACAGCGTAATCGTTGATCTGGGTAACAACGCTGAGGCCATGCTGGCTCGCGAAGACATCATTTCGCGTGAAACTTTCCGTGTCGGCGTGCGTTTGCGTGCGCTGCTAAAGGAAATTCGCACCGAGAACCGCGGTCCTCAGCTGATTCTGTCGCGTACTGCGCCGGAAATGCTGATTGAACTGTTCCGCATCGAAGTGCCAGAAATTGCTGAAGAGCTGATCGAGGTCATGGGTGCCGCCCGTGATCCTGGCTCGCGCGCCAAATTGGCCGTGCGTTCCAAAGATAAGCGCATCGACCCACAGGGCGCCTGTATCGGTATGCGCGGTTCGCGTGTGCAAGCCGTTTCTGGTGAGTTGGCGGGTGAGCGTGTCGACATCGTGCTGTGGGATGACAATCCTGCGCAGTTCGTGATCAATGCCATGTCGCCTGCCGAAGTAGCCGCCATTATTGTTGACGAAGATGCCCATGCTATGGATATCGCCGTTGGCGCAGACAACCTTGCTCAGGCCATTGGCCGTGGCGGTCAGAACGTACGGTTGGCCAGTCAGTTGACTGGCTGGACCCTGAACGTGATGACCGAGGCGGACATTCAGGCCAAGCAGCAGGCGGAAACAGGCGACATCCTGCAGCGTTTCGTTGAAGAGTTGGAAGTCGACGAAGAGCTGGCCCAGGTGTTGGTCGAAGAGGGCTTCACCAGCCTTGAAGAAATTGCCTACGTACCGATGGAAGAAATGCTCAGCATTGATGGCTTTGACGAGGATATCGTCAACGAGCTCCGCGCCCGTGCCAAAGATCGCTTGCTGACTAAAGCCATCGCTAACGAGGAAAAGCTGGCAGATGCCCACCCAGCCGAAGACCTGCTCTCGCTTGAGGGGATGGACAAGGCGCTTGCGCATGAACTGGCAGTGCGCGGCGTAGTTACCCGCGAAGACCTGGCCGAGCAGTCTATAGATGACCTGCTCGACATCGACGGTATCGACGCTGAGCGAGCCGGCAAGTTGATCATGGCCGCCCGAGCCCATTGGTTCGAGTAAGCAGTTGCGGCCTGAGGAGAGAAATACATGACGCAAGTCACGGTTAAAGAACTGGCCCAAGTGGTCAACACGCCGGTCGAACGCCTGCTGCAGCAAATGCGTGAGGCGGGTTTGCCGCACAGCAGTGCTGAGCAAGCGGTCACTGACAGCGAGAAGCAGGCCTTATTGGCCCACCTCAAGAGCAGTCACGGCGACAGCAAAACAGAAGAGCCGCGCAAGATTACCTTGCAGCGTAAAACTACTAGCACCCTGCGGGCTGCCGGTAGCAAGACCATCAGCGTTGAAGTGCGCAAGAAAAAGACCTTCGTTAAGCGCAGCGCTGAAGAAATCGAAGCTGAAAAGCAGCGCGAGCAAGCTGAGCAGCGCGCTGTAGCTGACGCTGCGCGGGCTAAAACTGAAGAAGAAGCCAAGCGTCGCGCGGCAGAAAATACTCAGGCACCTGTTACCGCACCAGCGGCTGGCGAGGCGGCAGTTCAAACCGCTCCTGCTGCAGTGGTTGAGTTGCCAGTTGTGGCCGCCCCTGCTGCCGATGAGCGTAAGAAAGATGAGCCGCGTCGTCCTGATAAGGCGCGCAATGATGATGCCGATCGTCGTGGTGGCGAGCGCAAGACCACACAGCATCGTCCGACGGCCAAAGAAAAGGCTCCGGCTCCACGCGTTGCTCCGCGTACCACCGACGAGGAAAGCGATAGCTTCCGTCGCGGCGGTCGTGGCAAAGGTAAACTGAAGAAGCGTAATGCTCACGGCTTCCAGAGCCCAACTGGGCCGGTGATTCGTGACGTAGCTATTGGCGAAACCATCACTGTTGGCGATCTCGCCAATCAGATGTCGGTTAAAGCGGCTGAAGTCATCAAGTTCATGTTCAAGATGGGCACTCCAGTGACCATCAACCAGGTGCTGGATCAGGAAACTGCCCAGTTGATCGCCGAAGAGTTGGGCCACAAGGTCAAGCTGGTTAGCGACAATGCCCTGGAAGATTCCCTGGCCGAGTCTCTGAAGTTTGAGGGTGAGTCGTTCTCCCGTGCACCGGTTGTGACCGTAATGGGCCACGTTGACCACGGTAAAACCTCGCTGCTCGACTATATCCGTCGCGCCAAAGTGGCTGCGGGCGAAGCTGGCGGTATTACCCAGCATATCGGTGCTTACCACGTAGAAACCGAACGCGGCATGGTCACCTTCCTCGACACCCCAGGTCACGCCGCGTTTACCGCCATGCGTGCCCGTGGTGCCAAGGCCACTGACATCGTGATCCTGGTGGTTGCAGCAGACGATGGCGTGATGCCGCAGACCATCGAAGCCGTTCAGCACGCGAAAGCTGCTGGCGTGCCGCTGGTGGTTGCAGTGAACAAAATCGATAAGCCAGGCGCTGATCTTGACCGCATCCGCAGCGAACTGTCGGTGCACGGC
Organism: Pseudomonas sp. TMP9; assembly: GCF_037943105.1. Lineage (NCBI taxonomy): Bacteria > Pseudomonadati > Pseudomonadota > Gammaproteobacteria > Pseudomonadales > Pseudomonadaceae > Pseudomonas > Pseudomonas vesperimontis. The sequence continues at coordinate 874,421 of NZ_CP149803.1, forward strand.
GTGACCTCGGAAGAGTGGGGCGGTGATACACCGTTCGTCTCCGTATCGGCAAAAGCCGGTACCGGTGTCGATGACCTGCTCGAAGCCGTGCTGCTGCAAGCCGAAGTTCTTGAGCTGAAAGCAACGCCGTCGGCTCCAGGTCGCGGTGTGGTGGTTGAATCACGCCTTGATAAAGGCCGTGGCCCAGTGGCTACCGTGCTGGTTCAAGACGGCACCCTGCGCCAAGGCGACATGGTGTTGATCGGTTCCAACTACGGTCGCATCCGTGCAATGCTCGATGAAAACGGCAAGGCCATTAAAGAAGCTGGCCCGTCGATCCCTGTCGAGATTCTCGGCCTGGACGGTACGCCGGAAGCTGGTGACGACATGAGCGTGCTGGCTGACGAGAAGAAAGCCCGTGAAGTCGCGCTGTTCCGTCAAGGCAAGTTCCGCGAAGTGAAACTGGCCCGTGCTCACGCCGGCAAGCTGGAAAACATCTTCGAGAACATGGGTCAGGAAGAGAAGAAGACGCTTAACATCGTCCTCAAATCCGATGTCCGTGGTTCGTTGGAAGCACTGCAAGGCTCGCTCGGCGGCCTGGGTAACGATGAAGTGCAAGTGCGTGTGGTCGGTGGTGGCGTCGGTGGTATCACCGAATCCGATGCCAACCTGGCACTGGCCTCCAACGCTGTACTGTTCGGCTTCAACGTGCGTGCCGATGCTGGCGCGCGCAAGATCGTCGAGCAGGAAGGTCTGGATATGCGTTACTACAACGTGATCTACGACATCATCGAAGACGTCAAGAAAGCCCTCACCGGCATGCTCGGCAGCGATGTTCGCGAGAACATTCTAGGTATCGCCGAAGTGCGTGACGTGTTCCGTTCGCCGAAGTTCGGTGCGATCGCTGGTTGTATGGTGGTCGAGGGTACGGTTCACCGTAACCGTCCGATCCGCGTACTGCGCGACGATGTGGTGATCTTCGAAGGTGAGCTGGAATCTCTGCGTCGCTTTAAAGACGATGCGGCCGAAGTGCGTAATGGCATGGAGTGCGGTATCGGCGTGAAGAGCTACAACGACGTTAAAGTCGGCGACAAGATCGAAGTGTTCGAGAAAGTCCAAGTGGCTCGCAGCCTGTAATCATCAGGTAGGTGCGAGTCGCAACGCGCAACGCCCGGTCCCGCTTTTGCGCGGCCGGGCGTTTGCCGCTTTTAGGTCCGCTGCTTTTTTAAGCGGCGTGACGAGTGAAGGTAGTAAAAATGGCCAAACAATTTAGCCGGGCTCAGCGCATCGGCGACCAGATACAGCGCGAACTGGCGCAGTTAATCCGTATGGAAATCAAAGACCCGCGTCTTGGCGGTCTGGTAACTGTAACGGCTGTGGAAGTCAGTCGCGATTCAAGCCACGCCAAGGTGTTCGTCACCATCATGGGCGGTGAGCCTGAAGAGGGTGTTGATCCAGTTGTGCAGAGCATCAAGGTGCTCAACGATGCCAGCGGTTTCTTGCGCATGCAGTTGGGAAAGGCAATGAAGCTGCGCAGTGTGCCGAACCTTCGTTTTCATTACGATGAGAGCGTGATTCGTGGCGCGCAGCTGTCCGCATTGATCGAGCGTGCCGTCAGCGAAGACCGCCAGCACGATGAAGAATCAACTGAGGCCAAGGAGTAAGCGCGTGGCCCAGGTAAAACGTATTCGCCGTGCCGTCGATGGCATCATCTTGCTGGATAAGCCCAAGGGCTTTAGTTCCAACGCCGCTTTGCAGAAGGTGCGCTGGTTGCTAAATGCGGAAAAAGCTGGCCACACCGGTAGTCTCGACCCTTTGGCCACCGGCGTATTACCGCTGTGCTTCGGTGAGGCTACTAAGTTTTCCCAGTACTTACTGGATGCCGACAAAGGCTACGAAACCACTATGCAGCTGGGCGTGACCACCACCACGGCAGACGGTGAGGGTGAGGTGCTTGAACGTCGTCCGGTAACCGTTGGTCGCGCCGAGATTGAGGCTGTGTTGCCGCAGTTTCGTGGTCCAATAAGCCAGATACCGCCCATGTACTCGGCGCTCAAACGTGACGGTCAGCCGCTTTACAAGTTGGCGCGCGCGGGTGAAGTAGTGGAGCGCGAGCCGCGTTCTGTTACTATTGCGCGCCTAGAATTATTGGGCTGTGAGGCGGAGCAGGCGTGCTTAGCAGTCGATTGCAGCAAAGGCACCTACATCCGCACGCTAGTCGAAGACATTGGCCATTTGCTCGGTTGCGGCGCTCATGTTGCAGAACTGCGCAGAACTAAGGCCGGCCCCTTCGATTTAAGCCGCACCGTAACGCTCGAAGAGCTGGAGCGTGTGCATGCTGAAGGCGGTAATGAGGCGGTGGATCAATTTTTGTTGCCGTCAGACAGCGGCTTACAACACTGGCCGCTGTTGCAGTTTTCTGAACACAGCTCGTTTTATTGGTTGCAAGGGCAGCCAGTACGCGCTGCGGATGGACCAAAGTTCGGCATGGTGCGGGTGCAAGATCACAATGGTCGCTTTATCGGTATCGGTGAAGTGAGCGAAGACGGGCGCATTGCGCCGCGTCGTTTGATTCGGTCAGTATGACCGTAGCGTAGGGACTGAGTTTTGGCTCAGGTCTGCGTGCAGAGGGTGGCTGTTAATAGGCGCGGTCATACCTCACTTAAAAACACGGGAAGTTATTCCCGGCCTATTGCGACTGTTTCGGCAGTTGCCTAACTGAGAGAATTGCCCACATGGCACTCAACGTCGAAGAAAAAGCGCAAATCGTCAACGACTATAAGCAGGCTGAAGGCGACACTGGTAGCCCGGAAGTGCAAGTTGCACTGCTGACCGCCAATATCAACAAGCTGCAAGGTCACTTCAAAATCAACGGTAAAGACCACCACTCGCGTCGTGGCCTGATCCGCATGGTTAACCAGCGTCGTAAGCTGCTGGATTACCTGAAACGTAAGGACGCCAGCCGTTACAGCGCCCTGATCGGTCGCCTGGGTCTGCGTCGCTAAGCAATGCTTATGCGCCGCTGACTGCCGAAGCTGGAAGTGGGGTGAGCCCTGCTTCCAGCTTTTGCTTTTGTGCTGTAGCTGTTTTGGACGCTAGCGGGTCCGATACCCGTCACCGCCCACACATTCTGCAAGACCCGTTTTTTCACTTAATCGTGATAAAACGATCGCAAGAAACGCTTTCCCCAAAGGCAATAAAGAGAAGGAAAACACCGTGAACCCGGTAATTAAGAAGTTCCAGTTCGGTCAATCGACCGTCACCCTCGAGACTGGCCGTATCGCCCGTCAAGCCTCCGGCGCAGTGCTGGTCACCGTTGACGACGACGTTGCAGTGTTGGTTGCCGTCACCGGCGCTAAGACGGCTGACCCAAGCAAAGGCTTTTTCCCGCTGTCCGTGCATTACGTAGAAAAAACCTACGCAGCCGGCAAGATCCCCGGCGGTTTCTTCAAGCGTGAAGCGCGTCCGAGCGAGAAAGAAACCCTGACCTCGCGCCTGATCGATCGTCCGATCCGTCCGTTGTTCCCAGAAGGTTTCCAGAACGAAGTACAGGTTGTCTGCACCGTAATCTCCACCAGCAAGAAGACCGATCCGGACATCGCTGCGATGATCGGTACTTCGGCTGCGCTGGCAATTTCTGGTATCCCATTCAACGGCCCAATCGGTGCTGCGCGCGTAGCCTTCCACCCGGAAACCGGCTACCTGCTGAACCCCAGCTACGAGCAGCTCAAGGCGTCCAGCCTGGACATGGTTGTAGCCGGTACTAAAGACGCCGTGCTGATGGTTGAATCCGAAGCCAAAGAGCTGACCGAAGACCAGATGCTGGGCGCTGTACTGTTCGCCCACGACGAATTCCAAGTGGTTATCGACGCCATCGCCGAGCTGGCTGCCGAAGCGGCTAAGCCAACGTGGGATTGGTCCGCTAAGCCTGAAAACACCACCTTGCTCAACGCTATCCGTGGCGAGTTTGGCGATGCGATCTCCCAGGCCTACACCATCATCATCAAGCACGAGCGTTATGCCCGTCTGGGTGAGCTGCGCAATCAGGTTGTCGCCAAGTTTTCTGGCGAAGAAGGCCAGCCAAGTGCCGGCGAAGTTAAAGATATCTTCGGCGAAATCGAATACCGCACCGTGCGCGAGAACATTGTTAATGGTAAGCCGCGTATTGATGGCCGTGACACCCGCACTGTGCGCGGCCTAAACATCGAAGTCGGTGTACTGGCTAAAACTCACGGTTCGGCACTGTTCACCCGTGGCGAAACCCAGGCGTTGGTGGTGGCTACCCTCGGCACCGCTCGTGACGCCCAGCTGCTTGATACCCTCGAAGGCGAGCGTAAAGACCCCTTCATGCTGCACTACAACTTCCCGCCGTACTCGGTCGGTGAGTGTGGTCGCATGGGCGCCACTGGCCGCCGCGAAATCGGTCATGGCCGCTTGGCCCGTCGCTCCATCGCAGCCATGCTGCCGGCCGCTGATGTGTTCCCGTACACCATTCGTGTAGTGTCGGAAATCACCGAGTCCAACGGTTCGTCGTCGATGGCGTCCGTGTGCGGCGCTTCCTTGGCCCTGATGGACGCGGGTGTGCCGATGAAGGCCCCGGTTGCCGGTATTGCGATGGGTCTGGTTAAAGAAGGCGATAAGTTCGCCGTTCTGACCGACATTCTGGGCGACGAAGATCACCTCGGCGACATGGACTTCAAAGTAGCCGGTACCGCCAATGGCGTCACCGCGCTGCAGATGGACATCAAGATCCAGGGCATCACCGAAGAGATCATGGAAATCGCCCTGAATCAGGCCCTAGAAGCACGCCTGAATATTCTCGGTCAGATGAACAAGATCATTGCCACCTCGCGCACTGAGTTGTCGGCTAACGCCCCAACCATGATCGCGATGAAGATTGATCAAGACAAGATCCGCGACGTGATCGGAAAAGGTGGTGCAACCATCCGCGCGATCTGTGAAGAGACAAAAGCCTCGATCGACATCGAAGACGACGGCACCATCAAGATCTTCGGCGAAACCAAGGAAGCAGCCGAGGCTGCGCGTCAGCGCGTTCTGGGTATCACCGCAGAAGCTGAGATCGGCAAAATCTATGTCGGCAAGGTTGAGCGTATTGTCGACTTCGGCGCCTTCGTCAATATCCTGCCGGGCAAAGACGGCCTGGTGCACATCTCCATGTTGAGCGATGCGCGCGTTGAGAAAGTTACCGACATTCTCAAAGAAGGTCAGGAAGTTGAAGTACTGGTACTGGACGTGGACAACCGCGGCCGTATCAAGCTGTCGATTAAAGACGTAGCGGCTGCCAAGGCCTCGGGTGTTTAACACCTAAGTCCTGCAGTCAGAAAGGGCCCTTCGGGGTCCTTTTTTTCGCCTGTGCAAAGCCATTGCGCTGTTGTGGTTGGCTCACGCCACGTCAGCCTTTGTGGCTGTCGTGCAATATGCCTTGGGGCGTTTACCCTAACATGCAGATTGCACGATCAGAGCAACCCAAGCTTTATGCTATCTAATTGATATATATAGCTAAATATATTTATAAAAGCTTGGCACAGCCCTTGCGACAGTACTGGGGAGACTGCAGCTTAAGACGGCTTGCAGATTATTCCGTGTATGCAGGAGGCATTACTTATGAAGAAGCCAATTAAGCATTTTGCCGTAACCACTTTGACTGCTACCGCGTTAGGCCTGCTGTTAGCTGGGCCGGTGCTGGCCGCCAATGAAGTGGTCCAGCCAACGATGTTGGCCGCTAGCGAAACGATGGACGACGCAGAAGAGGTGGCCAGCGATACGTGGATCACCAGCAAGGTTAAGTCGACCTTCCTGGCGGACAGTAACTTGAGTGGTATCGACATTAAGGTTGAAACCAACAAAGGTGTCGTGACCTTGTCGGGTGTTGTTGCCACTGATGCTGAGCGAGATCTAGCTGTAGCTAAGACCAAAGAAATCAAAGGCGTTACTGCTGTAGCCGCTGAAGCTTTGAAAACGGCGGAGTAGATGTGTGAGCTTGGGCGAGCCCACACAAGAGCCTGCCGCCATTATTATTTTGAGGATTGATCAATGAATTCTGACGTTATTAAAGGTAAGTGGAAGCAACTCAATGGCCGTATCAAGGAGCGTTGGGGCAACCTGACCGATGACGACTTGGACGTAGTCGAGGGCCACAGCGAGTACTTGGCCGGCAAGCTGCAAGAACGTTACGGTTGGAGCAAAGAAAAAGCTCAGGACGAGCTGCGCGAGTTCAGCAGTAAGCTGTAACCCGTTGGTAAAAACGCCCCGCAGCAAAACCCTGCGGGGCGTTTTTATGGGCGCTGTAAAAGATGACGCATTACCTGCCGCGCTTACTCTCGATTTTGATCAGGCGGTTGCCTTCAAAACGCAGGAATTGGTACATGCCGTTGCGCGGCCCATAGGCCCATTCTTCCACGGCGACTTCATTGTAAAAACCATACTCATCCAGCACTTCTCGGTAGCCTACAAACTCGCGGCTAATCGGTTCGCCGCATTTGCTGCTGACGACGCGGGTCGAGTCACTCACGCTTACCAATCCGCTGTTACAGCGCAGGGTTGACGAGGCATGCGCTGCCAATGGCAAAACACATAGCAGGCTGCACACTATTTTTTTCATCAGATTGTCCTAGCGGCTGCGACGTCGTTCGATGGCGCGCAAACGCGTGCCTTCGAAAGTGAGAATGCTCAGCATGCCGTTATCAGGCCCGTAAACCCATTCCTCAATCTGGTATTCGCGCCGTTCATGGGGGCCGATTGAGTAACCAACCAAGTCGCGGTATACCGGTTCGCCGCATTTGCGCAGTACTTCAAAGCGGCGGTCATCCAGGCTGACTAATTGGCTGCCGCAGCGCAAAGTCTCAGCGTGCGCCAAGGACGCCGCGCTGGTCATTAAGAGTATTAGGGCTATGGGAAGAGCGCGCATCGACATCTGCCTTAATCGCTACCGAGGTGCAGGGTGGTGGCCACGCGGCCATCGGCGTCGGCCTGCACACTGTTGACATCCAACAGGTAGATACGTTCGTCGCTAAGGCCGCCACGCTCAACCAAATAGCTCTTTATTTCTGCGGCGCGTGCTTGGGCTAGCTGACGTTGCAGCAGTTGGCTTTGCGCCCAAGATTGCAGCACGGCGTCGCGCAGTTTCGCGCTGCGCGCCTCATCCGCTAATTCGGCCCACTCTGCAGGCGGTTGCTGCTTAAGGCGGGCGCGGTATATGCCTTCGAGCAACACCGCTTTGTCGTCCTCATCGACCATCAATTCACTGGCATCGGCCGGTACGTCGTCGCCACGGCGTTGCAGTATTTTTAACCATGTAGTTTGGTATTCACGTTCCAGCCGCATGGTAGCTAATGGCTGACCATCACTGCTTAGGGCGCTCATGCCTTCGATCTCTAAGCGCAGAGTCGGGCGTTCCTTGAGGGCGCTGGCCAAGGTATCCAAGGCGCTTTGCGCCGCGCCATCGAGTTGGCTGTCCCCGGCAGTGAAGCGCACGGTACTGAGGTCTACGTCGCTGCCGCCACTGACCAGGCCACCAATAAACTTGAACGGGGCTTGCGCCGCACGCAAGACCAGATTACGCAGGGTTTGCCAGACGATGGGCATCACGCTGAACTGCGGGCTGTTGAGGTTGCCCTGCACCGGTAGCCGAATCTGGATATTGCCTTGGGTGTCCTTGAGCAACGCTACGGCCAAGCGGATTGGCAGGTCCATGGCGTCTTTGCTGTCGACTTTTTCGCCCAGTTGCAGGTCTTCTAGCAGCACGGTGTTTTCGGCGTTGAGTTGGCCTTTTTCGATCTGGTAATGCAGGTCGAGATTGAGCCGGCCTTTACGGATGCGAAAGCCGGCGAACTTGCCGGAGTAGGGCGTCAGTGTGGTCAGCTCGACATTCTTAAAACTGGTGGTGATGTCTAGGCTGTTCAGCGGGTCAAACGGGGTGAGTTGGCCTTTGATGCTAACGGGTGCGTACTTATCCACCTTGCCGGTGATATCGATGCTGGCGGCCTTCACGCTTTGGTTATCTAAGGTGCCGATCTGACCATTGAGCTGGCCGATGGCGGTGGCGAAATTAGGCCGCAAACTGAAATCAGCGAAGTTAGCCGAGCCGTTATTAATGCTGATACCACCGATGCGGACAGGCAGCGGTTTTTCGGCAGGCGTTTTACTGGGCTCGGCACTTACCGGCTGCGGCACCAAAAGCTCGTTGATATTGGTGGTCAAGTCTTCGTTAATGACAAAGCGCGCATAGGGCTGCTGCAGCTTTACCTGCCCGATCACTAGGCCTTTGCCGTGTTGGTAATCGATGCCTTGCACGCGCACTTGCTGCCATTTGAGAAAGTCGCGGTTCTTAAGGGTGTCTAGGGTGTGCAGTTGGTTAACCTCAGCCTGCCCGCTAATGCTCAGGGTCAGGGGGTCGACGCTCTGCAGATCCACTGCCAAATCACTGGCCAATTTACCGCTGCGCAGTTCCAAACGCACAAAGGGGCTTAGGTAGGTCTGTGCCAAGCGTAGGTCGATATCACGGGTGGCAACCTGAAGTTTTGCAGTGGTTGGGGATAATTGCACTTGGCCTTCGGCCTTGATTGTTCCGGTTTTGTTGACCCCGGTGTCGAGCCTAATAGCGAAGGGTGCGGTGCCCATGCTGTCAAAGTCGCTGAGGTCTAGGTTGAGCGGTGCGAGCTCGATTTTGACTTCAGCAGCGCCTGTGCGATCGGCCAGATGCACCTGATAATCGCGCAATTGCACATCCCTTAATATCACCTGCCAAGGTTTGCCGGGCGCTTCTGGTTGGCCAGCATTGGCTGCTTGCAGATCAGCGGACTGCTCAGCAGTGGTTGCCTCGCCCGGCGCTGCCGCGGTTGTTGTGGCAGAAGTTACGCCTGCTTGGCTTACAGCGGTTGCTGGAGCTGGTTTGGACGGCTGGCTGGCGAGTAATTGTTGCCAATCGAGCTGGCCGTCAGCTTCACGCGCTGCCCAGGTTTCCAGTTGCTGGCTGCGAATCTTGCCGACGATAACGCGCTGCTTGGCCAGGTCGACGCTGGTTTCGCTGAGGTCTAGGCGCGTTAAGCGCAGCAGCGGTTTGTCCGTTGGGCTTTTTATGGCGAAGTTGCGCACGCTGAGCTGGGTATTGGTGAGCAGCAGTTCGGTGCCTTTGGCCAGGTTCAGGGCGTAATCGGTGCTGAGGTTGACGCTGCCATCTTGCAGCACCAGCGGCACCGCATCGCGCACGTAAGGCCAGAAGGCTTGCAACTTGCTATTGGTGACTTTCAGGCTGCCGTTGGAGCTGATGGGCACCAAGCTGATGCTGCCGGTCCAGTCGATGCGTCCGCCTGTGGGGCTAATGGCGACCAAGCTCATGTCCGCCTTATCGTCTGGCAAGGTGCTGAGATTCAGCAGTTCAAAATTAAGATCATCATAGGTGAAGGTGATCGGCTCGCTGGGGCGCAGGTCTTCAAAGTGCACGTTGCCGCCACTTAGTTTGATCCTGTCGATCCGCAGCGGAAACGGCTCACTGGTAGGTTGTTCGGAGGCGGGCTGCGGATCGGCCGGCAGGTTGAACAGCTGAGTCAGGTTGAGTCGGCCGTCTTTACCGAACAGCACCTCGCCGTGCGGCTTATCTAACGCAATATCGCTCAGGTGCAGGACGCCACGCCACACACTGTCGAGTTGTATGTTGGCGTACAGGCGCTCAAAGGCGACCTGCTGCTGTTCGGCTTCGCCAATGTGTAAGCCCCACAGGCTGACTTCCAAGCTGAGCGGGTTGAGTTGCAAGCGCTGCAGGGTGGCGGGCACTTGCGCGTACTGCGCCAGCTGCTGGTTGACGATGCGCAGACCAATGCCTGGCAGGATCAAGAAACCCAACAGGCTGTAGAGGGCAAATGCGATGGCGATGGCGCTGGCAGCGCGCTTTATTCCTTTAAGCATAAAAAGTTATCTATCCCGACCCGAAGTGCCTTGGAGTATGGCACGCAGGTAATGCGACGCGCAGCCGGAGGCGGAACTCTTGTCCGGCTTCTCGGCGTGTTTAGAACTGCAGGATCAGGGTTTTCAGCGGTGGCTGGCCATCGCTCGAGGGGAAATCGGCGGCCGGCGGCATCACTTGACAGTCGCGAACGGGCCTGCCGAGTTTTTCCGCGCAGCGCAGCACCTGTTCGCGCCAGTCAGCCAGGGCAACTTTTGCTAGGTTGTTGCAGCAAATCAGCACGCCACTTTCAGCTGTGGTGAGGATCGCCGGTTTAAGCAGGCTTTGGTAATCACGCAGCAAATCGACGGTGCCGAAGGCGCTCTTTGCCCACGCGGGTGGGTCGAGAAATACCACATCAAATTGGCGCGCTTGCAGGCGCGGATAGTTCGGCAGATTTTGCCGTTTACGCGCCACGATGGGTAAGCCAGCCAATTGGCGGATGGCGGCGAAGTAATCGGCCTGCAAAAACGCCATCGGCGCCAGTTGTGAGTTGAGCTCGGCGTTTTCTTTGCCAACGGAGAGGTTACCTTCAGCAAAGTCGAGGTTGAGCACTTCGCGGGCGCCACCCGCTGCCGCACTTAAGCCGACACCACAGGTGTAGGCGAACAGATTGAGCACCGACTTGCCGGTGCTGTGTTGTTTGACCCAGCCGCGGGCGTTGCGCAGATCAAGAAATAGCAGCGGGTCTTGCCCGGCATGCCGGCCACGTACGCGGTAGTTGAGGCCCCACTCATGGCCAACCAAGTCCTCCAGCGCGGCTGGCTCGGCCGGGTAGATTGGGTCGTTGCGGTCGATGCGTGAATTCCCTTGGCTACGATCGTTATAGACCAGCCTTAAGGGTTGGTTAAGGTGCGCACAGATCAGTTCATGGGCTGCCAGCAGTTCATTGCGGTTGAGCGGCTGGTGAAAGGTTTGCACCAATAGCTGTGGGCCGTAACGGTCGATGGTCAGGCCGTTGGCGCCTTCTTGGCTGCCATGAAACAGGCGATAGCAGTCGGTGCCTTGCTGATGCAGTTCGACCAGCAGATCGTGGCGATTGTTCAGGGCGGCGCGCAGCGCCTGATCGAGAGCGGGCATGCGCGGTGGCTCAAATAAAGGGGGGCGCAGTTTACCACTGCGCTTTTCTAGGGGAGGAGCTTTAGCCGCGATGCTTATGATTTTAAAGCGCGCAGCTAAAGCCCCTCCCACAAGATCAAAAGCCTCATCGCGTAGGGTGGATGTCGCTGTTTACATCCACCACAGCGGTGGATCGGTGAAGCGTGATCCACCCTACTTATCAGCTCCTTTCAATGGCCAGCGCCACGCCTTGACCACCACCGATGCACAGTGTGGCTAAGCCTTTTTTTGCATCGCGTTTGATCATCTCATACAGCAGGGTCACCAGCACGCGGCTGCCGGAACCGCCAATCGGGTGGCCGAGGGCAATAGCGCCACCGTTAACATTGACCTTGTTGGCATCCCAGCCCAGCTCTATACCCACCGCCAGCGCTTGCGCGGCAAACGCTTCGTTGGCTTCGATCAGGTCGAGTTGTTCGATGCTCCAGCCGGCTTTGGCCAGGCAGCGCTGGGTGGCGCCGACTGGGCCAATGCCCATGATTGCGGGATCAACACCAGCGTTGGCGTAGCCGGCAATTTTTGCCAGCACTGGCAGACCTAGCGCGTGCGCTTTGGCGGCGCTCATCAGCAGCACCGCCGAGGCGCCATCATTAAGGCTAGAGGCGTTGCCGGCGGTCACGCTGCCGTCTTTCTTGAACGCCGGCTTGAGTTTACCCAGAGACTCGGTTGTGGTGCCGGCACGTGGCTGCTCGTCCGTGGCAAAAGCAATCGGGTCACCTTTGCGCTGAGGGATCATGATTGGGGTGATTTCATCGATAAAACGTCCGGCTTCGATGGCGGCGCAGGCTTTTTGCTGCGAGGCGGCGGCAAATGTGTCCTGCTCTTCACGGCTGATGGCGTATTTATCGACCAAGTTCTCCGCAGTGATACCCATGTGGTAATCATTGAAGGCATCCCACAGGCCGTCAGTAATCATCGTGTCGACTAGCTTAGCGTGGCCCATGCGCAGGCCAGTGCGGGCGCCGGGCATGACGTAAGGCGACAAGCTCATGTTCTCCATGCCGCCGGCGATGATCACGTCAGCGTCGCCGCAGCGGATCGCTTGAGCGCCTAAATGCAGAGCTTTAAGGCCTGAGCCACACACCTTGTTCAAGGTCATTGCGGGGACTGCGTGGGGCAAGCCAGCAAGGATGGCCGCTTGGCGTGCGGGGTTTTGCCCGCTGCCTGCGGTCAGCACCTGGCCGAGGATCACTTCATCGACCAGCGCACCGTCAAGGCCGCTTTGCTCTAAAAGCCGACGGATGACGGCAGCGCCTAACTCCGGTGCCGGAATATTCGCCAGTGAGCCTTGGAAGCTGCCGATAGCGGTGCGGGTGGCGGCAACGATGACGACGTCTTGCATAACGCGATCCTCATAAGTGATGGGTGCGGCAGGCCGCGAAGGGCCGCTATGGTGGCACAGCGGCTTTACTCGCGGCCAGCCCGCTTACGGATCAGTCGACTGGGCCGGTGCCTTCACGCATCAGTTCATGCAGGGCGAAGGGCCTGCTCAGGCGTGTGCTTGGTTGAAGTGCTGGCCCGGTGCAGGCATGCCGGGCCATTGGTTGTGTTGAGGCTCAACCGCGATGACGGTCGCGGAAGTGCTGAATCAGCCCCTCGGTCGAGGCGTCGCTGGCCGGAGTTTCCAGTTGCCCGGTTAAGCGTTGATAGACGCCCTTACCCAGCTCTTTACCCAGCTCAACGCCCCACTGATCAAAGGCATTAGTGCCCCAGATCGCACTCTGTACAAACACCTTGTGTTCATACAAAGCCACCAGCGCACCCAGGCTAAAGGGGTCGACACGGTTGAGCGCAATGATCGTGCTCGGGCGGTTGCCGGGCACCATCTTGTGCTGCGCTAGGCGCTGCACTTCGGCTTCGTCCAGGCCCTTGGCACGCAGTTCACTCTCGGCTTCATCGCGGGTTTTACCGTGCATCAGTGCCTGGCTTTGCGACAGGCAGTTGGCAAACAGCCACTGATGGTGGTCGGCCAGCGGGCTGAAGCTGTTAACCGGGACAATAAAGTCCGCCGGGATTAACTCGGTGCCCTGGTGCAGTAACTGGTGGTAGGCATGCTGACCGTTGCAGCCGACCCCGCCCCAGATCACCGGTCCGGTACTGAAGTCCACCGGGCTGCCGTCTTGGCGCACTGACTTGCCGTTGGACTCCATGTCCAGTTGCTGCAGGTGCTTGGTGAAGTTACGTAGGTAGTGATCGTAAGGCAGGATCGCCTGGCTTTTTGCCCCCCAAAAATTGCCATACCAGATGCCCAGCAAGGCCATCAGTACCGGCATGTTTTCCGCCAGCGGCGCCTGGGTGAAGTGCTGATCCATGGCATAGGCGCCAGCCAGCAGTTCCTTGAAATTGGAGATGCCGATGGCCAGTGCGATGGGTAAGCCAATGGCTGACCATAAGGAGTAACGGCCGCCGACCCAGTCCCACATCGGGAAGATATTTTCCGCTTTGATGCCGAACTCGATGGCGGCGCTGGCGTTGCTGGTCACTGCAATAAAGTGCTTGTGCAACTCAGCTTCCGGACCGCCTAAGGCTAGATACCAGTCGCGAGCTGCTAAGGCGTTTTTCAAAGTTTCCAGAGTGCTGAAGGACTTTGATGAGACGATAAATAACGTGGTTTCTGGGTCTAGATGGGCAGTCAGCTCGCGGAACTCACTGCCATCAATGTTGGCCAGGTAATGGCAGCGCACGCCACGCTGGGTAAACGGGCGCAGCGCTTCGGAGACCAGCTGCGGGCCGAGGAACGAGCCGCCGATGCCGATATTCACCACTTCGGTGATGGGCTTATCGGTGAAGCCGCGCCACAGGCCACTGTGCACGCGACTGACCAGCTCGGTCATCTGATGCAGCACGCGGTGCACCTGCGGAATCAGGTCGACGCCATCCAGTTTTACCTTGCGCCCAATCGGGCTGCGTAACGCTGTGTGCAGTGCCGCGCGGCCTTCTGAGGCATTGACCTGGTCACCGTTGAATAACGCCTGTATCGAGTCATGAAGCTGGCTTTGCTCAGCCAGTTGCATCAGCAGCCCTAGTGTTTTTTCGTCGATTAAGTTCTTTGAGTAATCCAGCAGCAAGCCGCAGCTGTTCAGGGAGAAACGCTTAAAGCGCTGCGGATCATTGGCAAAGGCCTCGCGCATGCTGAAGTCGTTCATCTGCTCGCGTTGCGCGTGCAGCGCCTGCCAAGCGGGCAGGTGGGTGAAATCTTGCGGCTGCTGGTAGTAGGCCATGGGTGCGTATTCCTTATTCTGGGTGCGGCGAGTCATGCAAAAAAGCCCGGAGCAATCCGGGCCTTGAGTGTAACGGGCGGGTGCGGGTGATAAACCCGTCCTGTAGACCGTTGAAAGCGACCTAGGTGCCGAACTGCGTTGTAATCCAAGAACACTGCGTGCTGTCAGGTTGGAATATCCAACTCGAAGGCCAGGTTGTCGATCAGCCGTGTACTGCCAATAAATGCGGCCAGTAAAATCACCAGCTGCCGGTCATCATCCGTTGCTGGGCGTAGGCTGTTAGACTCGCGTATTTCCAGATAATCAGGACGAAAACCGGCTGCACTGTGCTGCGCTTGCGCGGCGCTGACCAGTTTGGCGTAGTCACGTTCGCCCGCTCTAATCGCTGCGGCCATTTCTTCCAGGCTGCGGTACAGCAGCGGCGCTACGTTCAGTTGTTCGCTACTTAAGTAACCGTTGCGCGAAGACAGCGCCAGACCATCCTCCGCGCGCACGGTCGGCTCACCGATGATTTGGATTGGCATATTCAGGTCGCGCACCAAGGTGCGGATCACGGCTAATTGCTGAAAGTCTTTCTGGCCAAAAATCGCCAAGTCCGGTTGCACCATATTGAACAGCTTGCTTACAACCGTGGCGACGCCTTCGAAGTGTCCCGGCCGGCTGGCTCCGCACAGTCCTTCGGACACACCGGGTACGCTGACGCGGGTCTGGTCGTCGATGCCGTGGGGGTACATTTCCCCGACGTCCGGGGTGAACAGCAGGTGGCAGCCGGCGTCGACCAGTTTTTCCTGATCGGCAAGCAGGGTGCGTGGGTATTTGCCGAGGTCTTCACTGGGGCCGAACTGCAGTGGGTTAACAAAAATACTGGCAATTACAAAATCAGCACGTTGCGTGGCTTTGCTCACCAGCGCGGCGTGCCCTGCGTGCAGATTACCCATGGTCGGGACGAAGGCGATTTGTTTGCCTTCGGCGCGAGCCTGGGCGATAGCGGCGCGTAACTCGCGCACGCTTTTAACTGTGTTCATGCAGAAAATCCGTGCTCGGCTGCTGGGAAGCTTTGGTCTTTTACCGCTTTGACGTAGGCGCTGATGGCATGCTGGATGCTGCTTTGGCCGGTCATAAAGTTCTTCACAAACTTCGGGGTGCGGCCACTTAACGACAGCCCAAGCATGTCATGCAACACCAGTACTTGGCCGTCGGTGGCTGAGCCTGCACCAATACCAATCACAGGGATTTTAACCGCTTGGCTGATCTCGGCGGCCAGCTCGCTGGGTACGCATTCGAGTAACAGCATGGCAGCGCCAGCCTGCTCCAGTGCCATGGCGTCGGCCCGCATCTGCCGGGCTTGCGCTTCTTGGCGACCCTGTACCTTATAGCCGCCAAGAATATTCACCGCTTGTGGGGTCAAACCCAGGTGCGCGCACACCGGCACGCCGCGCTCGGCCAGTTGACGAATCGGCTCAGCCAGCCAAGCGGCACCTTCCAGCTTGACCATATGCGCACCGGCACGCATCAGCGCGGCGCAGTTATTCAGCGTTTGTTCACTGGTGGCGTAGGCCATAAACGGCAGGTCGGCGAGAATCAGCGCGCCCTGGTTGCCCTGTTTGACGCTGGCGGTGTGATAGGCCATGTCCGCGACCGTTACCGGTAGCGTGCTGTCATGGCCTTGCAAGACCATGCCAAGGGAGTCGCCCACCAACAGCACATCGACACCCGCCTGGCAGGCTGTGCGCGCGAAGGTAGCGTCATAGCAGGTCAGCATGGCAATTTTTTCGCCGCTCTGCTTGAGGCTTTGCAGGGTGGTCAGGGTTACATCAGGCATGAAAACTGTCCTCACTCAGGCGTTCAGTCTGCAGTTGTGCTGCTACGAATGGGCCTGCATTGGCCGCAAATTGCACCGGTGCGGGGCAACGGGACGCCTATAGTCCAGATGGGGGCGCGCGAAGTCAATTGCAGGTGTTACCGGCTTGTTACGGGCGTTACCGCCACCAGGCGTGATCGGGACCAGCGCCAAGGTGACGGCGGCGCTAACCGAAGCACAGTTTTGCCCTCAAATTGACGATGTCTCATTCAGCCGCTCAAGCCCCGCAAATGGGCAGTTGCTGAGCAGTTCTGTGAGCGCTCGGCCATCGGGTAAACGCAGGTGTGGAGCAATTTCTGCCAGCGGATAGAGTACAAAGGCGCGGGCATGCATATGGTAATGCGGCACGGTTAGGCGCGGCTCATCAACCTGCAAGGCACCAAACAGCAGGATATCCAGATCGAGTGTGCGTGGCCCCCAGCGCTCGGCCTTGCGGGTACGACCTTGCTCTTGTTCGATGGTTTGCAGCGCATCTAACAAGGCAAGAGGGCTGAGGTCAGTATCCAGGGCGGCGACCGCATTCACATAACGCGGCTGGTCTGCCGGGCCCAAGGGGTCGCTGATATACAAGGACGATTGGGCGATCAGTGCGGTTTGCGGTAACGCGGCGATGGCGGCAAGGGCATTACGCAATTGCTCAGTGGGCGTGGACAAGTTGCTGCCCAAGCCGATATAGACGCGCACCCTCATTCCCCTGACGAAGCGCTCGCGTCTTCACCGACGGGGCCGCGCTTGCGCTTGCTGTTGTTGCGTTTGCGCTTACGCGGCGCGCCAGGGCCGTCGTCCTTGCTGCTGAGGTCGCGGATCATGTTACGCCGCTCGCTGTCGCTGATTTCCTGATAACGCGTCCACCAGTCGCCGAGGCCGCCGGTCTGCTCACCAGCACTTTCACGCAATAAGAGGAAGTCGTATCCAGCACGGAAACGCGGATTTTCCAGCAGGGTGTCGGCGCGTTTGCCACTGCGCCGCGGTAGGCGTTCCTGCATATCCCAGATTTCACGGATCGGCATGGTGAAACGCTTGGGCACAGCGATGCGCTGGCACTGTTCGCTGATGAGCTCGTGCGCAGCTTCCTGCATGGCCGGGATCGGCGGCATGCCGCGATCCTGCAGTTTGATCACCCGAGCAGGCAGGGCTGGCCACAACAGCGCGGCGAGGAGGAAGGCCGGCGTCACCGTCTTGCCTTGTTGAATGCGCAGGTCGGTGCTGTCTAAGGCATTACGGATCAGCTGATCGGTGTAGTCCGGGTTGAGCTTCAGCGCTTCAGCGCTGGCCGGAAACAGCTGGCCGAACAGGCCGTAATCAACCAGCAGCTCGTAGGTGTACACCGCATAACCGGCGAGAAACAGTTTAAGCACTTCATCGAACAAGCGCGCAGCGGGGATACCGCCGAGCAGTGGCGCCAGTTTATAAATTGGCGCGGCGCTGTGTTTTTCGATGTCGAAATCCAGCTTGGCAGCAAAGCGCACCGCACGCAGCATGCGCACCGGGTCTTCCTGGTAGCGCTGGGTGGGATCGCCAATCAAGCGGATCAGGTGATTACGGATGTCATGCACGCCGTTGGCGTAATCGAGAATGCGCTCAGTGCTGGGGTCGTAATACAGCGCATTTATGGTGAAGTCACGGCGCTGGGCGTCGTCTTCCAAGCTGCCATAAACGTTATCGCGCAAGATTCGGCCGCTTTCGTTGCGTGACGACAGGTTGTTGTTTTCTTCCTCATCACCCTCAGGGTGATTGGCGCGGAAGGTGGCGACTTCGATAATTTCACGGCCAAAATGCACATGAACGAGTTTGAAGCGTCGACCAATGACCCGAGCGTTTCGAAATTCGGCTCGCACCTGCTCCGGTGTAGCGCTGGTGGCCACGTCGAAATCTTTGGGGTCTATATCCAGAAGCAGATCGCGCACACACCCGCCGACCAGATAAGCCTGGTAGCCAGCTTGTTGCAGGCGCTCCACTATGCTGGTGGCGTAGCGGCTGATTTCACCGCGCTCGATGGGGTGTTGGCTGCTGCTCAGCACTTCAGGTGTGCTGGGCGAGTGTTTGCCAAGGCGGACGGGGGTACGGAAAGACTTGAACAGCTTTTTCAGCATGGGAGGCACTGTTTGACTAAATGACTGGCCAGAGTATAAGCCGGCCGCAGGAATGCCGCAGATTTTAGCATTGAGTTGAGGTTTGATGCAGAAAACGGCGGGAAACTGCTTTGTATGCGGATTTGCAAGCTACTGGGGGAGCCGAAGCTCCCCCTTAAATTGCTGCATGCTCTTTTTTATTATTATGGCGGGCTTATTGTTTTTGTTGATTTACCCGTTCCGTCCAGTCAGTGACTTTTGGAAAACTCCCAAGATGGGATTGATGAGCAAACGGATTTCTTTGGTTGCTGACGCTGCCGTAATCACTGAGTGATCTAACCAGTTCTGGCGCTGCTTCAAGGCAGTTTTGTAATTCTCAGCCTGGTTGTGGGGTAAACCCCAAGGCAATTCCTCTCCAAAAGAATCAGTTAGCTACGCCTTCGCAGTGTTGTTTTTATTATGCTGAAGTCGGTACGTCTTATTTTTATTAGGGTTGTAAGGTGCTTGTTATTGTTCTTGTACAGAAGATATAGCAGAACCCGTGCCAGTTTTAGTAAATCCTTTAAAATCAGGGGCTTGAGGTTTTTAAGGGGTGTCTGACGGGTATAAAAAAGCCGGGTTCTCGTTACCTTAAGACCCGGCTTTGTTACTAAGTGTTGAGCAGGTAACAGGCGGTGCAACTTCTAACGCACGTTTCTGTCACCCACGTGGGGTGCACTAGTCTGCGGTAACGCTTGAGGGTTTGCGGCGCGGGATGCCTAGGCGCTGGCGGCGTTCCCAGAGGCATTTGCGGCTGATACCGAGTTTGCGTGCCAGTTCAGTCTCGGTCATGTGGTCCTGATGCTCGAGTACAAAATGCTGGAAGTAATCTTCCAGTGACAGGTCTTCGGTTGGCTCGTTGGTTTCATGGCCTAGGCCGCTGGCATGGCCGGGTAGCCCGCTGAAGTTGTCTTCAAGGTCATCCAGTTCGATGTCGATGCCCAGCAACTCAGCAGAAATACTATTGCCTTCACAGAGAATGACCGCACGCTCAATGGCGTTCTCCAGTTCGCGCACGTTACCGGGCCATGGGTAATGGTGGATGGCTTGTTCGGCGTCGGCGGCAAAGCTCAGGTCGAGTCGGCCCTGACGGGTGCTCTGGCGAATCAAAAACGCCCGCGCAATCTCGAGTACATCAGCCCCGCGTTCACGCAGCGGCGGCAGTTTTAGGGCGATCACGTGCAAGCGATAGTAAAGGTCTTCGCGGAATTGGCCGACCTTCGACAAGCCTTTCAGGTCGCGGTGGGTCGCGGCGATTAAACGCACATCGACTTTTTGCGATTGTACTGAGCCGACTCTGCGTATTTCGCCTTCCTGCAGCACGCGCAGCAGGCGCGCTTGTGCCTCTAGGGGGAGTTCACCGATTTCATCGAGGAACAAGGTGCCCCCGTCTGCCGCCTCGACCAGGCCAGCACGGCCAGCACTGGCGCCGGTAAAGGCTCCTTTTTCGTGGCCAAACAACTCAGATTCGATCAGGGATTCCGGGATGGCGGCGCAGTTCACTGAAATCAACGGCGCTTTGGCGCGACGTGAAAGGTTGTGCAGGGCGCGGGCCACCAACTCTTTACCGGTGCCTGACTCGCCCTGAATCAACACATTGGAATCGGTCGGCGCAACCTTGCGGATTTTGCTGTACATCTCTTCCATGGCGGCGCAGGAGCCAATAATGCCGATCTCGCCATTGCTGTTATCCACCACCTTGTCGCTGCCGGATTTGGCGTTAGCGCCTGCAGGCGTGGCTGCGCTTTTGCTTTGGTGGAAGTCACGCAGGATACGCGCCACGGCTTGGAGCATTTCGTCGTGGTCGAAGGGTTTGGCGATGTAATCGACCGCGCCCATCTTCATCGAGTCGACGGCCGAGCGCAGGCTGGCGTAACTGGTCATGATCAATACGGGAGTGCCTTGGCCGAGCTTGATCAGCTCAGTGCCAGGTGCGCCGGGCAGGCGCAGGTCACTGACGATCAGGTCAAAGCTGTGGATACTGAAGCGCTCTTGCGCCTCTTGCACTGAGCCGGCTTCGCTGACTTGGTATTGGTTGCGCTCGAGCAGGCGGCGCAGGGCAGAGCGGATAATAGTTTCGTCTTCAACGATCAGAATATGGGGCATTAAAAGGGTCTCTCGACTGTCTCGGGGCATGCCGCTGGGCTAGAGGCCTGGCAGGCATGCTCTCAGTTAGCTGGTTTAAGTCGCTAGGGACGTCGCCTCGACATGCCTCGGCAGGCTGACCCGAATGCGGGTGCCGCGTTGAAGCGTAAGGTCGGCCGGGCTGTCGATTGTTATCTGGCCATAATGCTCTTCCACAATCGAATAGACCAGTGCGAGGCCAAGGCCGGTGCCCTTGCCCACTTCTTTGGTGGTGAAGAACGGTTCGAACAAGCGGTCGATGATCGCCTTGGGGATGCCGCTGCCTTCGTCTTCAACGATCAGGTCGACGGTGTGCTCGAAGGCTTCACTTTTGACCCGAATTGCGCTGCCAGGCGGTGAGGCGTCGCGGGCGTTAGACAGCAGGTTGATGAGCACTTGCGCCAGCCGCTGTGGGTCACCGATCACCCAATGGTTGGAGTCGCAGAGGTTGAAGAACTGCACCTCGACGCTATGCCGGTTGAGCGCCAGTAGGGCAATGGCATCCTGGGCAACTTGGGCCAGGCAAACCGGCTCTTCGCTGTTCTGGTGACTGCCCGAATGGGCAAAGCTCATCAGTGATTGGACGATGCGCGACACGCGCTTGGTCTGTTCGATGATTTGCTCACTGATCTCGGTCAGTTCGCTGTCACCTTCACGCTCCTCACGCAGGTTCTGCGCCAAGCAGGCGATACCGGTGATTGGGTTGCCGATCTCGTGCGCCACCCCGGCCGCTAGCCGGCCGATGGAGGCCAGGCGTTCGGAGTGGATCAGTTTGTCTTCGAGCAACTGGGTGTCCGTGAGGTCTTCCACCAGCAGCACTAAGCCACTGTTGCCGGGCGCTAGGGGTTCGTCGATAGCCGCTTTATGCAGGTTCAACCAGCGGGTTTGGCCGTCAAGCCCTAGGCGTTGTTTGTGCAAGTGCTCGTCGGGCAGTTCGATAAAATTCTGCAGCAGGCTGCGCCACGGCTCGGTCAGAGTGCTCAGGCGTGAGCCGACGACGCGCTGCGCTGAAATTTCAGTGAGTTCTTCCATGGCCTTGTTCCACATCAGGATCTCTTGATCCTTGGCCAGCGAGCAGACGCCCATGGGCAGCTCTTGCAGGGTTTGGCGATGATAGCGGCGCAGGGTATCGAGTTCGGCAGCTAGGCCGGTGAGACGCGAGTGGTAATCCTCTAGGCGATTCTCGATAAAGTGAATGTCTTCGGTGACATAGGTTTCGCTGCCAGCTTTATAAGGCAGGAACGTTTCGACGATGTCTTGGGCCACGCTCGGGCCCATCAGCCCGGAGAGGTTGGCCTCAATACGGTCGCGCAAACGGCGCAGGGCGTAAGGTCGGGCCTCATCAAACGGCAGGTGCAAATCGCGCAGTGCTTGCTCGATTTCATGCTGGGCGGTTTTCGCGCCCAGAGGTTTGGCCAGTTGCGTGGCAAATTCCTGTGGCGAGTTAGCCAGCAATTCACGCCGTTGCGGACGTCGCACGTTATCCACGGCGCAGGCTTCAGCCGCGCTTTTCTCTTCCGGGCTGGCTTCGCTAAACAGCGACACCAAGGTGAACACCAGCACGTTGGCTGCCAGCGAGCCGATCGCCGCCATGTGCCAGCTGCTGTCATCCAAGACATAGATGACGTTAAACCAAGGCAGGTAGAGCCCCTGCAAGTTACCAATCATTGGTAACAGCATGCTCACTACCCAAACCGCGATGCCCACTAATAAGCCGGCGATAAAGCCTTTACGGTTAGCCGTCGGCCAATACAGCACCGAAAGGACGCCCGGCAAAAATTGCAAGGTGGCGACGAAGGCGACGATGCCGAGGTTAGCCAGGTCTTGCTCAGCGCCCAGGAGTAAATAGAAGCCGTACCCCGCCATGATCACCAGAAGGATCAAGGCGCGACGGGTCCATTTCAGCCAGCGGTAGATATTGCCTTCCGATGGCGGCTGATACAGCGGCAATACCACATGGTTAAGAATCATGCCGGACAGCGCCAGGGTGGTGACGATGATCAGCCCGCTGGAAGCCGACAGGCCGCCGACATAGGCAATCAGGGCCAGCGTCTGGCTGTTGACGGCAATGCCTACGCCGAGGGTGAAGTATTCCGGGTTGGTGGTGGCGCCTAGCTTCAGTCCAGCCCAAAGAATCAAGGGTACGGCCAAGCTCATCAGCAGCAAAAACAGCGGCAGCCCCCAGCTGGCGCTGACCATGGCGCGCGGGTTGAGGTTCTCGGTAAAGGTCATGTGGTACATGTGCGGCATGACGATGGCCGAGGCAAAAAACACCAGCAGTAGGGTGCGCCACGGGCCTTCTTGCAAGGGCGTGTGCAGGCTGCTCAGCGAGGCTTGGTTTTGCAGCAACCAGTTTTGCAGATCCTGCGGACCATCGAATACGCCATACAGCGCATACACACCGATGATGCTGATGGCCACCAGCTTGACCACCGACTCGAAGGCGATGGCAAATACCAAACCTTCATGTTTCTCGCGGGTGGCGATATGCCGCGCGCCAAAGAGGATGGTGAACAGGATGATCAGCCCGCAATAAGCCAGAGCCACGCGTTCCTGCACCGGCTCACGGGTAAGAATGCCGATGGAGTCGGCCACCGCCTGAATCTGCAGAGCCAGCAGCGGCAGCACACCCACCAGCATAAATAACGTGGTCAGGGCACCCGCCCAGGTGCTGCGAAAACGGAAGGCAAACAGATCAGCCAGCGATGACAGTTGGTAGGTCCGGGTAATCTTCAGAATCGGATAGAGCAGCACAGGCGCCAGCAGAAACGCCCCGGATACGCCCAAATAGCTGGCGAGAAAACCATAGCCATATTGGTAGGCCAAGCCCACCGTGCCATAGAAGGCCCATGCGCTGGCGTAAACCCCAAGCGACAGGGTGTAGGTCAGCGGGTGGCGAATGATCCAGCGAGGAATCAGGCCGTGTTCACTGATCCACGCCACGCCGAACAGAATAAGCAGGTAGGCCGCGCTGATCAGGATCAGCTGGCTCAGGCTAAAGCTAGTCAGCATCAGATGGGCTCAGCGAAAGAATAAAAACCAGGCTCACGTGCTGGCGCAGTGCTTCAGAGTTCATCGGCATCTTGCTGGCTCTGCAGAATAAAGGTGACCACGATTAAAATTAGCCACAGTAAAAAGGGCCGGTACCAAGCACCGTTGGGCTCGATCCACCAGTCCATGATGGCCGGGGAAAACAGGTAGATGCCCACCACCAGGATCAGCACTAATCGGTAGATATACATGCTGCATCTCTTTGTTTAATTGCCGGCGATGGTAACGGATGCGCAGTGCTCTGCGTAGGCGGGCTACTTATTATTCGGGCGTTAAGGGCGCGGTTGCGCCGGGCCTAGTTGGCCTAGCAGGTATTTTGTTCGGCCCATTTGTGCGTGACCTATTTTCGGGCGTGACTGCAGGTGTGGTGCCTAACCAGCCTTGTTGTGGTGCTGGCAGCCATGACCCAAGGGTCAGGTGACCGTGTGGCCGCTGCCAGGCTAGCCCTTCAAAGCCTTCCAGACGCGCGTCGTCATGCTGACCAGCAACAGCGCTAAAGCCCCAGCGATGATGCCGACGATGGCGTTGAGGAAGGTCGGCAGTAACGCGGCCAGTAAACCGCTGCTGGCCGTGAAGCTCAGTGCCAACTGATCGATCCATGCCTGCGCGGCATGAATGCCGTGGGTGAGGATGCCGCCACCGACCATAAACATCGCCGCAGTGCCGAGAACTGACAGGCTTTTCATCATGTACGGTGCGGTGAATAAAATGCCGCGGCCCAGGCTGCGTTGCAGGCGGCTGCCCAGGCCTTGACCGCTGCGCTGGTTAAGGTAAAGACCGGCGTCATCCAGTTTGACGATACCGGCGACCAAGCCGTAAACCCCTACTGTCATCAGGATTGCGATACCGGATAGCACCACGATCTGCTTGCCGAAACTGGCCAATGCAACGGTGCCGAGGGTGATGGCGATGATTTCTGCTGAAAGAATAAAGTCCGTGCGGATGGCGCCTTTGATCTTGTCCTTCTCAAATGCCAGCATGTTGACTTCAGGGTCCGCCACAGCATGGCGCAGCTGGTTCTGCTGCACCATGACCTCGTCCTGGTTGTGCAGGAACTTGTGCGCCAGTTTCTCGAAGCCTTCGTAGCAGAGGAAAACCCCGCCAAACATCAGCAACGGCGTAACTGCCCACGGTATGAACGCGCTGATCAGCAGGGCCGCAGGCACCAGAATCAGCTTGTTTCTGAATGAGCCCTTGGCCACCGCCCAAACCACCGGCAGCTCGCGCTCGGCGCGCACGCCACTGACCTGTTGGGCATTCAGTGCTAAGTCATCGCCGAGCACGCCCGCGGTCTTCTTTGCCGCGACCTTGGTCATTAGCGCCACGTCGTCCAGTACGGAGGCAATGTCATCAAGCAGGGTTAACAAACTGGCGCCGGCCATGGGCGGGATTCCTTTCTGCGTTTAAGGGGCATCGCCAAAGGGGCTGAAGGCGAGAGTGCGCAGATTTATACGGCACTGCGGCGCTATCAGCCATAGGCGAGCAGCCTTGCTGTGCCCAAGCGCAAAGACTGGCCCGCAGAGGGCTACTCGTTACTGCTGCCACTTGCTCCGCACGCATAGGCGGCGAGCAGGCTGCTTAATAGATCATTGAAGGGCATAAGGTCACTCCTTTTCGGTTTGCCTGACTGTAAGCCTGCACCCTGTGATTAGGCTGTTGATTGTCTCGATAGGGGCCATAGCCACAGACCATGCTCGACTTTATGCACAGGGCCAACAGCAAGCGCGGTTAGTTGTGCACAAAGACTGTGGAGTGAGTTGTGGATAAGGTGGGAGTAGGCTTACACACGCCTAGTGATATGGCGCTTAGAGGTGCTTGTGCGTTTTTTGATCAGCTGATTATTTATCGTATAAACAACAAGTTAGCCTGTTTATTCAGGCTGATTTGGAGTAGCCGCTAAAGTTGCCCACAACTGCTGTGGGTAGAGCTGTTGATAACTCTGGTATGCCTGCTTGCAGCCCCTATGAGGCGGCGCTATACAGCTTTTGAGCGTTTTTTGATCAGCTTTATCAGCGCGGCTAAAACGTCATTTTCGCAGTGTCGAGTCAAGTAATAATCGCGATATTTCAAGGGTTTGCTTCGCGACCCAAGTGCGCAGTGGATAACTTATCCAAGGTTGCTGTGGAGCACTCTGTGGATAAGCTGAGCACGCCTGCGTTTAGGCCATAGCGACCGTGGCCTGAACGAGGTTGGTTGTTTTTTGTACAGTCACGTGCGCCATGAGCCTGCGGTGAACGCAGCAGGCTCATGGCGCAACGGACAATGCTCTGTTCAGGCGGCCAGCAACCAAGCACCGGTGAGTGCTGAGACAACACCCAGCAAGCGCACCAACGGCGCGGCTGCGCCGGGTAGCAGGCGTACGAGGGCATAACCACTGGCGTGCAGCGCGGCAGTGGCAACCACGAAACCGCCGGCGTAGCCCCATGGGCTGGTCAGTACTGGCAGTTCCAGGCCGTGGGCAACGCCGTGGGTCAGGGCGAACAGAGCAGTCAGGGCGATGGCGACGATCATCGGTAGGCGAATAGCCACAGCCACCAGTAGGCCGAAGGCCAGCACTGATGCGGCAATACCCGTTTCCATCAGCGGGATCTGCACGCCGTTAAAACCGAGTAGGCCACCGACCAGCATGCTGACCACAAAGGTTAGCGGTAGAGCCCAGCGCGCCGCGCCGGATTGTTGGGCGGCCCACAGGCCAACGGCGAGCATGGCCAGCAGGTGATCGAGGCCGAATACCGGGTGTGCCAAACCGGCCAGTAACCCGGAGTGATCGTGACCCGCGTGAGCGAAGGCCACGGCGGGGCTAAGGAACAGGGCGAGGGCGAATAGGGTTTTGCGCAGGTTCATGGGGTGTCTCCTGACTGGATGGCAAGGGAAAGGTGGCTCTCCCCTCGGCCCCTCTCCCGCCAGCGGGCGAGGGGCGGTTGTGCTTCAGGCTGCGGAGAGCATGCCGTGGCGTTCTATAAAGGCAATGATCTCGCTTAGCCCGGTGCCGATCTTTTGGTTGCTGAAGACAAACGGCCTGTCGCCGCGCATCTTCAAGGTGTCGCGCTCCATAACCGCCAGCGATGCGCCGACCATTGGGGCCAGGTCGATTTTGTTGATCACCAGCAGGTCGGACTTGCAGATACCCGGGCCACCCTTGCGCGGCAGCTTGTCGCCGGCCGACACGTCGATCACGTAGATGGTCAGGTCCGAGAGTTCCGGGCTGAAGGTGGCCGAGAGGTTGTCGCCGCCGGACTCGACGATGATCAGGTCGAGTCCGGGAAAACGCCGGTTGAGTTGATCCACGGCCTCTAAGTTAATTGAGGCATCTTCACGAATCGCCGTGTGTGGGCAGCCGCCAGTTTCCACACCAATGATCCGCTCCGGGGCCAGGGCTTGGTTGTTCACCAGAAACTGCGCATCTTCTTGGGTGTAGATGTCGTTGGTTACCACCGCTAGGTTGTAGCGCTCGCGCAGGGCCAGGCACAGCGCCAAGGTCAGCGCGGTCTTGCCGGAGCCGACCGGGCCACCAATGCCAATACGCAGGGGTTGGCTGTTCATCTGTGAGTCTTCCTTATGTTCAAGAGCGGAATAAACGGCTGTATTGACGCTCATGCGCCATGCTCGTCAGGGCCAGGCCAAAGGCGGCGCTGCCCCAGTGTTGGGGTTCAAGTTTGCTGGCCTGGTGTTGCGCCTGATCCAGCAGCGGCAACAGCTGTGAGGTCAGGCGTTGCGCGGCTTGCTGGCCCAGTGGCAGGGTTTTCATCAGCACCGCCAGCTGGTTTTCTAGCCAGCCCCACAGCCAGGCGGCGAGGGCATCCTCAGGGCTTATCTGCCAGGCACGGGCAGCCAGTGCCCAGCCGACGGCCAAACCGGGTTCGTCCAGTTGGCTAAACAACTGCTGTGCTGGCGCGTCGAGTTCCGGCAGGCCGCTGAGCAGTTGTTGCAGGGAATAACCCATCTGCCGGCTTTCCAGACGCAGCTCGCGGGTTTCGCGGCTGGCGCGTTGTTGCTCGGCCAAGTTGCTCAGCTGCGTCCAGTTCTCGCTCGCGGCTGCCTGGCAATGGGCGAGTAGCAACGGCGCTTCAAAGCGGGCGAGATTGAGCAGTAGCTGATCGGCGATCCAGCGTTGGGCGCTTTCTGCGTTATCGACCAAGCCCTGTTCGACCGCCATTTCCAGGCCCTGGGAATAGCTGTAGCCGCCAATAGGTAATTGCGGGCTGGCTAACCTGAGTAGCTGCCAGGCTTTATTCACTTACGCGCACCGAACTGATGCAAGCGCGGCGCATAGCTGAATTCGGCATCGCCGGCATGTGAGTGGTGATGGCCGCCGCCGTAGGCACCTTGCTCGGGTTGATAGGGCGCTTCGACATTTGTCACCGTTGCGCCGAGTTGCTCCAGCATGGCCTTGAGGACGTAGTCGTCTGGCAGGCGCAGCCAGCTATCGCCCAGCTGCAAGGCGACGTGGCGGTTACCCAGGTGGTAGGCGGCGCGCATCAGCTCGAAGGGGTTGGCGCAGGTTACGTGTAACAAGGGTTCTGGGCGGGCGATAACACGCACGATGCGACCATCTTCGGCTTGCAGGTATTCGCTGTCCTGCAGAGCCGGTTGGCCGCGTTCGAGGAACAGGCCGACATCCTCCCCGCTGCGACTGAAGCAGCGCAGGCGGCTTTTGCTGCGGGCCTCAAAGCTCAGTTCAAGTTCGGCATCCCAGTGCGGCTGGGCGGCAATACGGCGGTGGATCACCAACATGGGGCAGTTTCCGGCAGGGCAATGTCGGTTTGTAGAGCAAGGGCCTTGCCAAACGGGCAGTGCGCCGCACAGCGCCTGCGGTGCGGGTGTGATGCGGCAATAATCTAAAGCCTTGGGCGCAAAATAGTGGTGCGTTGGCGGTGTGTGTGCGCAGTTTTGGTGCGGCTAATCGCGGGGCTGGCTGAGCCCCTGCCAGTGTTTGCCGCCGATAAAGATAAAACGCAGTTGTTCGATCATTTTTACCTCGGGTGAGGCATGCAGCGGCAGGCTGGGAGCGGGCGGGTCGATCAGCTCGGGCAGGGTGGCGAACACGGTTTTTACCACCAGGTCGGCGATCATATTTTGCGCGGGGCCGTCGAAGTGTTGCAGTTTCGGCATGACCGCCAGATCGGCGACCAGGTCGGCTGTAATACCCTCACGTAGGGCGCCGAGGGCCTGGCGTACCAGCTGCGAGCCGCCATATTGTTCGCGCGCCAGAAATAAGAATTGCGCGCGGTTGGCCGCTACGGCGTCGAGGAAGATGCGCACCGAAGCATCGATCACCCCTCCCAGCTCAAACTCGTGGTGGCGGACTTGGCGGATGGTGTCGCGGAAGGTTTCGCCGACTTCGGCCACCAACGCCAGGCCTAGAGCATCCATGTCGTCAAAATGCCGATAGAAACCGGTTGGCACAATACCGGCGCAGCGTGCCACCTCGCGCAAGCTCAGGCTGCCAAAGCCGCGACCGCTGTCCATCAGGCTGCGCGCCGCATCCATCAGAGCATGGCGGGTTTGCAGTTTTTGTTCGGCGCGCGGTTGAAGTGGTTTCAAGCTTCCTGGCTCTGTATGACGAAATCAGCGCCGCACTCTACCAAATGGTGGCTGTTTACGTCGAACGAGCTCCGCTTGTCTCTTTTTCAGTGTACGAGTGTTGACTGAATAAAAAGCCCCTGACATTCTAGTGAACAAATGTTCACTGGAGCTTGGTTATGGCCTTCATGCCTTTTGCTTGGGTGCGTCGGGTTGCACGCCTTATGCGTCCGCTGCGTGTGCTGGTTGCGCAGGGCTGGTTACGCGAGAGCGATGTCGACGCCACGCTGGCGCTGCTGCACCCAGCGCTGCGTTTGAACCGTGTGTTTGCGCGGGTCATCGAGCGCCAATGGGTCGCCGATGACATGCTCGAACTGAGCCTGCAGGCCAACGGTAATTGGTCCGGCGCGCAGCCGGGTCAGCATCTGCAGCTGTACCTTGAGCATGCGGGTGTGCGCCTAAGTCGTAGCTACAGCCTGACTGCGGTGCACGCCAACGGCCGCCTGCAGGTGGCGATCAAGCATCAAGCTGGCGGGCGCGTATCACCCTATCTGCTGGAGCATTTGGCGGTGGGCGATACGCTGGAGTTGGGCCCGGTGTATGGCGAGCTGAGCTGGCCAGAGACGCCACAGCCGGTGCTGCTGTTAGCCGCTGGCAGTGGTATTACGCCGCTGTTGGGCTTGTTACGCGCCGCTCTAGCGCAAGGTTTCAGCGCGCCGGTTACGCTGCTGCATTACGTGCGCGGTCAGGGCCAGCGGGCTTTTATCGCTGAGTTGCAGGCGCTCCAGGCGCAGTACAGCAACCTGCAAGTGCGCTGGTCGCTGACTAAGGCACCTGTTGAGCCCGGAGAACTGGCTGGACGTTTTACCGCCACGCACTTGGCCAGTGTGCCGCAGTTGATGCAACGCCGTGTGTTGGCCTGTGGCCCGGCGGGGTTTGTCAGTCAGGTGCAGCAGTGGTGGCACGTTGCCGGTTTGCCGGGGGCATTGCAGGTCGAAGCGTTCACCCCGCCGACGTTAAGTGCCGACAGTAACCTGCGCCAGGTAACCCTTAGTTTTGCCCGCAGCCATCAGCACAGCGTTGCCGACAACCAGCGCAGCCTTTTGGAGCACGCGGAAATGTTTGGGTTGAAACCAGCCCACGGCTGCCGTCAGGGGATTTGCGCCAGTTGCACCTGCACCTTGCTCAGCGGCACGGTGCGTGATTTACGCAGCGGTGCATTGTTTAGCGAGCCGGGCCAGCCGATCCGTCTGTGTGTGAGTGCGCCCCACAGTGATGTTGAAATTGATCTTTAACCGCGAGGAAATTCCCATGCGCGCTGACCGCGAATTGTCCGCAGATGAAATGAACGCCTTCGGCAATGAACTGGATGCACTGCGGCAACGCACCTTGGCCGATCTTGGGGAGGTGGATGCGCGCTATATCCGCCGTATCCGCGCCGCCGTGCGTGTGTGCTGTTGGAGCGGCCGCAGCCTGCTGATGCTCGGCTGGCTCCCGCCGACCTGGCTGCTTGGCACCCTGCTGCTGGGGCTGGGCAAGATTCTTGAGAACATGGAGCTGGGACATAACGTCATGCACGGCCAGTATGATTGGATGAATGACCCTGAGTTTGCCGGGCGTAGCTATGAGTGGGATATCGCCGGCCCCAGTGATTTTTGGCGACACACCCATAACCATGTGCACCACACGTGGACCAACGTATTGGGCATGGATGATGACGTTGGTTATGGCGTGGTGCGGCTATTCCCTGAGCAACGCTGGAAGCCCTTTTACCGCTGGCAACCGGTGTGGGTGACGATTCAAGCGCTGCTGTTTCAGTACTCGATTGCAATCCAGCATTTGCGTTTGGACAAGGTCTACAAAGGCACGCTTAGCAAGGCTGAAGTACGTCCGTTGATCAAGCAGTTCAACACCAAGATCCTCCGCCAATGGAGCAAAGATTACCTGTTCTTCCCGTTATTGGCCCTGCTGCTCGGCGCCAATGCGCTGGCAGTGCTCACGGGTAATGTACTGGCCAATTTAATCCGTAACCTGTGGACTTTTACGGTGATTTTCTGTGGCCACTTCACTGAGAAAGCCGCGGTGTTTAGCAAAGCATCGGTGGTGGGTGAAAGCCGTGGTCACTGGTACCTGCGGCAGTTACGTGGCTCCAGCAACCTCAATGGCGGGCCGCTGTTTCATATCCTCACCGGCAACCTAAGCCATCAGATTGAGCATCACTTGTTCCCTGATCTGCCGGCGCGCCGTTATGCAGCGCTGGCGCTGGAGGTGCGCGAAATCGCTGAGCGTTACGGCCAGGTCTACAACAATGGCAGCCTGTGGCGCCAGTTCGCGACGGTGCTCAAGCGCATTTGGCTTTATCGCCTGCCGCCTACTGAGGCCTCGCCTGCAGGGGTGTGAGCAGGCTGCTGGGTCAATGCATGTGCACGCTTGTGGGTAATTATTGCAGCCTTCTGTGGTCATATTCAGGCAACGTTGAGCCGGGGGCGGCTGTGCAGCCCCTGCACACTGACCATTGTGGGGGTGTGGTGCTTAGCGCTCAGTTACCAGGAAGGTTCGCCATGACGTCATCTGCCCCTCGTTACCCGCTGGTTTTAGTGCCCGGCTTACTCGGCTTTATCAGTTTGCTCGGCTATCCCTATTGGTATGGCATCGTCAGCGCGTTGCGCCGGCTGGGCGCGACGGTATTCCCGGTGCTGGTGTCTTCGGTGCATTCCACTGAGGTGCGCGGCGAGCAGTTACTGCTGCGTATTGCTGAGGTGTTGCAACAGACGGGTGCAGAAAAAGTCCACCTTATTGGTCACAGCCAAGGCGCTCTGACTGCTCGCTATGCGGCGGCATTGAAACCTGAGTGGGTGGCGTCTGTGACCTCCGTCGCCGGGCCTAATCATGGCTCTGAATTAGCTGATTTTCTCAAGCGCAAGGCACCACACGGCAGCCTGCGCGAGCGTCTATTAGCGCGCTTATTGCGCGGGGTGGCGCGTTGTATGGCCTGGCTGGAGCGCGGCTATAAAGGCGAGCCATTGCCGATGGATGTGGCGGCGGCGCAGCAATCGCTCACCAGCGACGGTGTGGCGGCGTTCAATGTGCAGTACCCACAGGGTTTGCCGGAGGTCTGGGGCGGTGAGGGCGCGGCCGAGGTCAATGGCGTGCGTTACTACTCTTGGTCCGGCACCATTCAGCCGGGCATTACCGATAAAGGCGGCAACCGCTTCGACGGGCCGAACGTTGCCTGCCGGATGTTTGCCAAGACTTTTCAGCGCGAGGTGGGGCAGTGCGACGGCATGGTTGGGCGTTACAGCTCACACCTGGGCACGGTGATTGGTGATCAGTACCCAATGGACCACTTCGATATCATCAATCAGACCTTCGGCCTGGTTGGCAAAGGTGCTGAGCCGGTGAAGTTGTTTGTTGAGCATGCAAAGCGACTGCAAGCCGCAGGGCTCTGAAACTTATTGATGCTCTGCTGCGCGCCTGCCCTGCGGTGTGAAAAACAGGTTCGGGCTCGCGAGATCGTAAACAGGTTGTTAAGCGTCGTTTAGATCGACCCAGATGCCTTGATCATTTTCACGGATAACAAGCGCTTGCAGCGATTGCCCGGCGCAGGGGCCGGCGACGCATTCGCCTGATTCGATTAAAAACAGCGCGCCGTGAGTGGCGCACTGGATCAGGCTGGCGCTGCTGTCGAGAAACTGCTCGGGCTGCCATTCCAGCGGGATGCCACGGTGCGGGCAGCGATTGCGATAGGCATACAGCTGGCCGTCCTTGCGCACGGCAAACAGCTTCTCTTCAGCTATCTCAAAGCCCCGGCTCTGGCCTTCGGCCAGCTCATCCGGCGCACATAAACGCAACATAGGAACCTCCACGACAGGGGCGCATTATGCCGCCCTGGCGCGGAAGTGAAAGAGCAGGGCGCATCCTTGCGCCAAGTGGAACTCGGTTGAGTGCTCGCAATAGCGCGCTTATCAGGTGTGGCGGTCAGATTTCCCAGACCACATTCACGGCAGCATAGCGGCCCGGCTGGGTATAGCGGTCCAGGCTGGTGCTGTCTTCACTGATGCTGCGTACATCGCCCCACTGCCAGTATTGTTTGTCACTCAGGTTATACAGGCCGGCGTTCACTGAGAGTTGCTCAGTTGCCTGCCAATACCCAGTCAGGTCGAGCAAACCGTAGCCGGAGGGTTCGTACTGATTGGCCGTCTGGGTTTGGTCGACGCGCTCTTTGGCCGCCACCAGCGTCCAGGCCAGTTCGCCACCAAACTGCCCGCTGGGTGCGTCATAGCCGAGGCCAAACACCGCTTTCAGCGGATCGACACTGTTGATCGGCTGGCCGCTGGCTTCGTCCTTGCCGCGTGCATAAGCAATCGAGCCGCGCAGATGGGTGCCGTTCGGCAGACCAACGCTGTTGAGGAACAGCTCACCTTTGGCTTCGGCGCCGCGGATGGTGACGCGATCCAGGTTTTGGTACTGGAAGGTCATGCGCCCGTTGCCGGTTGGGTCGTTGGCCAGGGTGACCTGCTCGATAAAATCGTCGTAGCGGTTGTAGAACAACGCCAGGGCAACGCTGCCGGCGCTGTAGTTGCCGCGCAAGCCGAGCTCATAGCTGTCGCTGGTTTCCGCCTTGAGGTCGGGGTTGGCAATGGTTTGGTAGCCACGGGCAAAGTTGATGAACTCACCGAAGATATCCACCGCGTTGGGCGCACGGAAACCGGCGGCGTACTGGCCGTAAATGCTGTGAGCGTCATCGAGCTGGTAGGTCGCGCCGAACTTGGGCGAAATGGCGGCGTCTTTGTAATCAGAAGGGTTGTTGTTGACCGGTTGGCTATTCAGGTACTCCTGGGTGACGTCCGGTTTCATCTGGTAATGGTCATAGCGCACACCCGGCAACAGGGTCCAGCGGCCGATCTCGATGCTGTTCTGGGCAAACAAGGCGTACTCGGTGGACGTTGGGTCGGGGAAGTCGCTCAGTGGGAAGGTTTCATTACCCGGAATGGCCGGTACCGGCAAACCATTGTTGGCATAAACCTCGTTGCCACGGCGCAGGTCGCTGCTGTCCAAACGTTTGATGTCAACGCCGTAGACCAGGTGATGCTTGGCACTACCGGTTTCGAACAGCTTGTCGAATTTAACGTTGAGCGCCCACAGTTTTTCCTCATAAGTGGAATCGCGGCTGCGCTCACGCAGACGACCCGCGCTGAAGCGGGTTTGTTCGGTGCGTTGACGGATTTGGCTGTCCTGATAGCTCAGCTGCCAGTCAACGTGGTCGGCGATCACGCTGTCGAGCTCGAATTGATGCTGCAGGCTAACGCGCTGGCGGTCGGTGGTGTCCGTGGCATCGGCGGTGCGCACGGCGGCGTTGGTGCTGTATTCGCTGAGCACGCGGGTATTGGCGCGGTCTTCCAGGGTCTCGTAGGTCAGCTGCAGACGGTCGCTGTCGTTGTAGCTCCAGCCGATTTTGCTCAGCAGGTTGTCGGCGCGGTAATCCTGCGGGTTGGCTTCTTCACGCGGTGCGCCGATCCCGCTACGCCCGCCAAAGGTGTCCTGAGCCTGGCCGTCGCGACGGCCGAAGTGCAGCAGGCCATCGAACTGGCCTTGGCGTGCGGCCAGGGTGGTGCTGCGCATCCAGCTGTCGTCGGCGCCGCTGTAGCCCGTTTTGAGGCGGGCGTAGACGTCATCACCTTCATCCAGGTAGTCGCCGGCATCTTTGGTGAGGAAGCTCACGGCACCGCCAATGGCGTCGCTGCCATACAGCGAGCTGGCCGGGCCACGGATGATTTCCACCTGCTTTACCGTGTCTGGGTCGACGTAGTTGCGGCGTGAGTCGAGGAAGGGCCCGAAGGTGAAGGCATCTGGGGTCGGTACGCCGTCCACTTGGGTTAGCACGCGGTTACCGCCAATGCCGCGAATGGTGAAGCCCGCGAGGCCAAAGCGGCTGCCGGTGCCGCCCACGGTAACGCCGGGTTCATAGCGCACCAGGTCCTGAATGTTCTTCACGTTCTCCTGATCGATATCGCGTTCGGTTTGTACCGACACCGTGCTCGGCACTTGGTCGAGGGTTTGCTCGGTTCGAGTCGCAGTGACGGTCACCGTGTCGAACTGGTTCGGCGCTTTCTCGGCGCCAAGTGCCAGTGATGGGCTCAGCAATAGCAAGGCAAGCCAGGTGCGGCGGGGGAATGGAGGGCTTCTGTGCATGGGGACTCCAGGATCGTACGGGCGGCTTCTGTGGCCACCGGGTTGGCATCGGCGGCAAACCTAAACGACATTGACATGCAAATGCAAATAGTTATCAAATGGATTTAATTCGATTTGACTGGATTTCTGCATGTTGCGTTTGCCGTTGTTTTTGTTGCTGTCGCTGGCGCTGCATGTCGCCGGCTGGCTGCTGCATGGCGAGGCGCAACCGCCTGCGTTGAGTGCCGCGCAAACCCGCGAAGCGCCCCAGGTATTTCGCCTGGCTGCAGTGCTGCAACAGGCCGCACCGGCTCCGATCAAGCTGCCAGAGCAACCGCAACGCCAGGCAGTAGTTCCTAGAAAGGCACCGGCACCTAAGCCTGCAACGCAGGCGCCAGAGGCCAAGGCAAAGCCAGCTTTAGTGGCACAGCCAACTCAAAGCCAGCCCGTGCAAGCGCAGCCAACCGAGACAACCAGTCAGTCGCCAGTGGTGGTTGCAGCGGCTCAGGTCGTGCCTACCAAGCCGGTCGCCGCGCAACCGACCGCTGAAGTGTTCAGCGCTAAACCGAGCTTTCGTGATCCGCCACGCCAACCGAACTACCCGTCTCAGGCGCGGCGGCGAAACCAGCAAGGTGAAGTGCTGGTTGAGGTGCGCCTGGATGAGCGCGGCCAGCAGCGCAGCCTGAATGTACTGCGCTCTTCAGGCGTAGACAGCCTTGATCGCGCGGCCCTCGAGGCTGTTGCCAAGTGGCGTTTTCGCCCTGAAACCAGCGGCGGCCAGGTCGTGCCTAGCCGCATACAGATCCCTATTCGGTTCGCTTTGACGGCGAGCCGTTGATTAATTACTAAGGAGTTTTCCATGAGCACACACGTCCAGCCTGTCGCGACTACCAATGATCTGTATCTAGCCTGGCAGGTGCTGCGCAGCGATCAACCACGCCTGCGTGCCCGCGATGCCGCCGAGCGTCTGGCGGTCAGCGAGGCTGAGTTGGTGGCCAGCCGTCTCGATGTCGACGCGGTGCGCCTGCAGCCAGACTGGGCGCAGTTGCTGCCGGCACTCGGCGAATTGGGTTATGTGATGGCGCTGACCCGTAACGAGCATTGTGTACACGAGCGCAAAGGCTACTACCGCG
This sequence comes from Pseudomonas sp. TMP9, assembly GCF_037943105.1. Lineage (NCBI taxonomy): Bacteria > Pseudomonadati > Pseudomonadota > Gammaproteobacteria > Pseudomonadales > Pseudomonadaceae > Pseudomonas > Pseudomonas vesperimontis. Next base: position 910,675 of record NZ_CP149803.1, read on the forward strand.
ACGTAACGGTGACCGGCAACGGGCAGATGGGCTTGGTGGTGTCGGCTGATATCGACCTGCGCCTGTTCCTCGGCGGTTGGGCCAGCGTGTTTGCCATCGAGGAACAGACGGCCAAAGGCGTTCAGCGCAGCATCCAGGTGTTCGACCGCCAAGGCACCGCGGTGCACAAGGTATTCCTCACCGAGGACAGCCAGCTAAATGCCTGGGCACCACTGCTGGAGCGTTTCCGTATGGCTGAGCAACGTACCGATTTGGACCTGTTGCCGCTGCCCCAGGTGCCCCCGGCGCAAGCCGATACCCTGGTGGATGTGAATGCCCTGCGCGTGGGTTGGTCGACTCTCAAGGACACTCACCACTTCTTTGCTCTGCTGAAAAAGCACGGGGCGAGACGCACCCAGGCGCTGCGTCTGGCAGGGAGTGAATGGGCCGAGCCGCTGGACGTGCGCGAGCTGCCGAAACTGCTGGAGCAGGCCGGTGCGCGCGAAGTGCCGATCATGGTGTTTGTCGGCAATCGCCACTGCATCCAGATTCACTCCGGCCCGGTACGTAACCTGCGCTGGATGGACAGCTGGTTCAACGTGCTCGACCCCGAGTTCAATCTGCACCTGCAGACCACGGGCGTGACTGAGCTATGGCGGGTGCGCAAACCGAGCAGCGATGGCGTGATCACCAGCTGGGAAGCCTTCGATGCCCATGGCGAGTTGGTGGTGCAGCTGTTTGGCGCACGCAAGCCTGGCATTCCTGAACGTGAAGACTGGCGCGCCCTGGCCGAAAGCACTGCTGCGCTGGAGTGCTGAGATGAGCCAGTGGTGGAGTGCGATGGGGCCGCTGGGCTGGCCGCTGGCGCTGTGTTCGCTGCTGGCGCTGGCGCTGATTCTGGAGCGGCTCTGGCTGTTTATTGGCTTGCAGCCGCTGAGTCAAGCTGCCGGGCGTGCTGCAGTGAGCGCTTGTCGCACCTGTGAGCGTGAGCATTGCAAAGGCCGTGCGCGCGGTTGGCGCTATGGCCTGGCGTTGTTGCTCAAGCATAGTGCCTTGCCGGCTGTGCAGCGTGAAGAGCTATTAGGCTGCTGGCTGCTGGAGGAGCGTCAGCGCCTCAATCGCCAGCTGCGCTTGCTGCAGCTGATCGGCATGCTGGCGCCGATGCTTGGTTTGCTTGGGACAGTACTGGGCATGCTGGAAATGTTTGCCACTATCGCTGGGCAGGACAGCCCGGTAACCCCCGCGTTACTTGCTGATGGTTTGTGGCAGGCGCTGTACACCACGGTCTGGGGCTTGCTGGTCGCCATCCCGGCGTTGGCGGCGGGGCAGGGCTTTGCCTTGTGGGCCGAGCGCTACCTGGAAGGCTTGCAGGCGCTGCTTAATCGCTGCCAACTGGCGTTAGACGGACTGGAGCTGGAACTGACCGGCAGCCCACTGGCTAACCAGTGGGTGTTGCCGTGATTCGTCTGCCCGCCGCCAACAGCACCCAGAGCAATCTGTTGCCCGATCTGACGCCGTTGCTCGATGTGATTTTTATCGTGCTGGTGTTCTTTCTGCTGACCGCGCAAACGCCGTTGCTGGAACTGCCCTTGCAGTTGCCGCAGAGCCGCGAAGCACTGCCGACGGCAAATGCCGGCAACAGCGAGCGGATGCAAATACAGCTTTCCGCCGAAGGCAATTGGCGCATTAACGGCACGCAGCAGGCGGATTTCAGCGCGCTGCGCACTGAACTGACCTTAGCCTTTACCGCCGACAACGCAGCGGGACTGGACCTGGCGCTGGATCGTCAGGCACCGCTGTCGGCATTTCTCGACCTGATGGCGCTGCTGCAACAGCAGGGCATTCAGGACAGTCGCATTCTTCTAGAGGCCAATCATGAAACGCCTTAATACTCTGCTCGCCTTCTGCGCGAGCTTGTTGTCCTGTGCCTCGTTAATGGCCGCCGAGCCGTTGCCGCAACGCTGGATCAGTTCCGGCGGCTCGCTCAGTGAGTGGGTGGTGGCGCTAGGCGGCGAAAGCCGTCTGGTGGGTGTGGATACTACCAGTCAGCATCCGCAGTCGCTGCGCGCGTTGCCGAGCATCGGGTATCAGCGGCAGTTGGCGGCTGAAGGCATGCTGACCCTACGTCCTGATGTGTTGATAGGCAGCGAGGAAATGGGCCCGCCGCCCGTGCTGGCGCAACTGCGTGGCGCCGGTGTGCGGGTGGAAATGCTCTCGTCCAAGGCGGATCTGGCCAGCCTGCAAACCAGCTTGCAGCGCATCGGCAGCTTGTTGGGCGCGTCGCAACGCGCAGATCAGACTTTTGCGGCCTATCAGCAGCGCTTGCAGCAGCAAGCTGATTGGCTGGTGACTGCACAGCGTCAGCAGGCGCCGCCGGGGGTGCTGTTGTTACTTGGGCATGCGGGTGGTAGCCCGATGGTTGGCGGCAAGGACACGTCGGCCGACTGGTTGATCGCGCGCGCCGGCGGGCGCAACCTGGCCAGTCATAGCGGCTTCAAGGCGCTGTCGACCGAAGCCTTGCTGGCGCTTGATCCTGAGGTGGTGATCATTGCCGATCGCAGCCTTTCCGGTGCTGCCGCGCGTGAGGCGCTGTTGCAGCAGAATCCTGCGTTGGCGGCGACCCGTGCGGCGCGTAATCAACGTTTGTTGATGCTCGACCCGACGCTACTGGTCGGCGGTCTCGGCCCGCGTTTGCCAGATGGGCTGGCGGCCTTGTCCGCAGCCTTTTATCCTGCCAGCCACTCTTTGCTCGCCACCACTAAGCCCACACCATGAATCCTGTTATTCGTCCGCGCTCATTATTTATCGCATTGAGCCTATTGTTGGCGTTTGCGCTCTGGTTATCCCTGGCCTTGGGTCCGGTCAGTTTGCCGCTGGCGGATACCCTCAAGGCAGCGTTGCGCTTGCTCGGCCTACCTGTGGAGGGTGAAGGGTTAGCTCAAACTGAGCTGATTCTTGGGCAAATTCGCTTGCCACGTACTTTGCTCGGCTTGCTGGTGGGCGCCGTGCTGGCGCTGTGCGGGGTGGCGATGCAGGGGCTGTTTCGTAATCCGCTGGCTGATCCCGGGCTGATTGGTGTTTCTAGCGGTGCTGCGCTAGGAGCGGCCGTGGCGATTGTGGGCGGCGCAGCTTTAGGCGGATTGCCGGAGGTATTCGCACCTTATGTGTTGTCGCTGTTCGCTTTTATCGGTGGCCTTGGGGTGACGGCGCTGGTGTATCGCCTGGGGCGGCGCGATGGCGAAACCCATGTGGCGACCATGCTCTTGGCCGGTATTGCGCTGACGGCACTGGCCGGCGCGGCCATCGGCCTGTTTACCTACATGGCCGATGACGCCACCTTGCGTACTCTGACCTTCTGGAATCTCGGCAGTCTTAATGGCGCCAGTTACGCGCGCCTGTGGCCGTTGCTGCTGGTGACGGCGGCGGTGGCGCTGTGGTTACCACGCCGGGCCAAGGCGCTGAACGCATTGCTACTGGGCGAGTCGGAGGCGCGCCATCTGGGTTTTGCTGTAGAGCGAGTCAAAGCTGAGTTGGTTTTTTGTACGGCGCTGGGGGTGGGCGCGGCCGTGGCGGCAGCGGGCATGATCGGTTTTATCGGCCTGGTGGTGCCGCACCTGGTGCGTTTAATGGTCGGTCCGGATCACCGCGTATTGTTGCCAGCCTCGGCATTGGCGGGTGCTAGCTTGCTGCTGCTGGCAGACTTAGCGGCGCGGTTGCTGCTGGCGCCGGCGGAACTGCCGATCGGTATTGTCACGGCGCTGATTGGTGCGCCGTTCTTCCTTTATCTCTTGCTGCGGGGACGTGCCTGATGCTGCGTGCAGAAAATTTAGCGGTACAGCGCGGCCCGTGCACGGTGTTGGCGGATATCAACGTGGAGCTGCGACCTGGGGAAGTGCTTGGCGTACTGGGCCCTAATGGCGCCGGTAAGAGCACCCTACTCAGCGCCTTGTGTGGCGAACTGCAGCCGAGCCATGGCGATGTTTGGCTCGATCAGCGGCGGCTTCAGGACTGGCCGGGCAGTGAGCGTGCGCAACGCCTAGCGGTATTGCCGCAAACCTCAACGCTGAATTTTGCCTTTCGCGTGGAGGAAGTGGTGGCGATGGGTCGCTTGCCGCATGCCAGTGGCCGGCTGCGGGATGGGCAGATCATCAAGCAGGCGTTAGAGGCTGCCGATGCGCTGCATTTGGCTGGGCGCAGTTATTTAGCGTTGTCGGGTGGTGAGCGTCAGCGCGTGCATCTTGCCCGCGTCTTTGCGCAGCTTTGGCCGGGTGGTGAAGGGCAGATATTGTTGCTCGATGAACCCACCTCAATGCTTGATCCGCTGCATCAGCACACCACGCTGCAGGCAACACGGGCATTCGCAGGGCAGGGCGCAGCGGTGCTGGTAATTCTGCATGATCTCAATCTGGCGGCGCGCTATTGTGATCGCCTGTTGCTGCTACAGCGCGGCCGCCCCCATGCAATGGGCAGCCCTGAGCAAGTGCTTCGCGTTGAGCCTCTGCTGGCCGTGTTCGGGCTGGAGGTACTGGTGCAGCAGCATCCGGAAAGGGGTCACCCCTTAATCGTTGCTCGCTAAGGTCATTGTTATGCGTATCGCGTTATTGCTGGTTGTTGCGTTGTTGAGTGCCTGTCAGGCTTCCTTACCTACGTTGCCTGCATGGCAAAGCCCTCAGGGTCTTGAGCATGCCCAGCTCGGGCAGATTGTTGATGTAAAGACCGGTGCGTTACTGAGCCCAACACAGTTAGTCGAGCGTTTGGCTGCAGCCCCCAGGGTTGTAGTGGGGGAACGCCACGATAATCCGGACCACCATGCGCTGCAGCTCTGGTTGTTGCGCGCCCTGGCAGCGCAGCGACCGCAGGGCAGTTTGCTGCTAGAAATGCTCACCCCGGATCAGCAAGTTAAGGTCGATGAGGTGCGTGCCGCCATCGGTGCCGGGCAGGCGCCGCAAGACATGCTCCGAGCCCTGGCGTGGCAGCCCGGCTGGGCGTGGTCGTTGTACGGGCCATTGGTGCAGCATGCCCTGCGCCAGCCTTATCCGTTGCTGGCGGCCAATCTTGAACGTCGCGAAATCATGCAGGTTTATGCCCAAGTGCCGCAACTGGAGGGCCAGGCGTCCACAGCACAGCCAGTGCGCGACGCGCTGTTCGAGCAGATTCGTCAGTCGCATTGCAACCTGCTGCCGGAAAGCCAGCTGCCCGCGATGCTGGCCGTGCAGCAGCAGCGCGATCGGCGTATGGCTGAAGTAATTCTCGCCGCTCCGCAGCCAAGCCTGCTGTTTGCCGGCTCATTCCATGCCCGCCGCGACCTTGGCGTGCCACTACACATGCAGGATTTGCGTGCTGAACAAGGCTTGCAAGTGCTGATTTTGGCCCAGGTGGGCAGCCCGATTAGCGCTCAGTCAGCTGATTTTGTGTGGTTCACCGCAGGACAAGTTGAGCAGGATCACTGCGCCGTACTGCGTCCCTAGCCTGAGGTCAGTGAGGCTGAGCAGGGAATCTGTGGTGTTTACCTGAGGCTGCTGATGCCAGCCGCTGGCTACGCTTTGCTGAGCCGCTGCCCTTTGGGGCTCAACGAGCACAGCGGCCCCAAGGGGCCAGCTGCTAAAAACGGCAGGGCAAAAAAAGACCCGGCAAGAGCCGGGTCAATAACCGTGATTAGCCTGATGAGGAGATAATCTGAAGGGACCGACTGAAGGTCTCTAAAGCGTATCGGCTGATCTCGCGACCAGTTGTGCTAATAATAACAATTCCCATTTGCATGTCAACACCGTCAGGTGTTCTTTTCTGTCTCGGGCAAAACCAGATTCAGCGCATGCACAAAAAACCCGACACAAGGTCGGGTTTTAGACTGCTGCAAGCTTCAGGAAACGTCGTCAGGTAGGCGTAACTGAGTGACTTCCTTATTTAGCAGGTCGATACGCTTGGCCATGCTCTCGATTAGGCTGTGGGCAATGCGCGGGTTGCTTTGCATCAGGCTAAGGAACTGTTCTTTGGGGATGACCATCACCGTGCATGGCTCGCTTGCCAATACGGTGGCGCTACGCTTCTCACGAGTGAACACCGCCATGGCACCGAAGATTTCATCCTTCTGCACGTCACCGACCTTATGCCCATCGACATAAGCCTCGGCATGGCCTTCGATAATGATAAAAACGTTGTCGGCGATATCGCCCTGGTGGATCAGTTCTTCGCCCGCGGCAAAGTGCTGGAAGCCGGTGGCTGGACGGATTTCTGGCTGCTTTAAGCGCGCCAACGCATCAGACAGTAAAGCGGTGTGACCAATCAGGTACTGAATAAACAGTTCCTGACGCTGCTCGCTGGCATAAATGTGTTTAAACACATCGCTGCGTGAGTAGGGGACTAGGCTCAGCTGCTCTTCGCTGCTGTAACGGCAGCTGGGTATATCTATGCCTTGACGCAGGCCAACCAGATCGCCTTCTTGCAGATAAAACAGCGGACGTTCATCAACCACCGCATGCAGCAGGCCATTTTCGATGATGAATAGTTGGTTACCTGGCAGCAGCGTGGCCAGATCTTCAACACGCTCCAGTTGCAGTGGAGGCCCAGCAGGTGCGAGCCCATCGAGCAATTGAGTGGGGATGCTTTGCAGTCGGTTGATCAGCTGATCGGCGTAAGCCGGTTGCTCCCCGAGTAAATACATGAGCGAATTTCCTTGAACTGGCTGGGCACACTAAACCGCACGAACGTCCCTAAAACAATAGAGGCCAGCGGGCCTCTGGTAAATCAAAAGGCGAAGACGTTGTGAGCTAGCTCTTGTTGTGCTGCAAACTTTCATCGAGCTGACCATTCAGTTCGGCTTTATGCCCTGGCGGCAGTTCATTCCAGTGCACATCGAGCAGTGCGCCTTCAATCGCGTAGAGCAGCACTTTAGAGGCTCTGAAACCCCGCGCGCGGACTGCTCGGTAGGCGCTAACTGCACCCAAGCGCCGCAAGTCGTTGGCGTTATGGATGCCAACCGCATGCAGCCATTGGGCTGAAGTTTTGCCGAGGTTTTTCAGGTGTTGCAGTTCGTCGTTCATGAAGCCTCCTTGCGCTGCCAAGCAGTCGTGCGGATGGAGTCAGTGTCACGTTACTGCTTGAGCGTGTAGCGGTCAGCTGATGACGAAAAGCTATTTGGCGTCGTTTTCGCCGCTTAAACCATGGTTGCGCCAAACACTCGGCAAAACCTAGTGTTGTTTAACGGGTGTTGTAGCGCAGGCGGGTACCAAAATTAACTGACATAAGGATTTCATCGGCCGTTAGTTCAGTCGGGAAGTAGGCCCCGGAAATCTGTGCGTGAGCCAGGCTAGCGCCTTCGAGGTGTGCGTTGCGCAAGTCAAGACCGCGCAGGTCAGTGCCGCGAAAGTAGGCGTTAGTGAAGTTAACGCCTTGCGCATCTAGCGCACGCAAGTCGAGCCCACGAAAATCGCCGTCACTCAGGTCGATAACTGTGTCTTTGGGTTTCTGCGCATTAAAGATTGGGATCTTCTCATCGTGGATGAGGACGTACAGTGGGTTATCGAGTATGCGGGGCCTGCTCATGTGAAACCTCCGTGGGGGACACAACGTCAGTATAGAAGTCGCAGCGCGATTTGCTCGCGCCGCAATACAGTTGCCCTGTTACGTCATTACAAGCCCGGAAGACGCTGACGAATGCTGGCGATCAAGCTGTCCATGCTGGCGCTTTGGTGAGTTTCTACACGCCTGCTTTGCAGGCGCTCATCTTCACTCAGTGATTCGCGGCTGGCTTGCTGAGCGCGCACGACCTCCATGGTTGCGTCGGACGGGTCAGTGCTGACGGCTTGACGTTGGTCCAGCCAGCTGGCGATTACGTCATCAGGTGCATTGCAATCCAATATCAGGAAGGGCGCGCCGCATGCTTCAGCAACCTCGCTGGCGGCATCACGCTGGGTATGTTTGAGGTAAGTGGCGTCGATGACCACCGGAAAACCGGCTCGCAGCGCAGCCTCGGCCAGTTGGTGAAGGCGCTGATACGTCGCGGCGCTGGCGTCTTGGCTGTAAATGCCGGCGCTGAGTTTGCCGACATTAACGTCCTGCTGCTCACCGTATAGGCGTTTACGCTCCACATCTGAACGCAGGCGAATGGCACCAAGGGCTGAAACCAAGCGCATGGCGACATGGCTTTTGCCCACAGCGGAAACGCCGTGGGTAATGGCCAAGAAGCGCGAGGGGATGGCGCTATAGCTTTCGGCCAGGTTGGCGTAATTGCGGTATTGGCGCAGGGTCACTGCTCTTTGCACGGCATCGGTCTGATGAGCCAAGCTGAACAATGCGACCTTGGCGCGCACCAGCGCCCGGTAGGCTTTGTAGAAGTTCAGCAACTCCAGTGCCGCGTAATCACCGGTGTGTTCTAACCAGCCATTGATAAAGCGCCAGGCGTGCGCCTTGAGGCCGCGATCTTCCAGGTCCATGGCCAGAAAGGCGGCGTCCAGGGCAATATCGATTAAGCGAAAAGGTTCGTTGAACTCGATGCAGTCAAACAGCACCACCTGATCATTCATCAGGGTGGCGTTACCCAAGTGAATGTCGCCATGGCATTCGCGGATGGACCCACTAGCCGCACGTTTGGCCAAGAGCGGTTCTAGGCGTGCAAAGTTGGCTTCGGTCCAAGCCTCCAAAGCTGCGAGTTGTTGCAGGTCGCCGGCATCGCTGAGCATCGGGCGAATTTGCTCAAAGTTCTGCCGCATCGGCGCAACGATCGCCTCTGGCGTGCACAGTGGGTGATTGGCTTCTACAGCTGGGGTTATGCGGTGGAAGTCAGCAATCTGTTTAGCTAGGCCATCAATATGCCCCTCGCTCAACTCACCGCGCGCCTGCACATCGCTGAGCAGCTGACTTTGTGGGAACTGGCGCATTTTTAGCGCGAACTCGATGGCCGGGCCGCTGCCCTCCAGTTGCGGTGCATCGACGCTACCGCTGATGGGCAGTACTTCCAGGTAAAGGTCTTGGGTCAGGCGCTGGTTAAGGCGCAACTCTTCTTGGCAGAAGTGTTCACGCGCGCTCAGATCGGAGAAGTCGAGAAAGCCGAAATTTACCGGTTTCTTAATCTTGTAAGCAAATGGCCCGGTGAGTAACACCCAGGAAATATGGGTTTCGATGACCTGAAACTGCTCCACGGGATGAGGGTAAAGGGCCGGGTTCTGCAGTGCGGCGATCAGGGCTTGGCTCACGGGCGATCCTTGGCGTTGGACTGAATAAGAGGCGGCCATTATGGCCGCTCAACACCCATCTGCAAACCGCTGCTACGGCCTGCTGACAAGTCGGCAAAGTGCGTATAATGCGGCGCCATGACTCGTACCCGATCTTCTCGTCCCCGTTCTAAGCGCCGTTCTGGCGGTATGCGCCCCTGGTTGGGCTGGGCTATCAAGCTCAGCCTGGTCGGTTTGGTGGTGTTCGCCGTGTTTGCGGTTTATCTCGATGCGGTGGTCCAGGAGAAGTTTTCTGGCAAGCGGTGGACCGTGCCCGCCAAAGTATATGCCCGGCCATTGGAGTTATTTGTTGGGCAGAAGCTGGCCAAGGATGACTTTCTCAAGGAATTGGACGCCTTGGGCTATCGCCGTGAAAACGCCGTGGCCGGTCCCGGTGGTGTGTCGGTGGCCGGCAACGCTATCGAACTGCATTCCCGCGGCTTTCAATTTTATGAAAGCACTGAGCCCTCACAACGAGTGCGCGTGCGCTTCTCC